>JBGAKX010000071.1:0-22987 GCA_044224215.1 Blastocatellia bacterium
TTCTTGAGCGCCGGCCACACGAACAGGTGGAAGCCCACCATGCACGAAACGGGATTCCCCGGCAGACCAAAGAAGGTCGTCGCGCCTAGCTTCGCGAAAACGACCGGCTTGCCCGGCTTCATCGAGACGCGCCAGAAATCGAGCTCGGCGCCAAGCGCGTCGAGAGCCGCCTTGACGTAATCGAACTCGCCGACCGACACGCCGCCGCTCGTGATGACGACGTCTGACGACGCCGCGCTCTCGAGCGCCGCAGTAATGTCGCCGAGCGTGTCGCGCGCGATCGGCAGCACGCGCGGCTCGCCGCCCGCCTCGCGCACCAGCGCCGCAAGCGAATGGGCGTTCGAGTTGACGATCTGACCCGGGCCCGGCACCGTGTCGACGTCCACCAGTTCATCCCCGGTCGACACGACGGCAACGACGGGCCGGCGCGCGACCGTGACCCGTCCCTTCCCTATCGACGCGAGCAGACCGATCTCGCCGGCGCCGATCGCGGCGCCCGGCAGAAACAGCGTCTGCCCCGTGCGAACGTCCTCGCCGCGACGTCTGATGTGCGCCCCCGGCCGAGCATCGCGAAACACGCGCACACGATCGCCGTCCGTTTCGGTCACTTCGACGATCACAATTGCATCGGCGCCGTCCGGAATCGTCGCGCCGGTCATGATCCGTGTCGCCTGCCCCGCACCAACCGTACGCGACGGCACATAGCCCGCGGGCAGCGTCTCGATCACGTCCAGCGTGACCGGCGTCTCGCGCGTCGCGCCGGCGACGTCCGCGGCCCGCACGGCGTAGCCGTCCATCGCCGTGTTGTCGGCTGCAGGGATGTCGGCCGGAGCAACCACCTGCTCCGCGAGCACGCGGCCGTGCGCGTCGACGAGTGCGACCTCCTCCGCGCCGAGCGGCGTGACCGCGCGCATAACGCGCTCGCGAGCCTCTTCAACCGTCAGCATCGCCGGCTTCCCTGCCCGCTCCGCATTCTGCGCGCGATCTGTCTCCACTCCGCGCGATCCAGGCTGGCATGCGTGCGAACCGTCGCAGTACGGCGGCGTGGACGTGGCCTTGCAGCCGCACCACGAATGCGTTCCCGGTTCGTCGAGCGTCACGATCACCGGCGCAGACGGGCCCCCGCGATGCGAACCGTCGCAGAACGGCTGCTGCTCGGACTTCCCGCACGCGCACCACCAGTGCTCGCCTGCCTCGACGTGGCATACGAACGGCTCGGCTCGGCGGGTGTACGGTCGCGCCGCAAAAGCCTCCGGCGATCGCTCCTTCTTGGCCATTCACCGCTCCCGCTACTCCTTGCGCATCTGCGGATCGAGCGCGTCGCGGAGTCCATCCCCGAGAAAATTCAGGCTGAGCAGCGTCACGGCGAGCATCAGCGCCGGAAAGATCAGCTGCCACGGGTAGATCGCCATCGGACCGACGCCTTCGTTGACGAGGGTTCCCCACGACGAGAACGGCGGAGGCACGCCGAGACCGAGAAACGACAGGAACGCTTCCTGCAGCATGACTGAAGGCACCGTCAGCGTCGTGTAGACGATCACGGGACCGAGCGTGTTCGGCACGATGTGACGAAAGATGATCGAGAACCGGGATGCGCCGACGCAACGTGCGGCCTCGACGAACTCCTGGTTTCTGAGCGACAGCACCTGCCCGCGGACGATGCGCGCCATCGTGAGCCACGAGACCGCGCCGATCGCCGCGAACAGCACGAGGAAGTTGCGCTCGAAGATCGACACCAGAACGATCACGACAAAGATGTACGGAAGCGAATAGATGATGTCGACGATGCGCATCATCACCTGGTCGGTGCGGCCGCCGAGGTAGCCCGCGATCGCGCCGTACGCGACGCCGATCACAAAGCTGACCGCCGTCGCGACGAGTCCGACCGTAAGCGAAATAGTCCCGCCCACGATGATCCGCACGAGCAGGTCGCGGCCGAGCACGTCCGTGCCCAGCCAGTGGTGGATCGACGGCGAGAGGTTTGTCTCTTCGAGGCTCGTCTTGTCAAACGTGTACGGGAGGATGTCGCTCAGTCGCGCGAGCCGTTCGTAGCCGTGCGCGCCCGCCCAGTCGTGGAGCAGTCCGATCGATCCGACGAGCGAGATCGCAACGACGACGAGCGTGATAAAGCCGCCCATCATCGCGACGCGGTTCTTCCGCAATCGGCGCCACGCATCGCGCCACAGGCTCGATCCCTTCACGAGATCGGCCTCGGTCGTCGCGTGCCCGGTCAGCACCTCGTCGATGCCCGCGCCTTCCGGCGTGACGTGGTGCTCGTTCGCAATGTCGAAATCGTCGGGGCGTGCCACGTCGTTTCCTCAGTCGTACTTGATCCGCGGATCGATGAATGCGTAGGCGATGTCGACCAGCAGGTTCATCACGATCAACACCACGGACACAAAGAACACGATCCCGAGCGTCAGCGTGTAGTCGCGGTTCGTTGCCGATTGCAGAAAGAACTGGCCGAGACCGCCGAGCGCAAAGATCCGCTCGACGACGATCGTTCCCGCGAGAAGAAACGCAAGCGCGGGACCGGTGAACGAGACCACGGGCAGCAACGCGCTTCGCAGCGCGTGCCGCAGGACGACCGCGCGTTCCGTGAGCCCCTTGGCCCGCGCCGTCCGAACGTAGTCGGTTCTAAGCGTTTCGAGCATCGCCGCGCGCATCAACCGTGCGATATACGCCGTGTACACGGCCGAGAGCGTGACCGCCGGCAGCACGAGGAACCGAATGTTTGGCACCGAGAACGGGCCGAGATCCCACCACTCCATCAATGCCGGCGGAAAGATGTAGAGCGTCAGCGAGAGCACGAGGATCAGGATCGGTCCGAGGACGAGTGCCGGCACCGACAGACCGAACACCGCACTGCCCATCGACGCGTAGTCGACGAGCGAGTTCTGGCGGTACGCCGCGACGATGCCGATGGGAATGCCAAACGCGAGCGCGAGCAGATAGGCGAGCAGACCGAGACAGAACGACAACGGCAGCCCGGTCCAGATCACTTCGGCGACCGACCGTGCATCCGTGAAGCGCGTCGACGGCCCGAAGTTGCCTCCGACGACTCCCCACTCCCACATGCGTGCACCGGTCTCCTCGTCGGCTACGGATCGCCCGATGAAATAGTTGTTGTACTGGTTGTCGAATCCGTTCCATCGGAAGAATCCGAACGTCCCAGTCGACGTGTTCCAGCCCGGGAAGATCCATCGCGTCTGCCACTGCTCGGTCCCGTCGGGCCGCAGTGTCGTGTACGACTCCTTCAGCGAGACGTAGAACATCGGCCGGTCGAGCCCGAACCGGCGGTTCAGGTTGTGCTGCACGACCTCGGTCAGTTGCTTCTCGTTCGCGAACGGATTCCCCGGCGCCAGACGCATCACAAAGAACGTCAGCGTCATGATGATGACGAGAAGCGGGATGATCTGAAGCAGCCGTTTGACGACGAACGTGAACATTGGTCGCTGTGCGCCGGCTAGTGGACGCTCTCTCCCGTGTCCTGATCGGGCCGCCAGTCGTTGTTGATCGACACGAACTTGAGCGGATGCTGGTCGAGCGGATTGAAGTACCAGCCGTCGAGGAACGGCTTCTTCAGGCCGACGCTCGCATAGTAGTAGATCGGAATGATCGGCATATCGTCGAGAAGAATCGCCTCGGCCTGGGCGAGCATTGCCAGTCGCCGCTGCGGATCCGGGTCGCTGTTCGCCTTCTCCATCAGCGCGGTGTACTTCGGATTCAGCCAGCCGGAGTGATTGCCGAACGTGTCCGCCTGGAACAGGTCGAGGAACGTGTTCGGATCGAGGTAGTCGGCAATCCACCCGTCGCGCGCGACGTCGAAGCGCCGCTGCTCGCGCGTCGCCTGAAAGACCTGCCATTCCTGGTTGTTGAGCTCGACCGGGATGTTCAGCTGCTCCTTCCACATGCTCTGGATCAGCTCGGCGAGCTGCCGGTGCGACTCGAGCGTGTTGAAGAAGATCTCGATCTTCGGGAACCCCGCGCCGTTCGGATAACCCGCCTCGGCCAGCAGCTTTCGCGCAAGGTCCGGATCGTATTTCGGCACATCAGGGTATGGATATCCGGGCGTGCCCGGCGGCACGAAGTCGTACGCGGGGATCTGCCCGGCGCCAAGGTACTTCTCGCAGATCTCCTTCTTGTCGATGGAGAGCGCCAGCGCCCGCCGTACACGCGCGTCGTTGAGCGGGGGCCGGCGGACATTCAGGCTGTAATAGTACGTGCCGTATTCGGCGTTGATATGGAAGTCCTTCTTGCCGCGGAGCGCCTTGACGAACGACGTGGGGACGCTCTGGCCGCCTCCCGCTAAAACATAGACCTCTTTGGCTTTATAGAGATTGACGGCCGTATTCTGGTCCTCGACTGGCAGGTACACGGCGCGCGTGATGACGCACCGTGCGGCGTCCCAGTGTCCGTTCCACTTCTCGAGGACGATGCGGTCGTACGGCACGCGTTTGACGAGCCGGTAAGGACCGCTCGAGACGTTGTGCTCGGGGGTGACCCACTGGTCGCCCCACGCCTCGATGGCCCACTGCGGGACCGCGGCGAACGCGTAGTGCGGCGTCATCGCGAGGAAGAACGCGGTCGGCCGTTCCATCGTGACCTCGAGCGTGTGCGCGTCGATGGCGCGGACGCCGAGCTGTGTGATGTCGTCGAGCTTGCTGTCGTTGATCGCTTCGCCGTTCTTGACGTAGTAGATCAGGTTTGCGTACGGCGACGCGGTGGCTGGATCGGCGAGCCGCCGCCATGAATACACAAAGTCGTCGGCCGTGAGCGGTCTGCCGTCGGTCCACGTGGCGTCCGATCGCAGGTGGAACGTCCAGACGCTTGCGTCAGCGTTCGACTCCCACGAGGTGGCGACGCATGGGATGGGCTCGGAGGTCTTCGGGTCGTACGTCGTCAGGCAGTCGTAGAGGTTGAGCATGATGGCCGACTCGGGGACGCCGGCAGTCTTGTGCGGATCGAGCGAGCGCGGCTCGCTCTGGTTCGAGATGTAGAGGACCTGGTCGCCGGGGGGCGACGTTGCTCCGAAGTAGGCTCCGGCGGTCACGCACGCCTGGAATGCCAGGGCGGCGAGCACTGGGAGCGCAATACGACCCACTTGCCTGTTCAACCACGGCCTCCGATGGTGTTGGTGTGCGGTAGGACGGTTATAACCGTGTGTTTGCCCGTGGTGCAAGGGATGGGCCGGCGTACCGACACAGAGCCGGGCGCGGTAGCGCTCGGGCCCCAACGACATGAACGGCCCAGGTTGGGGCCTGAGCGCTACCGCGCTCCGCTCAGTTATCCGCGCTCAGTTATCCGCGCGCGCGCCTCGCCTGGATAAACGAATTCACGCACAGCACCAGAAACACCGCGCACATCGCCGCCATCGCGGCCTTGGCCTCGACGGCTCCCGGCCGTTCCACCGTCCCGCCGGTCGCAATCGTCACGACGCCGAGCAGCCCCTTCGCTGTCGCAAGGAACCCAATGAGCGCCAGTGCAGCCGCGCCGTGCATTGCGTGCTTCACCAGGTGCTCCTTGAGCGCGATCGCCCCGAGCACGACAAAGACGACGCCAAACGCCGCCGGGATCAACGCCGTCGGGCTGACCATGCCCGACCCGTAGTACGACCCGACTCCCAGCACAACCAGCAACAGCCCGAATCCGATGGTTACCTTTGCCACGTGGACCGCCCCCCGATCTTTGAACTCCTGCGAATCGGGCGGGATGATACCACACGCGCTGGACTCAAAACCGGCGTCTCTCGTACACTTCACCAATCCAAATGGCGCATTGTGTTCCACAGTCCGCCACGCCCGAAAGGACCTCCATACGCCAATGAGCAGGCGGCGCCGGCGCGACCGGACCATCGATCCCCTCGCCAATCCGGCCGCCGTCCGGGCGCTCCTCGGACGGCTCGTCGAGCGGCTGCCGATGGATGTCCCCAATAACGAGCGTGAGATAGTGCGGATGCTCCGCGCCGCGTCGCACTGCGAACGCCGCGGGTGGGCCCGCAGCCTCCGCGGCCGCCCGAGCCGGTACGATCGCGGGAAGCTGTCCCGGCTGTGGGCCACGCTCGGCGAGGAGCTGTCGCGTGGAACACGGGCAACCGTCTCGGCCCGGACCTTTACCGAGCACTACCTGAGGCTCCTCAGCTGCCCGGCCGACGCCGTTGCCGCCCTGCAGGACGGACGCCTGAACCTGTTCGAGGCGCTCCAGCTCGCCCGCATCACCTCCAAGACCACGGGGATGACGTCTTCCGGCGCAGCCAAACTGCGCGCCCGCGTGCTGGCGGCCCACGTCGCCGGCCGTGGCTCGGCACGGCAGCTCTACGAGCGCATCAACGAGCTGCTCGGGAAACCGCGCACGTCCCAGGCGTCGGCGCCGGATCGATCGGCCTACGCGCGTCCGGGCGACGACGAGGACGACGACCTCGACGCCGAGACGGACGCGTACCTCTCGGACCCCGGAGCGATGTTCGCGGACCAGCTGCGTCAGGTCGCGATCGAGATGGCCAGGATCGAGCCCGAACAGATCACCGAGGCCGAGTCGACGGCGCTTTTCGACCTGCTCGACCAGCTGTACCTGCGGGCGTCGAAGATTTCGCGCCGGACGCGCGAGTAAGCGCCGCCTCGAGCTGGCGCGCCGCGTCCTCGATCGCGCCGTTGCCGCCGAGCACGCGCGCCGTCCACCGAGCAAGCGACACCTGCTCGGCGATGATCGCCTCGCGCTGCGAGGTGCCGATCGCGCGCGCCGCGCCGTCGGGCGACAACGCCGAGGCCGCGCACCGCGCGCCCGCAGCGCCTCCACCTGTGCGTCGGCCTTCATCGGACGGCCGCGGCGCACCGGTTTTCCGCCGGTCTTCGACTTCCCGACCGACCGCCCTTGCCGCGCAGCGCCTCGAGGTCGCGAACCGTCGCGCCGTCCCGGATCATCTCCGCCGCGCGCCGCCGCAGTGCGGGATCCTCGGGCAGCTGCGCGTACTCGTAGAGCACGCTCATCGAAGGTTGCGACGTCGCAAGTGCCTTGTATTCGGTTGAAGGGATTCGACTTACGGAATAAATACGGGAAATGTACGCGGGCGACTTCCCCAGCCGCTTCGCCACCTCCTCGTGGCTCAGCTCGTCGACCTCGGCGAGCCGGACGATGGCGTGCGCCTCTTCCATCGGCGCCAGGTCCTCGCGCTGCAGGTTCTCGGCGAGCTGCGCAAGCCGCGCATCGCGGAGCGATTCCCCAGCCAGCACGACGCACGGAACGTTGTCGAGCCCTGCCGCTCGCGCGGCGCGAAGTCGACGCTCGCCCGCGACCACGACGTATGTGCCCGATCCGTCGGCAAGCCTGCGCACGAGAATCGGCTGCAGGACGCCCTGCGAGCGGATGCTCGAGGCGAGCTCGTCGAGCGAATGCGCGACGAACGTGCGGCGCGGCTGGTCGGGGTCGGTCTCGATCGCGGAGATCGGCAGCGTCCGCGACCACGTCACGGGCGCTTCGTCGGCCGTCGTGGTTTCGTCTGACGTTCCGGGAACGTGCCACGGCCGCGTCGCCTTTGGCGCGGATCTCGCTGACGACGATCCCGGCTTGTATCCGCTCGCGCTCTCGGCCCATTTGCCCTTGGATTTGTCTGCCATTGACCCCTCGCAGCGGCCGTCCGGCCCGGCCGCGATCAAATCCCCAGCAGTTCGTCGACGAGCTGCTCGATGTCCCGGGCCGCCTTTGACGACGGCGCCACCTCAAACACGGATCGCTGCTCGGCCGTCGACTGTCCGATCGCGGTGTTCTTGCGGATGACCGTGCGCATCACCAGCTCGCCATAGAACTCCTCGATCGCGCAGCGCGACTGCAGCGACAGCGACTCGGACGCGTTGAATCCGTTGATCAGTATGCCGATGCGTTCCGGCTCGAATCCGAAGTCGTCGCGAATCGTCTGCAGATTGTCGAACAGGATCCGCAGGCCGTCGTACGACAGAAAGTCCGTCAATACGGGAATCACCAGGTCGTCGATCGCCAGAATCGCGTTCAGGTTCAGGAGCGACAGGTTCGGCGGCGCATCCAGCACGATCACGTCGTACCGGCCGACGGCGCTGTCGAGCGCGCGCTTGAGCTGGAATTCGCGCGCGTTGCGCTGCGACAGGATGATCTCGATCGGCGAAAGCGAAAGGTTTGCGGGCACGAGATCCAGATTTGCGAGACCCGCGACACCACGCAGACAGGCCTCTTCGACGGGCACCCGGTCGCGCAGGATGTCGAGCAGCGTTCGTTCCTGGCGGTCCGGATCGACGCCGAGACACTTCGTCAGATGGCCCTGCGCGTCGAGGTCGATCGCAAGCACCTGCAGTCCGTGCCGCGCGACGCGATACGCATAGTTCGCCGCGATGACCGTCTTTCCTACGCCGCCCTTGAAGTTCAGAAACAGCTGGCGTCTCGGCGCGGCGATCAGGGCAGGGAGGTTGAGCGCCTTGCGCGCCGCGACGAGATCGTCGACCGTGTACGACCGCTGCGCCACCTCGCCGCGCGACCGCCGTCTGGGGGCAGGGAGGCGCCCCTCGCGCTCGTGCGCATCCAGCTCTGCGCGGTCGATCCCGAGCGCCCGCGCGAACGCCGCGGGCGTGAACTCGCGAGGCCTCGGCGCCTGCACTTCGTCGGTCGTCTTCTGGTCTCTGCGGGTCTTTCCCATCTGGTTCCGCACGGTGGAAAGCGTCACCAGATATGCACGCCGTGGACCGGGGTGCAGTCAGCAGGAGCGGGCCGCCAATCTCTTGAATTATCGACCTGGTCAAATAATTCGAGAGCAACGGCCCGCTTTCAACGTTGAAAGCCCGACGGCGCGTTTGACCGTCGAAGTTTCCAGCGACGGCCTTGGCCTGCTTTTCCGGGGCCGAACAGGATCGTCTCGTCGGCGGGCCCGCTCGAGTTGGAGTTTCGCAGGAAGAACCCGCCCGTGGCCGTGTTGTAGATGCCGATGGTGTCGGTCCCGTCGGAGTTCCAGTCGCCCGCGATCGGCGCCGCGCCGCCGGCGCGAATGTGAGGAACACGAGATCGGCTACTCCCGGCGTGTTCGAATTCTTGAGGAAGAACGCACCGGTCGCAGGGTCATAGAGACCGATCGTGTCGGTGCCATCGTTGTTCCAGTCGCCGATGACGGGAACGAGCGTCGACGACGTCGGACCGAACGAGAACGCGACGTCGGCAGCGCCCGGCGCGTTCGTGTTCTTGAAGAACGTGCCCGTCGACGGAGATGTAGACGCCGATTGACGTCGTTCCGTCGCCGTTCCAGTCGCCGACGACCGGAACGGCTTCACCGCCCGGGCCGAAGCTGAACGCGATGTCAGCAGGTCCGGGAGTCTGCGAGTTCCTGAGGAAGAACGTCCCGGTAGCGGGATCATAGAACCCGGGATTGTCCGCGGACGCCGCGCCGACCGTCGCGCCTCCGTCCCAGTTTCCGACGAACGGCGTGCCGTTCACGCCAAAGTTGACGATCGTGTCCGCCGATCCGCCGAACAGCACATCCCGCTCAAAGTAGTTTCCGGCCGAATAGATGCCGAACGTGTCGTCCGGAAGTCCAGCGCCGCGGTGAAGTCCTGCACCACGCCGGAGTGGTTGTTCGACGTCCGGGCCGGACTGACGGCAGCCGAACCGATGCCGCGCTTGGAGAACGCCTTCCACAGGATCTGCGAGTCCTTGGGATTCGCGAACCCGTTGACCGCATTCGCCGCGGCGATCACACCGTCGCGTGCCTCGGTGAACGTCGGGCTCGACGGCGTGGCCTTCATGCCGTCGATCATGTACTGCATCATCTTATCGCGCGCCGTCGACGCACCGTACGCGCCGGCCAGGTCCGTGTAGCACTGCCACAACATCTCGCACCAGATCTCGCCCGAGTTGTGCACCTCGGCCGGCGACGACGTCAGGTTCAGGCACGGATTGCCCGAGACGCCGGGATACGTGGTGATGCCCGACCCTATGTCCTTGAAAGTAAGGGGGTTCTTGTCTTTCCGGGCCGAATACGGATAGCGCCGGATCGAGTAGTAGTAGTTGTCGACGAACGATGCGCCGCAGAAATAGATGTCGGTCTGGCCGCCGATCGCGTAGGTCCCCTGCGTGTCGTCCGTCGGCTGTGCCGTGGTGAGCAGGCAGTTGAAGTCGCCCCAACCCTCGCCCATCGAACCGCCCTGGCGGTTGGTGAGCCCGCTGCCGTTTCCGATCAGTCGGTTGGAGATATAATGGCCCATCTCGTGACCCACGATCAGCATGTCGAACGTGCCTTCGCGCGTCGGGTTCAACAGACCACCCGCTGTGAAGATGTACATCTGCATCTTGGGACGCCCGCCGTCCGCCGGGGTCGACATGTTGGCATTGTCGGTGCCTTACTGATCCTGCCCCTCGGCCTTCAGGCTGTCGCCCGCGACGCCGCCGCGTCCATAGTTGTCTGTCTGGGCATTGCCTGCAGCTTCGGTAAACCCGTGCTGGTACCAGACGTCGTGAAGCCAGTTGACCTGGTAGAACATGCCAACGACGGCGGCCTGTCGATTCGTGGCGTCGCTGACGTTCAGCGTCGAGTTGTACTGGTAATCAAACGTACCCGCCGACGACGTCATTCCGCGGATGTCGCCCGCGCTGAAGCCGTCTGCGCCCGTGATGTCGAGATAGGCCTCCGTATTGTTGCCCGTCGTGACGGTCGCCGCCGGCGGCAGCCACGGGTCGGTCGGGCCAAGAAGACTCTCGACCGAGATCATCGGAGCCGAGATGAACGGCGCCTGGTATCCGTTTGGAATTCCAGTCGGATGGGGCGTGCCGATCGTTCCTGTCGGACCGTCCCACGGCCGCTTGTCACCCGTCCCGTCGGCATACACGCGGTAGTTGTATGTGTCGTTCGCCGTCAGGTTGTTGCGGAAGAGCATCGCGCCATCCTCGGCGCTTATGACGTACGAGAACACCGGTCCGCTGCCCTCAGGCTCGCCGGCAACCCACGGCTCGAGGTAATACGACGGGACGAACCGCCCAGCGGCCAGCGGGTACAGGACCTTTCGAATGCGAACGTCCTCGCTCAGCAGGCGCGGGAGACCTCGGCTCGGTCCGGCGTAAATCCATAGACCGTGTAGCCGGCTTCGTCTTCGCCGCGGACGATCGCAAAGTCGCCCGAGCCAACGATTCGACCCGTCAAGTCCTTGATTCCACGCGAGATAGCGTCTGTCGGCGGAAGCGCGAACGACGCGGCCGACGGCGCCTTGGAGATCTGTGGGTAGAAGCGGCCGGACGTGGCAACCACTTCGTTCTGCTTGGTCATGACGACGGCAAGTTCTGCGTCAAAGACCTGAATTCCGCCCGCATACTGATCCATCTTGACGATCGTCGCGCCGCCCTCCGGGCTCGTGACGTACCGTGTCTTGAGACTGGCGAGATCGCTGTCCGACGCTGCGTAGAGCGCCTTGTTGGCCTGCAGGAACGCGCGGGCCGCCCCATCAGGCGAGTTCGCGGCCTTCCGTGACGGTGTGGCAAGCACCTGGCCCGACTCGTACGAGAGCACCATCACCGGCAGCTGCGACACTTCGTCGCGCGAGATGTGCAGCGCCGGCACCCGCGCCGCCAACGCATCGGCCGCGACCTGTTCCGTCGAGTCGATCGCCGTGCGCATGATCGGGCTGCCCGTCTTGGACGCCTGTTCGGCGACCGCCGGGTCGTACCGCGCGTGATAGTTCTCGGGGACGGGAAGCCGGTATGCGCCGGCGATCCGATCCTGTCGCATCACTGGATCGCCCGCTTGCGGGGTGCGCAGGCAGCAGGACCATCAGGGAAACCAACGCGGTCAAACCGATCGTCGCAAGCGAACGAAATCGGCCCGGGGGGACGGGTGAATGCTTCATAGTCGGAACTCCAAACGAGAGTAGTGGTTGTCAGAACTGCGCGGGGCGCGGTCTCAAACCGCGAAACAGTACACCGAACGCTGTATTTTGGTCAATTTTGCACGAGAATCGAACTCGCTTTTTTCCGCGCGTTCGGTTCATAATGCGACCGTGTCGACGGGCACGCCCCCCTGCGTCACGCACCGCCGGCCGCCATCCACAGCGCAGAGCCCGCGCACAATCCGCCAAGGAACCGGACCCCATGGAGGACAGCCTCAAGCAAGCCCTTTCCGACGTCGAGCTATTTCTCGCGGGTGCACGTGCCCCGGCGCTCATCGGGCACTCGCTCGCGACGGTCGTTTCGCAGGTCGTGCGCGTCGTCGCAAGCGCCGTCGTTCGATGGGTCTACGGCGATCCACGCGCAATGCAGGACCGTTTCGCCGCGCTTCTCGCGGCGCGGAACAAGGTCTTTGACATCTTCTTCTACCGCGTCGTCCGGTTTCAGCGCATTTTCGAGTTCTTCCCACCGTTCGAGCGCGCGCTCATCCGCGCCGTGCCGCCCGAGGACCAGGCGCGACTCACCGCACTCCTCGGACAGAATCCGTGGAAGGAGATCCGCCCGCTCGGCAGCTTCCGGGCTCCGCAGGAATTCGCGCTCGAGGGGCGCCGCGACGCGCCGGTGTCGACCGAGCAGTTCAACGAAGACCTTTACCGCAACGCAACCCACCAGGTGCTGGGCGCCGACCGGCGATACACCTTCGATTCGCCGACCCAACAGGAGCAGATCGGGCGCTACCAGTCGCAAGTGGCCGAGGTCTTTGACGATTTCGTCAACCTCATCCCCGACGTCCAGACAAAGCGCGAGATCAAGCTCGCAAACGCGGCGGACAAGGATGCCGTCTATGCGAACCGGCCCAAGTTTCAGCTCGAGGTCTACCTCTGCCAGCTGGCGGATCTTGCGATCGCGCTGATCAACGACGAGTACTTCGAGCACGGGGTGAAGGTCTTTGCGACCCTCAATGAACTGGCGACCGATGCGCGGCTCAACACGCACCAGATGCACCGGCTCCAGGAGAAGACGACGCTCTTCAACCTGCAGAAGCTCGGCGAGTACGGATCGTCAAAGTCCGGGACGTTCCTGCTGCGAGACGTGTTGCGTCTCTTTGCGCGGTGGCAGCCGGACCGGCTGCTGCACCTCCTGCAGGAAAGCGACGACCGGCGCGAGCGAAAGCTCGCCCTCGCGATGCTCGAGGCATACGGCCGCGAAATCTACGGCAGGATCCTGGAGTCGTTGCGCAACTGCCACCAGTCGTCGCCCTGGTACTACGTGCGCAACTTGGCGTACATCCTCGGCCACATCGTCACGGACGACGAAAGCCAGCGAGCGACCGCCGTCCAGCTCCTCGCGCCATGGCTCTTCCCGGGAAGCGCGCGCCAGCTGAACCAGCAAGTTATTCAAACATATGGCTTTATCGGGACCGAGCCGGCCGCCGAGGTGCTGGCCGGGAAGCTCGCCGAGTTCAAGCCGCTGTTCGGCAAGGACCGCGACGCGACCGACGCGTGCCACAAGATTCTCGTTGCGCTCATCGCGATCGAAACGGAGAGCTCGCTGCGCGCCGCGTTCGATTTCTGTGAACAGCACGAACTGCTCGAACAGTACGGCAACGTCTTCAACAGGGTGTCGCTGCCCGCGAGGATGCGCTCGGAAGTCATCGCGCGGATCCGTCGCGAGCTCAAGAAGCTGAAGTTCACGTTCTCGATCCTGGGCGACTCGCTGACGACGAGGGAACTGCTCGGCGTGATCGGCCATTCGGGGCAACAGGACGTCGAGACCCTCTGCGAGGAGATCACGTCCGGTTTCCCGGCGCGCAGCGAGCTTGCGATCGCGGCCCGAAAGGCGATGCAGGTTCCGCCCCCGGCGCCGCTGATGGCGGCCGACCGGACGTTGCACCGCCTGCTCGTCGCGCGCGACCTGCCGCAGATCTTCTGCCACCTGTATGAGTCCGGCGGAAGTGGCCGCGTCGAGATCGAGTCGCGCGACGCGATCACCGGCGAAGTCGATGTCACCAAGGGCGAGGTCTTCAACAGCACGGTGGCGCGGTACTTCCTTCAGGGCGCCAACGCGTTCGAATGGCTGATGCTGCTCGAGGCACGCGACATCCTGAACCTGCGGTACGACCCGATGCCGGCGCTCGAGCCGCAGCGCACGACGACGATGCCGACGCCGGACCTGCTGCGCGAAGCCCTGTTCCAGCGCGGACAGGTCGAACAGATCCTCGACGGTGTGCTGTCGCCCGAGGCGCGCTATCGCCGCCGCGACGCGCACGGCTCGCCGATGCGCTTCCTCAGACTCGACCATCCCGAGCGCTACCACGCGGTCTGGGAGGCGCTCGAAAACGAAGCCGACATCAAGACGATCCAGCTGCAGACCAAGTTCAACCGCTACGAAGTCTGCAAGATCCTGTTCTATTTCATCCGGCAGAACCTGATCTCGGTCGTCGATGCGGCAAAGCTCGACGAGAACGTCACGCTCGACGACGCACTGATGTCGATCGCGCTCAGCGTCAAGGCCATCGAGGCCAAGCCGGTCCAGTTCCAGACCTACTTTGCCGCGGCTGAGGCGTGCGCCTATCTGCGCCAGCACGTCGCGGACGAGACGATCCGGTCCGCCGCGCGCGGGCTGCGCAACTTCTTCCTCGACGCATACAGCTCGCATCGCGTGTTCGTCGCCAAGCACGTCGAGCTGTGCACGATGACGCTCGGGCTGATGGCGCGGTATCTGAAGACGCGCGCGGACGCCGAACGGCGCGAGCTGCTCGAATTCATCGCGTTCTCGTTCGGCGAGCAGGTGGACATCGGCGACGCAGCCGTGGCGCCGCCGTCCGAACGCACGCTGATGCAGAAGATCGAGAGCATCGACGGCGCGAACGATCCGTACGACGCATCCGAGAGCCTCTTTGGCGAAGCCGATCTCGACGGCATCTTTGCGGCCTTCGATCACGTGCTGACGAACGTCACGGGAGATTCGGCCGCCGCGCCCGCCGCCGCGCTGTCGGCTCACGAAGAGAACACGCTGCTCGAACTGTTCGGCAACATCGCGAATGCATATGTCCGGCCGTTCAAGGAGTTCGTCCGCGAGTTGGACACGAATCACAAGGAGAAGCGGCCGACGACCGCCGACTGGCTCGATGCCCGTCGCGCTCTCGGGCGCGGCAGAAGATGGGCTACGAAAAGGCACGGCATCCTGCGCCGGATCGAGCGCACGATGGTTGAACAGCGCAAGCAGTCCAAGGAAGGCGAGCAGCTGCCGCTGCTGTTCTGCGAGCGCATCCTCGTCGACCACCATCAGCTGGCGAGCGCGCTGCCGTCGACCTTCTCGCTGCAGATGACCGACGAAGAGCTCGCCAGCCGCAAGGAAGGCCTCATCGTCAAGTTCATCCTGCGACAGATCCCGGAAGTCGACGATCTTGCGCTCAACAAGATCATCTTCGCGGGACTTGGATCATTCGACCGCTTCATGGAGATCCCGTCCGACGAGATTGCCCACGTTACCGGAATCTCGCGCAAACTTGCCGAATCGATCTACATGAAGTTCTACCATTACCGGGACCTGTACTACGGCCACTCCGATCCCGAGAAGCAGACCAAGTTCGCGTCGGTCTACGACATCAGCCTCGGCAGCCTGCGCGAATTGAACGGCCAGGTCGAGCAGTTGTCGCGCGACGAGGCGTCGCGCAAGCCGGTCGACGCCGCAGCCAAGCAGGCCGTGATTGCCGAGCGCCAGCACCCGCTGTAGTCGCGCTCGTCGCTGCTGTCGAATCGAGCCCGATCTCGTCGAGCGAATACAGGCGTCCGTTTATGACGAACGCATCCGCCTGCTGGAGGACTACTTCGCGCGGGCATTCGCAACGGGAGCGCCCGCCGCTTCGTAGGAGTTCGCTTCGCGCCGGCGCGTCACCGTGCGTCGATCAGCTTGTCGAGCTCTTCCTTCAGCCTGGGGAGGATCTCGTCGTAGCCGTACGCGCCGATCGATTCCGGGGCCACGCTTGAAAGTTCGGACCGCACCACAATCCGAGGTCGGCGTCGTCGGTCTCGCCGGGTCCGTTCACGCGGCAGCCCATGACCGCGATCGTCAGGTTGTGCTCGGCGGCGTAGCGCGTCATCTCCTTGACGTTCTGGGCGAGGTCGACGAACGCGTCGTTCTCGACACGCGAGCACGACGGGCACGAGATATGTTGAGTCCGTGTTCTCGAAGAAGGGAACTGACCGGTAGCGGCCCGACGCGATGTCGTCGAGGATCTGCCGGCCGACGGTGATCTCTTCGTGCTTGCGGTCGTTCGGCAGCGTCAACGACACGCGGATCGTGTCGCCGATTCCACGCGAAAGGAGTTGCTCGAACGCGACGCGCGTCTTGATGATGCCGTCGGGCGGCAGTCCCAGTGACGATTAGGCACGTCAGGTCGCGCCGGTCGCCAGCCCTCCACGACCTTGTTCGGGTCGGAGTCCTTCAACGAAACGACGTACTGTGTGAATTCGAGCCGGTCGAGCATTTCGCAGTGCTCGATCGCCGACGCGACCATCGCGCCGAGGTCGTCGTCGCCAAACTGTTCCGCCAGCTTGGGATCGACCGAGCCGCAGTTGACGCCGATCCGGATTGCGCAGCCATGCGCGCCGGCGACGTCCGCAAGAAACTTCACCTTGTCGCCGACCGGCTTGTTGCGTTCGTGGTGGTAGAGGTGGCCGGGGTTGTAGCGGATCTTGTCGACGCTCGGCGCGACGATCTCGGCGAGGCCGTAGTTCTCCTGAAGATCGACCGAGAGGTTCGCGGTGGTCTCAGCCCGAATGTCGGCGAGCGCCGCCGCGTCCTGCTGTCGACGGCGATGCGGACGATGTCGGCGGCGACCGACTCGAACTGGCGGACCTGCGCCACGGTCGCCGCGACGTCGGACGTCTTGGTCGCCGTCATGGACTGCACCGCGACAGGGTGTCCGGAGCCAACGGTCGCCGTGCCGATGGTTACGGATCGGGTCGGGTTCCGCACCGGTCAGACTCCTTCGTTGAGAACCTCGGCGGCAGTGTCGCAGTAGCCGACCCTGTTGTGCGTGCCGTCGCAGAACGGACGCTTCATCGACTGGCCGCAGCGGCAGAGTGAAAACGGGCGCTTGGGCGGCTCGACCACGTTGCCGTCCGGGTCCAGAAGGGTGATGTCGCCCTGGATGAACAGCGGGCCGTTTCGGCGCATGGTGATCGAGGGCTTTGGCGTTTCGTCGGTGCTCATGGTGTGGAAGTTCTCCTGTGACGCATTGAGTTTGAGATACCCATTCCGAAACGTGAGCGGAGGATCTGCGTCCGTCGGTCACGCATGCACCCTCGGGACGGGATTCCGGGCACCCCGAAGGGGTGGGACGCCGGGGGTCGAGCGAGCGGGCCAGTCAATCAATGCGACCCTGAAAGGGTCATCGCCTCTTGTTCCGAATCGGGGGTCGTCGTCGCGACCCCTTCAGGGTCCAGATCGGGGTTGCCGGAATTCAGCAGCGACGGCTCGGAAATGGCCCCTAAAACCAACCGGACAGAGACGGTGGCGGCTGGTAGGTCACGATCTGTATACTTACAGTTTCGTATGAAGACCTTTCTCGAATCACTCAAGGAGCGCGTGATCGTCTTTGACGGCGCCATGGGCACGTCGCTGCAGGCGCGGCGCGCGACTTTGGCGGCAAAATCCCTCGAAGGCTGCAACGAGAACCTCGTTCTCACGCGGCCGGACGTCATCGCGGACGTGCACGCCGCCTTCTTCGAGGCCGGCGCCGACGTCGTCGAGACCGACACGTTCGGCGCAACGTCGATCGTTCTCGCCGAGTACGACATCGCCGACCGCGCCTACGAGATCAATCGTCGAAGCCGCGCGAATCGCCTGCCGCGTCGCCGACCAGTTCACCACACCCGACCGCCGCGCTGGGTCGCCGCTCGGGCCCGACGACCAAGCTGCTGTCGCTCGGCAACATCGGGTACGCCGAGATGAGCGCGTCCTACGAAGAACAGGCGCGCGGCCTGCTCGACGGCGGCGTCGACATCCTGCTCGTCGAAACGTGCCAGGACCTGTTGCAGACAAAGGCGGCACTCGGCCGTGCAGCGTGCGATGGGCTCGACCGGCCGACGCGTTCCGGTCATGGCCCAGGTCACGATCGAAGCCATCGGCACGATGCTGCTCGGTTCGGAAATCGCGGCGGCGCTCACGTCGCTCGAACCGTTCGGAATTGACGTCATCGGCATGAACTGCGCGACCGGGCCAAAGCAGATGGCCGAGAACGTGCGCTACCTGTGCCACGCCGCGCCGATCCCGGTGTCGGTGATCCCGAACGCGGGTCTGCCCGAGAACGTTGGCGGGCACGCGGTGGCCTTGAAACGCCTGGACATTCGCGGCCGAGCTGTCGCACTTCGTGAAGGACCTCGGCGTCAACATCGTCGGCGGGTGCTGCGGAACGACGCCCGCGCACATCAAGGCGCTCGCTGAGGCGGTTGGCAGTCTCGCGCCGCGCGAGCGTGCGCCGAGTTCGCTCCCGCGGCTTCGTCGCTCTACATCGCGCAGCCCTATCACCAGGACACGTCGTTTCTGATCGTGGGCGAGCGCGTCAACGCGAGCGGCTCGCGGAAGTGTCGCGACCTGCTGATCGAGGCGGACTGGGACGGTCTCGTCTCGCTCGCGCGCGAACACGTTCGCGAGGGCGCGCACATACTCGACGTCAACGTCGACTACGTCGGACGCGACGGCGTCGCCGACATGAAGGCGCTCGTCTCGCGCCTGGTCACGAACGTCACGATTCCGCTGATGCTCGACTCGACCGAGTGGGAGAAGATGGAAGCCGGGCTGCAGCACTCGGGCGGCAAGTGCATCCTGAACTCGACCAACTTTGAGGACGGCGAGCCGCGGTTCGAGAAGGTCGTCAATCTCGCGCGGGAGTACGGCGCAGCCATCGTCATCGGCACGATCGACGAAGAGGGCATGGCGCGAACCGCCGACAAGAAGCTCGAGATCGTGCGGCGCGCGGTCGCGCACGCGACCCGGCTCGGAATCCCCGCGCACGACATCTTCATCGATCCGCTCGCGCTTCCCATCTCCACCGGCATCGAGGAGGACCGGCGCAACGCGGCCGAGACCATCGACGCCCTGCGGCGCATCGAAAGCGAATTTCCCGAGGTGAACACCATCCTCGGCGTCTCGAACATCTCGTTCGGCCTGAACCCGGTCGCGCGCGTGACGCTCAACTCGGTCTTTCTGCACGAAGCCGTCGAGGCCGGGCTCGATGCCGCAATCGTCAACGCGAGCAAGATCCTGCCACTGAACCGCATCGCCGAGCATCAGGCCGAAGTCGCGCTCAAGTTGATCGCCGACGCGCGCCAGTTCGACGGCGACGTGTGCACATACGACCCGCTCGGCGAGTTCACGACGATGTTCGAGGGCCAGACGCTCAAGCGCGATCATGCAGTGGACGCGACGCTGCCCATCGAGGAGCGCCTGAAGCGCCACGTCATCGACGGCGAGAAGATCGGTCTCGAGCCCGCGCTGACGACGGCCATGGAGAGCTACTCGGCGCTCGAGATCATCAACGACATCCTGCTCGATGGCATGAAGACCGTGGGAGACCTGTTCGGCAGCGGCCAGATGCAGCTCCCGTTCGTCCTTCAGTCCGCCGAAGTGATGAAGGCCGCGGTGAAGTTCCTCGAGCCGTTCATGGACAAGGTTGAGGGCTCGGACAAGGGCACGATGGTTCTCGCGACGGTGAAGGGCGACGTGCACGACATCGGCAAGAACCTCGTCGACATCATCCTGACGAACAACGGCTACCGCGTCCTGAATCTCGGCATCAAGCAGCCGATCGAGGCGATCCTGACGGCCTATGAAGAGCACGGCGCCGACGCGATCGGCATGAGCGGTCTGCTGGTCAAGTCGACGCTTATCATGAAGGAGAACCTCGAGATCCTGAACGAGCGCGGGATCACGGTTCCCGTCGTGCTCGGCGGGGCTGCGCTGACGCGGCGCTACGTCGAGGACGACCTCGCATCGATTTACGCGGGACCGCTCTACTACGCGAACGACGCGTTCGGCGGGCTGCACATCATGGACCGGCTTCGCCAGGGCGAGCCCGACAGCCGCGCCGACGTCGAGATGACCGAACTGCAGGTGCGCGCTGAAGAGGTCCGGCGCGCCGCAAAATCGCG
The DNA here is from genome assembly GCA_044224215.1 of Blastocatellia bacterium. Lineage (GTDB taxonomy): Bacteria > Acidobacteriota > Blastocatellia > UBA7656 > JADIYM01 > DAOMFM01. The sequence continues at coordinate 20,043 of JBGAKX010000071.1, forward strand.
CGCTCGCGCGGCGCGCGCTGGAGACGGCGGCGCCGTCGACGTTGCCGAACGGTCGGCGGTCGCCACGGATGTCGACATTCCCGCGGCGCCGTTCTATGGCCAGCGCGCAAGGTCGAGAACATCCCGCTCGACGAGATCTTCGGATTCGTCAACGAATCGGCGCTCTTCAAGGGACAGTGGCAGATCCGGCAGGGACCGCGCTCCGTCGACGAATTTGCCGAACTGATCGACGGGCAGATCCGGCCAATCTTCGAGCGCTTGAAGGCCGAGTGCATCGATCGGTCGCTGCTCGAGCCGCGCGTGGTCTACGGCTACTTCCCGTGTCAGTCGGAAGGCAACGAGCTGATCGTGTATCACGACGACGAGCGGACCGAGCGCGCGCGGTTCCGGTTCCCGCGGCAGTCGCGAGGAAAGCGCATGTGCATCGCGGACTTCTTTGCGCCGCGGGGCAGCGGCCGCGTGGACGTGCTCCCTGTGCAACTCGTCACGATGGGCGCCGTCGCGACGGAGCATTCGCAGAAGCTCTTTGCGGCGGACGAGTATTCGGAATACCTCTACTTCCACGGCCTGTCGGTCGAGACCGCCGAGGCGCTTGCGGAGTACTGGCACGCGAAGATCCGCGCCGAGCTTGGCATCGCGGGCGACGACGCATCCGACGTCAAAAGGTTGTTTGCGCAGGTGTATCGCGGATCGCGCTACAGTTTTGGCTATCCTGCGTGTCCGAACCTCGAGGACCAGGAGATCCTGTTCACGCTGATCGATCCGTCGTCGATCGGTGTGTCGCTGAGTGACGAATACCAGCTCGATCCCGAGCAGTCGACGTCGGCCGTGATCGCGCACCATCCTGAAGCGCGCTACTTCGTGATCGACTGAGCCGATGATCCGCAGCGACTACATCCTGAAGATGATCGCGCAGCTCGCGGTCGCGCTCAGGCAGGTGCTGAAGCTGCGCGCGTCGAAACGGGACGACGATGCGCTGCGCGAGATCGATCTGACGCTGCAGAAGCTGTGCGGGCTGAACTCGCACCTGGTGAATGCCCTGTCGGAGGACTCGCTTGCGCAGACGCTCCGCGCAGGCGCGGCGCTCGATATCGGCAAGGCGCTCGTGATCGCCGAGATGCTGCACGAGGAAGCGAACATGGCGACGAGGAGGGCAGCGTCGGGCGGTATCGGAAGGCGCTGCGGCTCTACACGGAGGCGCTGCTCGAACGTGAAGAGGGCAGTTGCCAGCCCTGCCCGCGTGTGGACGCGGTCGCAGAGCGCCTCGGAGTTCGGCTACACCTGTGGATCTGCAGATCGGCTCATCCGGTACCACGAAGGAAGCAGGGTGACTTCGTGGCAGCCGGGGATGTAGTGGGCCGTGTTGCTCGAGGACGGCGGCGATGGTGCCGAAGCCGTCGCGCAGTCGTTCGATCAATCGTAGGCGCGAGGACACCACCCTGTTCGTGTCTGAGCTGAGCGGTAGGGCTCAGGCTAACACCGCTCACTACGTTGGGGCTGGGCGCTACCGTGGCCTTTAGGCCGGTAGGGCTCGAGCTGCCCGCGCGCCGCTCACTACGTTGGGGCCTGAGCGCTACCGCAAGCTGGGCTGGGCCCGGTAGATACCGTGTTTCAGGTCAAGAGTAATTGTTAGGGTGTCGCGACGCGGTCGGGATCGTATGGGACACCGGACCGCAGCACGCCGTAAGCAACTGCCAGCAGTTTGCGCATCAAAGCGACGATTACGACCAGTTTTGGTTTTCCTCGCGCCGTCAGGCGGGCAGCAAACGCTGCGAAGGCGCTGCAAGTCCGACGGGCAGTAATAGCCGGCCAGTAGAGTGCGCTGCGTGCGCCCGTGTGGCCCATTTTTGCTATTCGTGATCGTCTCCGGATACTTGTCCCCGATTCGTTCGGGCGAGGCGTCAATCCCAGGAATGCCGTCGCCTGTCGCGCCGAGCTGAAGCGGCTGAGCCCGAGCGAGATCAGCAGCGCCGCCGTCTTCTCACCGATCCCTGGAATCGACTCGAGCAGAGCAGCATCGCGCTTGAGCCCGGGATGGTGATCGATGTGCTCGCGGATCTGCTGCTCGATCTCGGCGATCTGTCTGGCAAGTGTGGCGATGACCGTCTCGATCGACGCCCGTGTCGCCGGCGAGCTGTCGGCGAGACGGTTCTCCTCGGCCACCCGCATTCCTGTCAGGTCATCGAGCCTGGCGACAAGTGCCTGCAGATGATCAACTTCCGGTGGCGGCGGCTCCCACTCTCGCGGGTTGTTCTTCTGGCAATACCGGGCAATGACGCCCGCATCAACTCGATCCGTCTTGGCCCGGATCATCTCCGCCTTTCCCGACGCCTTGATCGCCGCCGGATTCACGATGCTCACACGATACCCTGCGTCGTAGAGCGCCCGGGCCAACGCGCGGCCATACACTCCCGTCGCTTCCATGCACGCGTGGGCCTCGGTGACCTTCCATCGCCCAAGCCACTCGAACAGATCCTTGAACCCCAGGGGCGAATTCCGGAACTGTGCACGACGCGGCTTGTGGGTCCCGAGCAGTTCCACATCGAACGTCCGCTTTGCGATGTCGATGCCGAGCGTATAGACAGATTCTGACATGTCGGGTCCTCCTCACACTGAGTTCGACTCAGGAGCCTGCCACGATCCACCTTGTATTCAGGCTCGGCAGCGTGCTGCGGCCTCAGATACCGTCCGATCTCTCGTGGCGTGCGTAGGGAGGGTCCAGATCTACCGGACAGACTCTCTGGTCTCAAGGGCTCGGTCTGGTTGCCCCTCCCTTCCTCAAGCGTCCTTGAGGTTCACCTTAGACCACGTCTCGCGGCCAAGCTCAACATACAAGGGCTCGGCCTGCTACTTCAGGTTTTCCATTATCGGAGAACGGACCGGGCGCTACCGCACCCGGCTCTGGTTCGCGACACCGTGGCCAAGCTCCTCGCGGCCGATCGTGC
>JBGAKX010000072.1:0-22944 GCA_044224215.1 Blastocatellia bacterium
GAACACGCTCTCGAACGTGATCAGGTAGAACGTGTTCGTGAAGTTGTCGATGTTGAACTGACCGTTGATCGACAGGTGCTCGTTGACCGGGAACTCCTTGCCCACCGAGAAGTCCGCCGTCCCGTGCGGCTTGATGAAGCCGCGATCCAGGTTCACCCGATCGAGCACCTCCGGCGGGAACTCGTCCGCGATGCCCTCGAGCGCCTCGGGGTCGAGCTCGACGCTGTACCCGCTGTTGAACCGCCCGAGCAGCGAGAACCACAGCCTCCACGGCGCATACTCGTACCGCGCCTGGTAGACGACCGTGTTGCGCTGGTCCTCCTCGATGTTCACGCGGCTGCCGGGATTCATGTTGAGGTCGACCGCTTCACCCAGGAACAGCCCACCGGTGATCGGCGAGTAGCCATAGATGTGTGCGTTCGTCCAGCTGACGAATCCCGAGAAACCCCTTACCGGCGTCAGGTCGAGACGCGTCTGGATACCCTTTGAACGGCTGTGATCGAGATTCGCCGGGAAGATGATCCCCGTTTCGAGGAAGTTGACGATCTCCGGCGGGTTCTCGAGCCGGCGATAGTAGAAGTCCATGTCGAGCCTCAGGTACTCGCCCAACTGCTGCTGGAACCCGACGTCGAACTGGTGCTCCTTGCTCGCCTCGACCGGCGCGCCCTTGTCTTCGTCCGACATCATCTCGTCGCCGCCGTCCTCACCGCCTCGCGTGACGCGATGCGGACGGCGTGTCAGGCCAAGCAGCCCGACGTGCCCGAATGCGTCAGGCATCGGCATTTCCTCTTCGCCTGCCGGGCTGAACACGCGCGCCTCGTCCGAGGACGAGAGCAACAGGTTTTCGAGCGCCGGCGTCTCGAGGAAGCGGTCATACGACGCCCTCAATACGGTGTGCGTCTTGGGGATGTAGTACGAGACGCCGAGCCGCGGGCTCCAGAAGTTCTCGTCGACGAGGAAGTGGTAACTGTCGAACCGCAGCCCGAGATCGAATGCGAGGTTCGCAGTGGCATTGATGTGGTCCTGGAAGTAGGCCGATCCCTCCCATCCCGTCTGGTTGTCGTGAAAGTAGAACGGGTTGGCGAGCGTGAAGTCCTGCGCCTCGTCGGGCAGGTCCGGCTGCATTGCCAGCAGTTCGTCGAGGTTGGTGATCGCGGTCGTGAACGACTCGGTGACCGGAAAGCGCTGGAACAGGAAGCCCGCCTTGATCGTGTTGTGGTTCTTGAACCACGAGACCGAACCGAGTGCACCGTAGTTCGAGTAGTGGCGCGACTGTTCGGCATACACCGGCGCGGCGAGCGTGTTGCTGCGCAGTTTGGCGTCGTTGTAGCGCTGGAAGAGCGCCACGTTGCTGACGAGATTCTCTGAGAAGATGTGCTGCCACGTCAGCGACTGGAAGTTGTCGTTGGTGGTCCGCGTCTGGATCTGCCCCTCGGCTTCCTGGTCCGGAAGATTCGGCACGTCGAAGCCCTGGTTATTGAACGCGAACGAGAACCGGATCAGATCGTTCTTTGTGGGCTCGAAGTCGAGCTTCGCGAACGTCTTTGTCGAAATACCGTGGTTGTGGAAGTTCTGGACCGACGGCGGATCGAGGAAGCGGCTCGTGGTCGTGCCGGCGCCACTGACGAAGAAACCGAACTTGCTGGTGTGCCCGCCGATGTCGAACGACTCTTCCATCGTGTTGAAGCTGCCGCCCGAGATCGTGATGTCGCCCGACAGGGGCATTTCGAGACCCGAGAGCGTCGTCACGTTGACGAGGCCTGCCAGCTTGTCGCCGTATTCGGCGGGGATCGCCGAGTTCGAGACTTCGATCGAGCGGAAGATCCGCGGATCGGGCGAGCTCGAGAACGTCGAGGCCATCGTGTCGGTGATCGGAATGCCGTCCATGGAGTACTGCACCTGGTACTCGATGCCGCGCGAGTGAAGCCGCCCGTTGGCATCGAGCGTCCAGCCCGGTGCGGTCGAGACGATCTGCTCGGTGCCTCGGCTCGGCATCGGCGTCGGGAACGTCTTGACGAAGCTGCGGTCGATGACCGTGACCTGTCCGTCCTGCTCGGTGTTGAGCAGGGCGCTGTCGGCCACGACTTCGACCTGCTGGCGTACGGGCGCCACGCCGAGCTTGACGTCAACCTGGCGCGCGAACGTGGCATCGATCGTCAGTTCCTGTGACTGCGAATCGAAGCCCGACGCGGTGGCGGTCAGCACGTACGTGTTGAACGGGATATTGACGAGCCGGTAGCTGCCCGTCTTGTCAGTCGTCGTGGACTGGCTGTATCCGCTGACGGCGTTGGTCAGCGTGACCGTGGCGCCATCGACCACGGCGCCCGCCTGGTCCGTGATCGTGCCCCGCACCATTGCCGAGTTGAGTTGTGCGTGAGTTGGGCAGGACGCAAGAAGTACAAGGGCGACAGCAATTGCCGATAAGTGCGTACACCGTGGCATGAGTCTCTCCGAGAGTCTGGTGGGTAGGCCAAGCCCGCACTTGGCCAAACTATTAGACAAGCGCCGGAAAGATTCCTTCCGTGGTTTTTTGGGTAGGGAGAAGAAAAACGCAAAGGCGCGAAGACGCTTAGGCTAACCCGCGCGGAAGCCGCGCAGGCGGAGACTGTTCGTCACGACCGACACGCTCGACATCGACATCGCCGCGCTGGCGATCACGGGCGACAACAGCCAGCCGGTCCACGGGTACAACACGCCGGCAGCGATTGGGATTCCCACGACATTGTAGATGAATGCCCAGAAGAGGTTCTGCTTCACGGTTCGTATGGTCGCACGCGACAGCCTGATTGCCGTCGCCACCCCGCGCAGGTCGCCGCGAATCAGCGTGATGTCCGACGCCTCGATTGCAACGTCGGTTCCGGTCCCGATCGCGATGCCGACGTCGGCCTGCGCGAGCGCCGGCGCGTCGTTGATGCCGTCGCCAACCATTGCCACAAGCCCCCCGCCGGCCTGGAGCTGTTTGACGTGCGCGGCCTTGTCGCCCGGCAGCACCTCGGACAGCACGCGCGCGATGCCAACCTGGGATGCAACCGCCTCCGCAGTCCTGCGGTTGTCGCCGGTCATCATCACGACGTCGATGCCGAGTTCCCTGAGCTCGCGCACAGCGGCAGCGGACTCGGGACGCACCGGGTCCGCCGCTGCGACAAAGCCCGCAAGACTGCCGTCGATCGCGACAACCATCGGCGTCTTGCCGTCGGACGCACACTGTTCGAGCTGATCGGTGAGCGCCGACACGTCGATGCCACGCTCGCCAATTAGCCTTAGCGTTCCCGCAAGCACGCGCCGTCCTTCGACGACCGCCTCGATGCCGTGTCCGGCGAGCGCGTTGAACGACGCGACCGGCGCGAGCGTGAGCCCGCGCGCACGCGCACCCGCGACGACGGCGTCACCGAGGGGATGCTCGCTCGACGCTTCCGCGGATGCCAGAAGTCGCAGCAGCTCATCCTCGCCTACGGCGCCCGTCGCGACGACGTCCGTCAGCACGGGACGGCCCTCCGTGATCGTTCCCGTCTTGTCGAGCACGATCGTCCGCAGCAGGTGCGCCAGCTCGAGGCTCTCGCCGCCCTTGATCAGCACGCCGAGCTCGGCGCCCTTCCCCGTTCCGACCATTATCGCCGTCGGGGTCGCGAGCCCGAGCGCGCATGGACACGCGATGATCAGCACCGACACAAAATTTACGAGCGCCATCGCGAACCGGACGTCAGGCGGTGCCATTACGTACCACACGATGAACGTCACAACGGCGATTGCCAGAACCACAGGCGTGAAAATCCCGCTGACGACATCCGCCATTCGGGCGATCGGCGCCTTTGAACCCTGCGCTTCCTGGACCAACCTGACGATCTGCTGCAGCGCCGTGTCCTTGCCGACCTTTGTTGCACCGAACCGGAACGCCCCGGTCCTGTTCATCGTTCCCGCGAACACTTCGTCGCCCTCGCGCTTCTCGACCGGAATGCTCTCGCCCGTCAGCATCGACTCGTCGACGGTCGAGGCTCCTTCCGTGACGCGGCCGTCCACAGGGACCTTTTCACCGGGGCGGATCGAGACGACGTCTCCCACGAGCACCTCGGCGATGGCGACCTCGACTTCGGCGCCGAGACGCACGACGCGGGCGGTCCGCGGCTGAAGTCCCATCAGGCGTCGAATCGCCTCGCCCGTCCTGCCCTTGGCCCGCTCTTCGAGCAACCGGCCGAGAAGGATGAGCGCGATGATGACGCTTGCCGCTTCAAAGTAGACGGGAACGCCCATCGCGCCGCCGTGCTCAGTGTGCGCGCCGACCGCAAACACCTGGGGCGCAACGGTCGCGACGACCGAGTAGAGGTACGCCGCGCCGGTACCCATCGCGATAAGCGTGTTCATGTCGGCAGCGCCGTGCCGGAGCGCGTTCCATGCGCTGCGATAAAACCGCGCACCGCAATAAACGACGACCGGAGTCGTTAGGGCGAGCTGGACCCAGTTGACACCCGGGAAGTCGAGCCACGGGATCCGCCCGTGCGACATTGCGATCACGAGCACCGGAAGGGAGAGGATCGCCGCGATCCAGAATTTTTGCGTGACGTCGCGAAGCTCGGCGTCGCGGTATTCCTGCTCGACGTCGGTTACGTCCGAGTCAGCGGCTGCATCGTCCGGCGTTGGCGCGGGCGGCTCGATGGCGCCGTATCCGGCCTTCTGCACGGCCGCGATCAGGCCCGCCACGTCGACCGTGTCGGGCACGTACGCGACCGTCGCGCGACTCGTCGCAAGATTGACGGAGGCGCTCGTCACTCCTGGCGTTCGCGCAAGCGACCGTTCGATGGTGTTGGCGCATCCGGCGCACGTCATACCGGTCACGGCGAAATTCACGCGCTCGGTTGTTTCCGGATGTTCGTTGGTCGTGGTGGTCGGAGACATGGTGGTGCGTGGGTCCTCTCCCACAATGGATGGTACTCCTTCTGGTCAACGGCGCGAGATGGGGCCGAGCCCTACCGGGCCCGGCTCTGGTTCGACGGTTGCGCGCCACCCGGGACCCAGAGCCGGGTGCGGTAGCGCCCGGCCTGTTCGCTCCGCGCCCCGATTCTCGTAGACTGCTCACGTGAAAGCCGTCGTCATCACAATGCCCGGTCCGCCCGACGTCCTCGAGCTCCGCGACGTGCCGGAGCCGACACCCGGCCCCGGCCAGGTCCTCATCCGTGTCCGCGCCTCCGCGCTCAACCGGGCCGACCTCCTGCAGCGCGAAGGGCGCTACCCCGCCCCGCCCGGCGCCGCCGCCGAAATCCCCGGCATTGAATTCGCCGGTGAAGTCACCGAAACCGGCGCCGGTGTCAGCGCGTGGCGCGTGGGACAGCGCGTGTTCGGCATTACTGGAGGCGGTGCGCACGCCGAACTGCTCGTCGCGCACGAACGCGCCATCGCCGAAATCCCCGACAACCTCGACTGGACGTCTGCGGCCGCCGTCCCCGAAGCCTTCATCACCGCGCACGACGCGATGCTCGTCCAGGCCGGCCTCAGACCCGGCGAACGCGTGCTGATCCACGCCGTCGGCAGCGGCGTCGGCGTCGCCGCGGTGCAGCTCGCGCGCGCGATCAACGCCGTTCCGTTCGGAACCGCGCGCACCGCGGACAAGATCGACCGTGCGCGCGAATACGGGCTCGAAGACGGCTCCACCGACCCCGACGCGTTCGATGACATGAACGTCGTCATCGACCTCGTCGGCGGGCCGTACGTCGAGAAGAGTATCGACGCACTCGCAGTCCGCGGCCGGCTCATGCTCGTCGGAACCGTCGGCGGAGGACGCGGCGAGCTGCCGCTTGGAAAGGTGCTCGGGAAGCGGCTCCGCATCGCGGGCACGGTGCTGCGCGCGCGCCCACTCGAGGAGAAGATCCTTGCGACGCGCGCATTTGCCGCCGAGGTCGTCCCGTTGCTCGCAGCCGGAACCGTTCGACCTGTCATCGACCGCGTATTCTCCCTCGAGGACATCCGCGAGGCGCACGCCCTGCTCGGCTCGAATGCAACGTTTGGAAAGGTGGTGCTGACGGTCGGCTGACGCGCACGCGATGATCAGAGCACGCCACAGCCCCGTCTTTGCCGCCGTGTTCGCCCGGTACGCAAAGTGGCTCCTGCGCAGGCACTTCCGGGCGGTGTACGTCAGCGGCTCGTTGCCCGACACGCGCTCGCCGTTGCTCGTCGCGGCCCAGCACGTCGCGTGGTGGGACCCGATCGTGCTGTTTCACCTTTCGCGCACGCGGTTTTCCGGCGTGCACTACGCGATGATGGGGGCGGACAACCTCAGGCGGCTCGCGTACTTTGGCCGTCTCGGCGCGTTCGGTCTGGATCGCAGGCATTTGGCCGGATCGCTCAAGTACGCCTGCGCGCGGCTCGCCGAGCCGTTCGCACGTGTCTGGATCTTCCCGCAGGGCGAGGCCGCTCCGGCGGACGCTCGACCGATCGTCTGCGAGCGAGGCGGCGACTGGCTCGCCTCGCGCGCGCGCGTGCCCGTCGTGCCGGTTGCGCTGCGCTACGATTTCGGCGACGACCGGCTTCCGACCGCATACCTGCGGTTCGGGGCGCCGCGCATGGTCGAGCACGACGGCGACGTCGAGGCGATGCTGAATCGGGTCGCAGTCGAGCTCGCTAACGACGTCCACACGGGTCGCCTCTCGTCCTACGACAAGGTGCTCGACGGACGGCGCTCGATCAGCGACCGATTCGCCGGTCGCATCGGGTAACACCAGCCGTCGTCAGTCCCTGAACTTGTCCGTCGCGTTGACGAGCGCCGAGATGATTCCCGGCTCGGCGATCGCGTGCCCTGCGTCAGGCACGATACAGAGCTCGGCTTCGGGCCACGCACGGTGCAGGTCCCATGCGCTTTTTGCAGGGCACACGATGTCGTACCGTCCCTGCACGATCACCGCCGGAACTTGCCGGATGCGGCCCACGTTCTCGAGCAGCCAGTTGTCTGTCTCAAAGAAACAGTTGTTCATGAAGTAATGGCACTCGATGCGAGCCAGCGCGATCGCCGTCTGCGGATCGCCGAAATGCTCGATCACGTCAGGGTCGGGCAGCAGCTTGAGCGCGCTTCCCTCCCAGACGCTCCACGCGCGCGCCGCGGCGAGCCGCACGTTCTCGTCGTCGCTCGTCAGACGCCGGTAGTACGCTGCGACGACATTGTCGCGCTCGTCCTCGGGAATGACCGCGATGTAGTCCTCGAACAGGTCCGGAAAAATCGCGTTCGCGCCGTCCTGGTAAAACCAGCGGATCTCCCACGGCCGGCACAGAAAGATGCCGCGCAACACGAGCGCGAGGCACCGGTCCGGGTGCGTCTCGGAATACGCCAGCGACAGCGTGCTGCCCCACGATCCGCCAAACACGACCCATCGGTCGATTCGCAGGTGCTCGCGCAGCGTCTCGATGTCGGCCACCAGGTGCCACGTCGTGTTGTCGACGAGGCTCGCGTGCGGCGTGCTCTGGCCCGCACCGCGCTGGTCGAACACGACGATCCGGTAGGCCGCCGGATCGAAGTAGCGCCGGTAGTCGGGATTCGAGCCGCCGCCCGGTCCGCCGTGAAGAAACACGACCGGCTTGCCGTTCGGGTTCCCCGACTGCTCGTAGTAGAGGGTGTGGACGTCCGAGACCGGCAGCATTCCATGGTCGTACGGTTCAATCGGCGGATAGAGAGTTGTCATATCGGTGGAATCGCTTGATCTGAAGCAAGCGGCCGGGGGCGAACCCCGGCCGTTGTTGTGTGTTTGGCCGAAACCGGTTGGACTGCCGTGACAGAGCCACCGGGAGGCTTGCCGCGAGAGCCACTCCCCGGGGCCGCACGCCTACGCGCTGGCTGCCGCGTCGTTCTCCACGACCTTCTTGAATGCCTCGAGCTCCTTTGGAAGTTCGGTGCACGGATCCTCGTGAAGAGCGCGCGCAAGCGCCTCGCCAAGGCGGCCAAGCGGGGCGTGATACTCCATGTCGACCGTCACTTTCGTCTTTGAGGGAGCGGCCGACGAGAACGAGACCTTGCCGAGAAAATCGACGTCGCCCGTCTTGGTATGCCACTGGAAACTCTCGCCCTTGTGCTCGTTGGTGATCTCGATGTGGCACTCGACCTTGCCGAGCGGCGTGACGACCTTTGCAAAGGCAGTGCGGTCGCCGGTGTCGACCACCTCTTTCAGAAGAGGAATGAACTTGGGCCAATTCTCGATGTCCCGCCACACCGAGTAGGCGTGGTCAAGCGGAACGTTCACTTCGATGTTGTGCGTCGCTTTGCTCATACCTGTCCTCTCCCGGAAAAAATATGGGATACCTCTCTTATAGCGCGAGACATTGCCGCATGTATACCTTTGCGTGACGGAATCGCCACGCCTGCGGACACTCCCGCGCCGCGCGCCCCGCTACTTGATCCGGTACGCGCCTTCTTCGTTGTTGAAGATCCATCCCGCGACCGCGCCGATCGAGATTTCCTCAGACAGATACGCCTCGCGAGTCACCGCCGACGACCCGCGGCCGCGCACCGCTTGCGCCTCGTGCTTGAGCCGGGCGAACCGTGTCCGCCACGTCTCCATGTTGGCCGGCCTCAAATCGACCCAACCCTTTGCCGCCCAGGTGTTTACGTGGTCGGGAGAGGCCGTGACGGTCGTGACGCCCGGAATTTCGGGGATGCGGACGTAGGGCCCGCGTATCAGCGACCGGCCGTCGGGTGTCAGGATCGGAAGCCCGACCGAAGCGATCGTCCGGCGAATGCCTTCGTCCCGTTCGACAAGGGCGAACAGCTCGGCCGAGATCGCCTCGGCGTCGTGCTCGATCACCGCCGACAGGCGTCCGTAGCGGACCTTCAGCAGGTGCGCCTCCCACAGGAGCTTGCCGAGCTCGGGCGGCCCGAGCTGCCCGAGCGCCACCGATGCGCGGCCCATCGAATGCTCGAGCCGCGACACCTCCTCGAGCGCAAAGTGGCGCAGATACCCCGCACGGTACGTGGGGTTCATGACGGCGCTGTCCACGGCCGCGATCAGGTCGTAGCCGGTGTTGCTGCCGCGGATCTCGAGAACGACGGACTGCGCGATCTCCTCGGGGGTGATGAACTCCATCTGGCGCAGATGCGTGATCGCTTCGAACTCGCCTTTCGTGAAGACGCCGTTCTCGCCGGTGTCGACGACCGCCATCTCGAGCGGTCCGAGGTTCTCGTACCCGGACTCGGGCTCACGCAGCGTCAAGTCGCCCCCGAGTTCGGCAACACGCGTCTCGAAGACCGACACCGCATGCCCGTGCTCGCGGATCTGCCGCTTCGTGATGTCGCTGTAGCCGACCATCGCGCCCGGCTTCACTTCCTTGACGACCGGGCCGCCCTGCGTGCGCGCCATCAGGAACAGCAGTCCGGTGTGCGCAAAGGCGACCGCCGTCTTGGACATCAGCTTGACCGACGGCTTGTCCTCGGAGTGCGTGTAGGGAACGTTCAGCCCCATGCCGCCGGTGCCGGTCGTGCCGACCTTCAGATACAGCCGCGTTCCAGCCTCGCACATCGCGCGGTGGATCAGCACCGCATGACGGATCAGCTGCGGCACCGACTGCGAGAGGAGCAGTCCGTCGAGCGATCTCGCCGCGGCATCGACCGTCGACGGATCCGCGGCGGCGCGCGACAGCGCGTGGCGGGCGTCGACCGACGCGGCGTAGATGTCCTGGTAGCTGATTGCAGTTGCCGTGTTGATGCCGTCGACGATGACGTCCGGGCGCTCGTCGAGGATCAGGCGGACGAGTTGCGAGCGACCGTAGGCGGCGTCGGTGTCGCCGAACAGATCGTCGTACGCGTCGGATCGGCGCTCTTCGGACGCGAGCAGGTCGGCGCGCGTCACGCCCTCGCGGTTCCACTCTTCGCGCAGAAACACGTCGCCGGCAAACCCGGCAAAGTCCACTGCGGGAAACTCCGCGCGGAAGCGGGCGATCGCCTTGTCGACTTCGTCGGGAAACAGCGATGCAATGATGATGCGGCGGGGTGCGAGCTTGCGCGAGATGTAACGCGCGACTTCTGCTCCGATCATTCCCGCGCCGCCGAGGATCGGGAAGGTCTCTTGTGCTGACCACGCGGCGGATTATACATTCCGGGTTCACGCAAAGGCGCAAAGGTTCACGCCAAGGAACAGGGGCCAATGACCCATATTGCCTTGGCGTCTTCTTACCTTCGCGTCTTTGCGTGAGCCCGAAACCCCTACTTGCCGGACTTCCTCTTCATCATCTCCATACCCGGGTCGTTCTTCCACTCGCCCCACGTCGACCCGTCGTCGAACTGGGCGCCGCGAACCGCAAGAACTGTCGCATCGAATCCGCGAGCATGTGGCCCACGGGCATCGCGATCGTGAACGACGCACCCGAGTCGAACGGACGCTGGAACATGAAGAACACGTCGTCGTCGGGACCGATCTTGCCGCCGATCTGGTACCCGCTGACGGTGCGGGCCGACACGTTCTGGATTGTGATCAATAGGACCATCGCGTTGCCTTCCGCGTCCGTCTCGGGGAACGGCTTGCGCGCGAGAGGCTGTCCCTCGGGGATCTTGTCCGCCTGGGGCCCGTCGGTGCGAATTTCGAACTTGCGCAGCCGGCCCTCGTCGCCCATGGCCTTGGCAAGCTCGGCCGCCGGGACTTTCTTGATCTCGGCGCTCGAGATCGCAACCGGCGCACCGGCGAGGTTCTCGTACCTGACTGTCCTGAGTGTCGGAGCTTCCGCGGCCGCCTTTGCGAGCCCCGGGCCCATTCCCGGACCGCTGTTGCCGGTCTCGATGATGACGTCCTTCTGTTCTGCTCGCGCGCCGTTGAACGCCGCCGCGGTGACCGATACACCGGCCAGAAGGACGATAACGCCTGCCGTTACGGCATGATGCCACGTCGTCGCGATTCGATCCTTGCTGTCTCCCATGATCACTTGGATTCTCCTTCCGAAATGTGAGCCGGTTGCACACGAGACCCCCGCAGGCCTCCAACCGATGGTGAACCGAAATACCTTGAGCAGACCGGCCGCATAGACCCGGCTGCCACCTCCTGCCTGCAGGACCGCTTCGTCGCACGCGCGCTCGCGCTCGGCGAGCAGCTGACGGTCGATCCACCACACCATCGGGTGGAACCAGAACACGCAGCACAACAGCATGTGGACGTTCGCGATCAGGTTGTCGTGGCGGACGACGTGCGCAACCTCGTGCATCATGACCGCCTCGAGTTCTTCATCGTTGAGCTCTGTCGACACGCCGTCCGGAAGGACGACGATCGGCCGCAGAACGCACCACACGCCGGGCTCGTGCACCGCCGGCGACGTCATGAGCCCCACGGGTGTTTCGACGCCGACGCGCGACCGCGCGCGTTCGAGCGCGTTGCGCTCGCGGCCTTCGTGGTTGTGCGGCCCGCGCGAATCGCAAGCGTCAACCGCCTGCGCCCCGCGAGCCAGAATCCGAGCGCGGCCGCAAACCCCGCGAACCATACGAGCGCCAGCGCCTGCGGAAGCAACTCGACCCACGTTCGCGTGGTGGGCGCGCCGGCGGCTGTCCGGACCTCCGTCGCAGCCGGCGCGACGAGCATCGTCACCGGAGACGCGACGGCCGCCTGGTGCGTGGCGGTCTCGGTCGTCAGGTTGATTCCGGTCTGTGCGCCAATCCACGCGAAGAGCGCGAGCGGCAGCGCGAACTTGAGCGACGCCGCGATCCAGACCGCGGAGCGCGTGCGCGCGGGCGCGTTCTTGAGCAGCCGAACGGCTCCCCACGCGACGAGCGCGAACAGCGACGCCTGCCACAGGTGGTCTGCGGCCATGGCGAGCCACGCCTGCAACGTGCCGGGGTTCATGACTCACCTCCCTCGGTCGCCGGGGCGCTTTCGAGCTGTTCGAGCGTGCGCTCGAGCTCGCGGATGTCGGCGAGCGTCAGCCGGCCGGATTCGACGAGGTGGGCCATCAGCGGACGGGCCGAGCCGCCAAAGACGTCGAGGACCTCGTCGAGGACGCGGCGCTGGGCGGCAGCACGCGTGATCGCCGGTTCGAAGACGTGCGCGTTGCCGATCTTCTTGACGCGGCGGAGCGCGCCCTTCTCTTCGAGCCGGTAGACCATCGTCTGGACGGTGGTGTACGCGGGACGGTCCTCCTCGGGGAGGTATTCCTGGATCTCGCGAACCGAAGCGGGCCCGAGCGTCCACAGGGCCTCCATCAGCTCCAGTTCGAATCGGGTCATCTTGATGCCGTTTGTTCGCATCCGGCGGTGCTCCTCGGTACGGACTTACTACAGACGCCGTTCACTCTACTACGAGTGTAGTAGGTGTCAAGTAAAAGAGTGTAAACAAGGGCCGGGAAGAGTTCACGCAACGACGCAAAGGAGCAAAGGCGCAAAGACCTGATTCGAAGTCTTTGCGCCTTTGCGTCTTTGCGTGAACTCCCCTCACTGTTGCGAAAGTGTTGTCTCCTTGACAGTTCCCGCCCCGACGTCTAGCCTTTCCAGTTTTGTTGCAATAACTCAAGGAGCACTACTTACAGCATGGAAACGATCGCGCCGCACGGCGGCACCCTGGTCAACCGGTTTGCGGCTCAGTCCGAGCGCGCCGCGCTTCTCGAGCGCGCTGCCGCGCTTCCCACGCTCGTCCTCGATGAGCGTCAGATCTCGGACCTCGAGATGATCGCCATCGGCGCCTTTTCGCCGCTCACGGGCTTCATGGGACGCGCCGATTACGACCGCGTCGTCGCCGAGATGCGTCTCGCTTCCGGCGTCGTCTGGTCGATCCCCGTCACGCTGCCAGTCACGCGCGAGGTCGCCGCGACGCTCCCCACGGGCGCCGAAGTCGCACTCGTCGAGCCGAACGGCACCGTCCTCGCCATCATGCACGTTGACGAGCAGTTCGAATACGACAAGACCCGCGAAGCCGAGCTCGTCTATCGCACCACCGACGAAGCCCATCCCGGCGTCGCGGCGCTCAACGCACAGGGAGAGGTGCTGCTCGGCGGCCCGGTCACCGTGCTCAATCGCCCGTCGGTGCAGGAGTTCCCCGAGTACCGGCTCGACCCCGCGGCTGTCCGCAAGTCGTTTGCCGACCGTGGATGGCGGACGATCGTGGCGTTCCAGACGCGCAACCCGATCCACCGCGCGCACGAGTACCTGCAGAAATGCGCGATGGAGACCGTCGACGGCCTGCTGCTGCACCCGCTGGTCGGCGCGACCAAGTCGGACGACGTGTCGGCCGAGGTCCGGATGAAGTGCTACGAGGTCATCCTCGACAAGTACTACCCGGCCGACCGCGCGATGCTGGCGGTGAATCCCGCGAACATGCGGTACGCCGGCCCGCGCGAGGCGATCTTCCACGCGCTGATCCGCAAGAACTATGGCTGCACGCACTTCATCGTGGGCCGCGACCACGCCGGCGTCGGCAACTACTACGGCACGTTCGACGCGCACCTGATCTTCCGCGAATTCACCCCCGAGGAGATCGGCATCACGCCGATGTTCTTTGACCACTCGTTCTTCTGCCGGGTCTGCGGCGGGATGGCGTCGGTCAAGACGTGCCCGCACGGCAAGGAGAACCACGTGTTCCTGTCGGGCACAAAAGTCCGCGAGATGCTGAAGAACGGCGAGGAGCCGCCGCCCGAGTTCACGCGCCACGAAGTCGCCCAGATCCTGATCGAGGCGATGCGCGACGAACAGAACGCGGCCAAGGCCTAAGAGAAGAGTTCACGCAGAGACGCAAAGGCGCAGAGATCAGGATGGTCTTTGCGCTCTTTGCGTCTTTGCGTGATTTCCCCCTTCCTGTATCCTCCCCACACACGAGGGTAGTCCGCTCCGAGCGAGAAAACTCATATGAAAGTCCGCCTCCTCCCGAGCAATGTCTCGAGGCCGATCGATGTTCAGACGCTCACATCGTTCATCGTCAACGACAGGGTTGTCATTGACGGCGGCAGCATCGGGTTCGCGCTCGCGCCCAACGACCAGATCGGAATCAGCCACTTCGTCGTCACACACACCCACGCGGACCACATCGCGTCGCTGCCGATCATCATCGCGGACGTCTACACCTTCCTGAAGGAACCGATCGTGATCTACGGCGTCGAGCAGGTCGTGCACGACCTCAAGCTCCACGTCTTCAACAACAAGATCTGGCCCGACTTCACGCAGATTCCGCTGCCCGACGGCAGCGAGCCCACGCTCAAGTTCGTGACCGTCGAGGAGGGCGTCCCGTTCGACGTCGACGGTCTGCAGATCACTCCGATCTTCGTGAACCATCCGGTGGTGTGCACGGGCCTGCTCGTCTACGACGGCGAGATGACGCTGGCATTCACGTCGGACACGTACAAGACCGATCGCTTCTGGGCTGAGGCCAGCAAGATGCCGAACCTGAAGGCGGTCTTTGTAGACGTGTCGTTCCCGAGCACGGAAGAACCGCTTGCGGAGCGGTCGGGCCACCTGACTCCCCACTCGCTCAACGAAGAGCTGCCCAAGCTGTCCGGCGACCCCATGGTGTACGCGGTCCACATCAAGCCGTTCTTCAGGTCGGCCGTGATCAAGGAGCTTTCGGCGCTCGGGAATCCACGGATCGAGGTCGCGAACATCAATCGCGAGTACTTCTTCTAGTCAGGTTGGCAGGAACGAGACGACAATGGCGAAGTTAGTCATCAAGGGTCGCGACGGCAAAGAGACAGAGTTCGAGCTCCACACCAAGGAGACGCGGATAGGCCGCGTCGCCCCGATGGTGGATCTGCTGATCCACGACGGACGCGCGTCGCGCCTCCATGCGGTCGTCCGCAAGACGCAGAGCGGCTACACGGTCGTCGACCTGAACAGCGCGAACGGCACGTTCGTCAACGAGAATCGCATCTCCGAACACCACCTGCGCGAGAGCGACGTCATCCGGATCGGCGAGACGACGCTGCGTTTCGAGGCGTCGCGCCCGACCACGCTGCAGGTCGAACAGGTCGACAAGCCGCTTGTTGGCAGCGCGACGGTGATGCTGGTGCAGTCCGACTCGTTCAAGGTCGGCCGCGCCGAGAAGACCGTCACCCCCGAAGAGGTCGCCAAGCTGCGCTCCCGCGCCGAGATCCTGACGCACATGTTCGACCTCTCGAAGACGCTCGCCACGGTGTTCAACCTGGACGACATCTTCAAGCACGTCACGGACCTGCTGTTCGACCTGACGCCCGCCGCTCGCGTCGTCGCCTTCGAGATGACCGCGGCCGGTGAGCTGACGCCGCTGATGGCGCGCTTCCGCGACAAGGACACCGACGTCGACAAGGAGGCGGTGGTCGTCAGCCGGACGATCCTGCGCCAGGCGGTCGAGGACCGAGTCTCGATGCTCGTGAGCGACGCGGCCAGCGAGTTCAAGCAGGCCAAGAGCGTGATGTTCCAGAAGATCAGCTCGGCGATCTGCGCCCCGATGGTCGGCCAGTCCGGCGTGCTGGGCGCGATCTATGCCGACGTCAGCAGCGCGAACCCGCTCGACGCGTTCACGCAGGACAATCTCGAACTGATGAACGCCGTCGCCAGCCAGGTGTCGGTGGCGGTCGAGAACGCGATCACGCACAGACAGCTGTCGCGCGCGGCGCTCGCTCGCGCGGCGTACGAACGGTTCCTGCCGGCGCACGTCGTCGAGCAGATCGTCGACGCGCCGGACTCGCTGAAGCTGGGCGGCGTGACGCAGCAGGTCACGGTGCTGTTCGCCGACGTGTGCGGCTTCACGACCATGTCGTCAAAGGCGCATCCCGAACAGATCGTCGAGATGCTGAACCGGCTGTTCTCGGTGCTGACCGAGATCGTCTTCCGGCACGAGGGAACGCTCGACAAGTACATCGGCGACGCGATCATGGCGCTGTTCGGCGCGCCGTACGTGAGCGACGACGACGCGCAGAACGCGGCGCTCGCCGCGCTCGAGATGCAGAAGGCGCTCGAGGACCTGAACGAAGACTTCGCCGAGCTCGGATTCCCGCAGGTGAACCTGTCGATCGGGCTCAACACCGGGCGCGCGACGGTCGGTTACATCGGATCCGAACGTCGGACGGACTACACGGCGATCGGCGACACGGTGAATCTGGCGGCGCGGCTGCAATCGGCGGCGAAGCCGGGTCAGATCCTTGTGAGCGACGGAACGATCGAGGCGATCGGCGCGCAGTTCGTGTCGATGCCGGTGGGTTCGCTGAAGTTGAAGGGCTATGACAAGGAGATCGGCGCGCACGAGATCATCTCGGCGCTGATCACGGACGAGACGATCAGCGTGTAGCGCCGCGCGCGCCCTTCCGCGTTGGGGCCTGAGCGCTACCGCGCTCAGCTCAGTTATCACGGCTGGTGGTAGGAAGTACCGCGTCCACATCGGAGCTGAGCGCGGTAGCGCTCAGGCCCCAATTCACGCAACGGGCCGCGTCCGAGCCGGCGTGGGCGTGTTTCAAGCGTTGTGCGCCGATTAGCTTGGGGCCTGAGCGCTACCGCGCTCAGCTCAGTTATCATCGCTGACCCGCGAGCTTCTCGAGCGCCTCGACCTTCTTCAAGCTCCCCATCACGATGATCACCACGCCCGGCTCCAGCCGCTCGGGCGGGCCCGGCTCGAAGTGAAAATCCGCGTCGCCCCGCGACCGTATCGCCAGCACCGGCAACCCCGTCCGTCCCTGAATGTCCGCCTCGCCGAGCGATTTCCCGTCCAGATGCGACCCCGCCTGGACCGTCACCTCGGCAAACCGGATGTTCGCCTTCTTGTCTCGCAGCATCGAGTCCAGAAACGTCGTCACGGCAGGTCGGATCAGCTCGGACACGAGCCGCAACCCGCCGATGAGGTTCGGCGACACGGCAGCGTTCGCGCCGGCTCCCATCAGCTTTGACCGTGCGCCCATCTCGACGTTCTGGGCCACGATCCGGATGTTCTTGTTCAGTTGCCGCGCGGTCACCGTCGCAAAGAGATTCGATTTGTCGTCATGCAGACACACGGCAAGCCCGATGGCCTTCTCGATGCCGGCGCTCAGCAGGACCTCGTCTTCGGTGGCGTCACCATCGATGATCAGGCTCGCGCCCATCTGCCTCAGCCGCTCAACGCGTTCCGGCCGATTGTCGATGACGACGAAGTCCCGTCCCGTATCGATCAGCTCGCGGACTACGTGGATTCCCGTCGCGCCGGCGCCGCAGACGATGTAATGGCCGTCAAGGAGTGCAATGGCTTTCTGCATGCGTCGTTTCTCCAGAAGGTGCTTCAGTTCGCCCTCGACGATGAACGCGGTCACGGCCGACGCGGCATATACGAGGAAACCGGTGCCGAACACCAGCAGGAACATCGTGAAGACCCGGGCGGCCGGAAAGGCGTCGAGTCCACCCGGGAGCGTCTCGCCATAGCCGACGGTCGTCAGCGTGATCGTGGTCATGTAGAAGCAGTCGAACAGCGACCACGACACGCCCGGTGTCGGATTGAAGAAGCCCAGGATGTAGTAACCAAAGCCACCCGTGACGAAGGTAATGGCGAGGAGCGTTGCGGCCTTGAAGACCTGGCTTTGGCGGAAACCGTCCATTGCGGGTTGCGGGCGAGTATAAGATACGCAGTTCAAAGTCGCTATACCTTCGAGAGTTGCCCGGTTTCCATCGCAGATCGATTCCACTGGAGGAATTGCATGAAGGCCACCACTCGTCGAGTTGCAAGCGTCGTGTTTCTTGTCGTCGTGTCGCTGGTCGGACAGGCGACGTCTCTCGCGCAGTCGTACCGAGGCTCGATCCGGGGCGTCATTCACGACGCGGCTGACGCCGTCGTTCCGGGCGCGAGCGTCACGGCGCGCAGTCTCGGCACCGGACTCGTGCGCAGCACCGTCACTGCGTTCGACGGCGCGTACGTCCTCACCGAGCTCCCCGCCGGCGAGTACGTCGTGGTCGTCGAGGCGGCCGGGTTCGCCAAGGCGACGAGCCATGTCGAGGTGGTCGTCGGCTCGGACTCGCGTCTCGACGTCGCGCTCGACCCGACGGTCGAGAACACGTCGGTCACCGTCACGGCCGAGATACCGGTGCTCAATCCGGACCGCGACACGCTCGGCGCAGTGGTAGGAACCACGCAGATCGAACAGCTGCCGCTCAACGGGCGGGACTTCACAAAGCTCGTGCCGCTCGTGCCCGGAGCAACCGTCGAACCGTCCGGAGTTGCAGGCACCGAGAAGGGCTTTGGCCAGTTCAACATCAACGGCAACCGCGACCGGTCGAACAACTACACGCTCGACGGCACCGACAACAACGATCCGTTCTTCAACAACTCGGCGCTCAACCAGGTCGGCATCACGGGAGCTCCGGCTTCGCTGCTCCCCGTCGATGCGATCCAGGAATTCAACCTGCAGTCGCAGTTCGGGGCCGAATACGGCCGGAACAGCGGATCCGTCGTCAACATCGTCACCAAGTCCGGCACGAACCAGTTCCACGGCTCGGTGTTCGAGTTCTTCCGCAACGACGTGCTCGACGCGCGCAACTTCTTCAACGTCGAACCCAACCCGAAGACGAACTTCCAGAACAACAACTTTGGTGGCTCGATCGGCGGGCCGATCGTCAAGGACAAGGCGTTCTTCTTCTTTGCGTACGAGGGCCAGCGCGAGCGCGTCGGATCGAGCTTCCTGCTGCTGCTGCCAACCGCCGACCAGAAGGCGCGCGCGCGTGAGGTCGCGCTCGCGAACGGACTGCCGTCGATCAATCCGGCGCTCGACCAGGTGCTCGACTTCTTCCCGGTGCCAAACCCGGACGGAACGCTGAATTACAGCAGCCAGGACAAGAACGATATCGACAGCCTGATCGGCAAGGTGGACTACAGTTTCAACCCGAACTGGGTCCTGACGGGACGCTACGCGTTCAGCCGCAGCGAGCAGGTCTTCCCGCTCGGCAGCCTGGGCGGATTTGGCAGCGGTTCGCGCATCGCCGACTTTGCGCAGGTGTCGCCGACGCGTGTCCAGGTCGTCTCGCTCAGCCTGCTGACGGCGATCGGGCTCAACCGCGTCAACGAAGTCCGTCTCGGCTACAGCCGCTACCGCACGTCGTTCTCGTCGCTTGACTCGAACTTTGACCCCAACTCGATCGGCCTGAACACGGGAACCGGAGAGACCGGCCTCCCGGAGTTCGACTTTGCGGGCGTGATCGAGAACCTCGGCGCGACGGCGTTCAGCATCCCGCGCGGCCGCGTCAGCCAGACGTGGCAGATCCTGGACAACTTCACGTGGAACCCGGGGGCGCATTCGTTCAAGTTCGGCGGCGAATTCCGCCACGCGTCGGTGAACGCGTTCAACGACAATCTCGGCCGAGGTCTGTTCACGTTCTCGCCGTCCGGGCTCGATCCGGACCCTGTCGTCGACGTCCTGTCGCGCTTCTATCTGGGTCGGTCGTTCGTGCTCGCCAACTACGGCGACACACGACGACTGACGACCAACAACGGGTTCAGCATGTTCGCGCAGGACGACTGGCGCGTGACGCGCAACGTGACGGTCAACGCAGGCCTCCGGTGGGACTACTTCGGACCACTCGGTGAGGAGCGCGACCGCCTGTCGAACATCGACTCGGCCGGCAACCTGGTGCAGGTCGGCGCAGGGCTCGACACCGTGTACGAGCGCGACCTGAACAACTTCTCGCCGCGGCTCGGCGTGGCGTGGGACGTCCGCGGACGCGGCACCACGATCGTTCGCGCGGGCTACGGGCTGTACTACGACTACGTGCCCCAGAACCTGCTCATCGCAAACTTCACGTCGACGGCGGGCGTCGCCACGAACCCGATCGGCGAATCGCCCGTCTATTCGCTGCGCTACAACCGGGCCGCATTCAACGGCACGGGGACCGGCGCGATCCTGACCCCCGTCACGACCCCGCCGTACAACATCTTTGGGACGGACGGAAAACTGATCACGCCGTACGCGCAGGCCTGGAACCTCAACATCCAGTATGAGTTGACGCATGACGTCGCCGTCGAGGTCGGATACGTCGGCGGAAAGGGCACGCACCTCGTGCGGCTCTACGATCGCAACCAGCCGAACATCTTTGGCGACCGACCGGACCCACGGTACGGATTCGTCGACATCCTGTCGTCGGGCGCGTGCTCGAGCTACAACGCGATGCAGGCCATCCTGCGCGTCAACAACTGGCACGGCATCACAAACCTGACCCAGTACACGTGGGGCAAGTCGCTCGACGGCGCGTCGGACGGTATCGACTTCAACTTTGCGTCGGCGGCGCTGCCGCAGGACTCCAACAACCTGCGCGCCGAGAAGGGCCCGTCGACATACGACACGCGCGGCAGGTTCTCGACCGCCGTGACCTACGCCGTTCCCGAGATCCCGAACTTCCCGTCGTGGCTCGCAAACGGCTGGGGGCTGAACTCGATCGTCGTCGCGCAGACGGGCCGGCCGATTCCGATCGTGACGTCGAACGACACCAGCTCGTTCTTCAACTTCAACTTCGCCACGCAGAGCAACTTCCACCAGCGGCCGAACATTCTGCCCGGCGTCGACCCGATCCTGGCGAACTGGAACCCCTCGACGGGATATCTGAACCCGCTTGCGTTCCAGCAGCCGGCGGACGGAACGTTCGGAAGCCTCGGGCGCAACCAGATCTTCGGACCTGGGTACTGGAACGTGGACTTCTCGGTGTCGAAAACGAACAAGCTGACCGAGCAGCTGACGATGCAGCTCCGTGTTGAGTTCTTCAATATCTTCAACCATCCGAACTTTGCGCTGCCGGGCGGGACCATCATCCCGGGGGTGAACGCCGACGGTAGGATCAACCGCGACGCTGGACCGGCTGGATTGATCACGCAGACGCCCGACGTCGCTCAGGGCAACCCCGGCCTCGGCGGCGGCGGCCCGCGGGTTATCCAGCTGGGGATTCGTTTCACGTTCTAGGAAAGCCGCAAATCTGCGTTAATCTGCGTCAAATCTTCCTCGGGAGTCTGACGTGCACATACTCGCAGCGCTCGTTCTTGCGCTCGTTGCGGCGCAACCCGCCGATCTCGTGCTGCGCCACGGCGCGGTCTACACCATGGACGCGTCCCGCAGTTGGGCCGAGACGGTCGCCGTCCGCGACGGCCGCATCGTCTTTGTCGGCGCCGACCGCGACGCCACGCCGTTCGTCGGACCAAAAACCCCGCGTCGTCGAGCTCGACGGCAAGATGGTCCTTCCCGGCTTCCACGATTCGCACGTGCACCCGATCACGTCGGGGATGGACATGCTGGCCTGCAACCTCAACGACGCCAAGTCGGCTGCCGAGGTGTTCGACCTCGTCCGCGTGTACGCCGCGGCGCACCCGAACGTCGCGTGGATTCGGGGCGGCGGCTGGCAGCTGCCGTTCTTTCCAAACGCCAACCCCACGCGCGAACAGCTCGATGCGATCGTCGCGGACCGTCCGGCGCTTCTCTATGCCGCCGACGGCCACTCGGCGTGGGCGAACACAAAAGCCCTTCAGATTGCTGGAGTTACAAGGGCTACGCCGGATCCGCCCAACGGCCGGATCGAGCGGAGACGCCGCCGGCGAGCCCACCGGGACGCTGCGCGAAGACGCATCGGAGCTCGTCGCATCGCACCTGCCAAAGTACACAAAGGCCGAGTATCTCGACGGCCTGCGGCTCGCGCTCCGGATGGCGAACGGATTCGGCATCACCTCGCTCTACGAAGCCGACGCGTCGGAAGAGCTCCTCGAGGCGTACGCCGAACTCGACCGCCGCGGCGAGCTCACCGCCCGCGTGTTCGCCGCGCTGCACGTCGACGTCGCGAAGGGTCCAGAGCAGGTCGCGCATCTCGTGGAACTGCGCAAGCGATTCTCCGGCAGGAACCTGCACGCCGACGCGGTGAAGATCTTTGCGGACGGCGTGATCGAGGCGCACACGGCGGCGCTGCTGGAACCGTACATCGACACCCCCGGCAACGCCGGAAAGCCGAACATCGAACCCGCGGCGCTCGACACGCTGGTCATCGCCCTCGACCGCGCGGGCTTTCAGATCCACATCCACGCGATCGGCGACCGCGCGATCCGTATGTCGCTCGACGCGTTCGGGGCGGCGCGCAAGGCGAACGGCCCGCGCGACAGCCGTCATCACATCGCGCACCTCGAATTGATCGATCCGACGGACATCCCGCGGTTTCGCGAGCTCGGCGTGATCGCGAACTTCCAGCCGCTGTGGGCCTACGCCGACACATATATAAAGGATATGACCGAACCCCAGCTCGGGCCCGCGCGCTCCAGGTGGCTCTACCCGATCGGCAGCGTGCTGAAATCGGGAGGCATGGTTGTCGGCAGGCAGCGACTGGTCGGTGTCGTCGCTGAACCAGCAGGCGATCCAGGTGGCCGTCACGCGTCGCGCACCAACGGACGCCGACGGCAAACCTTGGATTCCAGAGGAGTTGGCGGATCTGCCGTCGATGCTGGCGGCGTACACGATCAACGGCGCGTACCTCGTGCGGATGGAGCACGAGACGAACTCGATTGAAGATCTCCAGCAGGTCGGCGGATCTCCAGGCGGGTCGCCCAGCATCGGATCGATATGACCAAGGTGGTGTTCACCGTGTTCGGCGGCCGGCAGCTCGAGCGCACCGTCAATTGAGAAAGCGCCGTCGCGCTTCGCTTGCCGGCGCACTCCAAGGCGGTGGGCGACTTTGGAGTGCGCCGGCAAGCCCTTAGGGCGCGACGGCGCTTTGGGTTGCGCCAAGCACCACATTCGGGGTATCAATACAGGCTTTACATCAGCAGGTGTCCCGCACCTGAATTCAACAACAGACATGAACGGACTCGAGTCGCGCCCTCCGGACGTCCGGCGGGCGCGACTTTCATAAAGTGAGGACAGGCGAATGACGTTTACTCGACCCCTCATCCGCGCGCGCTCGATCGCGACGCTCGGAATCGCATCGCTCGCACTGCTGGCCATCGTTTCGCCGCAGGCAGCGGCCAAGCGCGCCGTTGTGCCCAACGGCAAGCAGGTCGCCAAGTCGAACCCGCTCGAGGCCATCCAGGTGGCCGTCACGCGTCGCGCACCAACGGACGCCGACGG
>JBGAKX010000073.1:0-22569 GCA_044224215.1 Blastocatellia bacterium
GAGAATAGCCGGGGGTCGAGGAGCGAAGCGACGACGACCCCCGGAACGATGGAGAGCCGGTTGGACCCTGTAAGGGTCCGGCTACTGAACGCAACGCAGCCACGAACCCCACTGCGTGGCAGAATTCGTGGCTGTGTGCGGAAACGGGTGTGCCTGCTGTTGTTAGCCCTTGATGACCTGCGCGCCGGCCGGAACGCTGATCTCAAACCGCTTGTCCGGCAGATCCACGTCCTTCTTCAACCCCGACAGCGTGATCGTGGTCTTGGCGCCCTTCTCCTGAATGTAGTACTTGACCGGGAGCCAGGTCGTCTGGTCGATCCAGAGCAACAATCCCTGGACGCCGTCCGCTGGATCCTTTGGCTTGAGCGCGATCTGGGTCGCCGGTTTTCCATTCACCGGGTCGTCGCCGAGGATCGTTATGTCATACCGGTCTCGCAGCTGTTTGGCCGCATCGCTGTATGCAAGCCCAAGGAAGCCGATCGATCGGTTCTTGTTGGCACCCGCGCGGCGGCTGGTCACGAACAACTGATTCAACTTGGGCTGGTAGATGCTGACCTTGTCGCCGACCACCGATACGGTTTCGGGAAACGGCTCCGTGTACTGAAGCAGTACACGCTCGGCGCCCTGCGGCGCGGCCTTGTACAGGACCGTTCCCGCCGAGTCCTCAACGACACCGAGGGTGCGGTCGACCTTGTGCTGGGCGATACCCGCCTGCAGGGTCTTGAGGTCGCGGCCGGCCTGCTCCATCTTGGCAAGCACCGGGGCCATCATCTGTGCAGCGCCGGCGGCCTTGGCGGCCGGCAGCATCCCTGGAATCCCGAGCGCTGCGGCAAGCGCCGCAGCGGCTGTGATCTTTGTGAGAACTTTCGTCATAAGGTGTTCCGTCGTGGTCCCCTCAACTCTTCGAACTGTTCAACCCCCGACTATACAACGAACCCGACTCGCCAAGTTGTTGCCGTTTTGTTGTCATTCGCCTGGAAGCGTGCTCCAGACCTTGTACGCCTTAATATGCCCGTCCGGTGTACGGATTATTTCAACCCGCTGGATCTCCTGCCCGCCGACGGCACCCGACAGGCTCTCGGCAGATCCATCCTTCACCGTATCGGCGGGAATCAGCGATTCCTTCAACGAACTGTTCCACCGCGGCCTGACCTCGGGATCGTCGAACACGCGAGCCGGGATCAGAAAGATAAAGCTGAGAATCGCGACGCACATCACGTCGTACTGCCAGCTGCCCCGCTCGTACGACCAGTACCAGATCTTTTTGAGAATCGTCAGCACGGTTACGGATGCGCTCCTTCCGACGGCGTCCTGCCCGGCGCCAGGATCATCTCGGTATGCTCCTCGGCCACGACGTGGCCGTCCCGCATGTGAATGATCCTGTTGGCGTACGCCGCCGCTTCCGGATTGTGCGTGATCATCACGATCGTCTGCCCCGTGCGTTCGTTCAGCTCCTTGAGCATCTGAAGCACGGACTCCGAGTTTTCCGAATCGAGATTCCCAGTTGGTTCGTCCGCCAGTATGAGCGCCGGGTCGTTGATGATCGCGCGCGCAATGGCCACGCGCTGCTGCTCTCCGCCCGAAAGCTCCAGCGGCTTGTGCTTCAGTTTACTTTCAAGCCCGAGGAGCCGCAATACATCACGCCGGTGGGCTGCGTCGCCGGCTCCCTTACCGAAGATGCGCTCCGCAAGCTTGAGGTTTCCCTCCGCCGTGAGCGTCGGAAACAGGTTGAACTTCTGGAACACGAACCCGATCTTGCGCCGCCGCACGTCGGTGCGCTTTGCGTCCGAGGCAGCCGTGATCTCCTCGCCGTCGACCACGACGTTGCCGCTCGTGGGCGTCAGCAGGCCTCCGCACAGGTGCAGCAACGTCGACTTGCCGCATCCCGACGGACCCATGATCGCGAGAAACTCGCCCTTGGGCACCTCGAGCGTCAGCCCGCGCAGCGCGTGCACGTCGACCTTGCCGATGTGGTAGGTCATCTTCAGGTCGTTCGTCTGGAGAATTGATGCCATTCGTTCCGCCATTCCGCTATTCGTAGCTCAGCGCCTTCACAGGATCAACATACGCGGCCCGCAGCGCCGGGTACAGCGCTCCGACGGCGCCGCCGACAAGGCTGATCGCCGCCGATATCAGGATCCACCTCAGTTCAATGTCCACCTTCAGCGACGTTGCCGCCTGAATGCCGGCCCGCCCCGCCACCGAGAGCAGCACGCCGACCACAACGCCGAGCGAGCTGATCAGCAGCGCCTCCTTGACGATCGCGACGACGATGAACGCCTTGCTCGCGCCGAGACTCCTCAGCACGCCGATCTCGCGCGTGCGCTCGATGATCGTCGTGTACATCGCCAGCAGGATCACCAGCGTCGAGATCACCGCCGCAAGCCTGACCACGACCGTCAGAAAGACCTCGAGCGACCCGATCGATCCCGACACAAGCGACGGCAGGTCGCGCGTCATCACGATCCGGTTGTTCGGATACTTTGACTTGAGCTCGGCCGCCACCAGTTCCTGGTCCTTGCTGTCCTTGCACTTCACGAGCAGAAACGAGCACTTCTCGGCGCCGTTGACCACGTACCGCTGCATCGTGTCGAGCGGCAGCTTCACCCGCGACCCGATCTCGGGCTCGTAGATCCCCACGATCGGTATGGGCCGCCCGAACAGCAGGATCTTGCTCCCCACGACGATCGGCTTGCCGTCGATGTCCTTCTTGTCGTGCGCGTACCTGGCGTCGACGACGACCTCTTCGCCAACTGGAACACGCCCCGAGACAACCCGCATCTCGGTCACCTTCTGGTACGAGTCGAAGTCCACGCCCTCCAGGATCTCGAACCCGACGCCGGTCTGGCTCGTCTGCAGGTACTGCGCGACGGGACTGACCGCCGCGACGCCGGCGACCGCCTGAATGCGCGACGTGCCTTCCTTGATCGCGCGACCGTATATCGTGTCGAGCGTCAGCGCCTGCCCCGTCGCCGGCGAGATATCGCCCTCGGGATAGAACATGATTTCCGCGAGCACATTCGCCTGACGCTCGGCCGTGTTCCGCAGCATCCCGTGCGCCAGTCCGACCGTCAGCACGGTCAGCACGACACCGAGCGCGACACCCGTCACGCTGATCAGCGTGCGCAACGGACGGTGACGGACGTTTTCGATAACCAGACTATCCATGTGTGGTCCGGTTACTGCGGCTTTGGAGCGTCGGCGCCGCCGTTCGCCCGGATGACGTCCGCCCGCTTGTCGAGATCGATCTCGGGAAAATGCTCCTCGTTGTCGAGCTCGAACGCCTCGGCCGGTACGTCGCCGTCGATCGTAAGTGCTTTCGGTTCAAAGATCACGTCGACCGAATAGAGGTCCTGGACGCGCTCGATCGACACCCGCTCGGGCCACAACCGTCCGCCGGCGACGGCGCCGTACGCCTGATACCTGATCGACGTCGATAACCGGCCGTCCTCATACAGCTCCTGACGGGCAAGTGGCGTGCCGGAGGTGCAACGATCGAACCACACGCGTCTGAGGACTGTCGCTTCGTGGCTGCCGGCGGTCTGTTCGAGGAGCGTCAGGACGTAGTAGCTGCGTATCACGTCGGCTCCGGCCTTCGATCCCGACTTTGTGTCGCGCTCGGTCTGCTTGACCTCGTCGAGCACGTAGAGCTGGTTCGGATTGTCGAGTGGGAACCGTTCGACGAGGAACGCCTCCGTCAGGTGCTGCGGCCGGATGTTCGCGAGCGCACCCGCGCTCTGCAGCTGCGCGTCCTTGGACTGCATCGATGCGTCGACCCGCTTGTACCGGCCCTCGTTGCTTCCGACGATGAACTTCTGCTTGTCCTCGGGATAGTAGACCTTGACGCGGAACGTCGTCCCGTCCGACACCATGTCCGCGATGGTCTTGCCGATGAACGGCGCCTTAATCCTGAGCCGGATGTGGCCGGGCCGCGACAGCACGAGCGTTCCCGACGCTGCGGGGTACTCCTTGTTCCTGCCGATCTCGGCATCTCGCAAGTCCCGGAACTGCAGCGAGATCGACGCCTGCACCCGCTCGACCGACGCCATCGAGTTCACTCGCGCGACGAGCGCGGTGACGTCGAGCGGCCCTTCGACCGGAAGCGTTCTCGCGACCTTGACCGTGCGAACGCATCCCACGCTCACGAGGGTCAGGAAGAGCAGTGCGATGAGGACGCCGTGACGGTTCGACATGAGCGGGATTACCGACCGAGTCACAAACCTCGCACGGTAGCAGAGCGCGTTTCGCATTGTCAAACCGAGCAGTGGCGCACTGCTCGCGGTCGACCTCGAACGGCCTAGCTGCCCGCCTCGGCCGGTGCGCTCGCCGGGTGGCGGATCGGCGTCAGCCAGCCGTGAACATCCTCGCTCCGTCCGGCAGTCGCATCCAGGTACGCGCGCTGAAGCCGTTCGGTGACGGGGCCTCGCCGGCCCGCGCCAACGGTGATGCGATCGACGGAGCGGATCGGCGTGATCTCGGCCGCGGTGCCGCTGAAGAACACCTCGTCGGCCACGTACAGCAGTTCGCGAGGAATGTTCGCCTGCTCGACCGGAATCCCCAGGTCTCCGCACAGCGTGATGATCGAATCTCGCGTGATCCCAGGCAGAATCGACGCGCCGAGCGGCGGCGTGTACACCTTGCCGTGCTTGACGATGAACACGTTCTCGCCGCTTCCCTCCGAGACGTACCCTTCGACGTCGAGCGCGATCCCTTCGACGTAGCCGTTCGTGATGGCCTCCATCTTGATCAGCTGCGAATTCATGTAGTTCGCGCCCGACTTGGCCATCGCGGGGAACGTGTTCGGCGCAAGCCGGGTCCAGCTCGAGACGCACACGTCGACGCCGGCCTCGAGAGCCTCCTCGCCGAGGTAGGCTCCCCACGCCCACGTCGCTACGTACACCTCGACGGGCGCGGGGAACGGGTTGACGCCGAACGTGCCGTAACCGCGGAACGCGATCGGACGAATGTAACATCCATCCGTAAATGCATTCATTTCAACGAGATCGACACACACCTTGAGGAGCTCGTCGTGCGTGTAGGCCATCGGCATCCGGTAGATGTGGCACGAGTTCAGAAAGCGGCGCAGGTGGTCGCCGAGGCGGAAGATCGCCGAGCCTGTCTCGGTCTTGTAACAACGAACGCCCTCGAACAGCGACGATCCGTAGTTCACCACGTGCGACATCACGTGGATCTGGGCCTGATCCCACGGTATCAGCTGCCCGTTGTGCCAAACCATTCGTCCGGTCTCTTGTGCCATGTAATGCCCTTCTGTGAGGAGGTGATGCTCGAATCGCGTGCGACGAGGCGGGACCTTGCCGTTCGGACTCGTAACTATACGGATCGCGTTCGCCGGGCGTCAAGATTCGGCCCCTTCGGGCGAAACCGGGGCCTATGGTACGCTTTTTCGTTCCGATGAAGACCGAGTACACCATCGCGGATCGCGTCCGCATCTCGCCAAACCTGATTCTCGCGCCGATGGCGGGCGTCACCGATTCGCCGTTCCGCCGGCTCATCAAGGAACTCGGCGGCGTCGGGCTGATCGTCACCGAGTTCGTGAGCGTCGAAGGTCTGACGCGCGGCAATCTCAAGACGCACCGGATGCTGCGGTTTCTTCCCGAGGAGCGTCCGATCTCGATCCAGATCTTCGGCTACGACGCCACGCGAATGATCGAGGCTGCCGAGGTCGTCGAGGAGTCCGGCGCCGACATTCTCGACATCAACTGCGGCTGTCCGGCCAAGCGCGTCGTGCGCGGCGGAGGCGGGTCGAACCTCCTCAAGGACCTGCCGCAGCTCGAGAAGATCCTGCGCGGCATCCGCAAAGTCGTCTCGATCCCGATGACGGTCAAGATCCGCACCGGCTGGAACGACGACCTGATCAACTGTGTCGACGTCGCGCGCCTGATCGAGGACTGCGGCGGACAGATGGTCGCGATCCACGGTCGCACGAAGGAGCAGGGCTACAAGGGCTGGGCCGACTGGGACCGCATTGCGGAGGTGAAACGACACGTCGGCATCCCGGTGGTCGGTTCGGGCGACATCGTCACGCCGGCGGGCGCGCTCGCGCGGCTCGAGGAGACGGGAGTCGACGGCGTGATGATCGGCCGTGGCGCGATCGCGAATCCGTTCATCTTTCGCGAGGCGTATGCGCTCCAGCAGGGACGTCCGCTTCCCGTGCCGACGCTCGACGAGAAGTACGCGGCCGTGCTGCGGTACCACGAACTGCTCAGCGTCGATCTCCCCGAGAAGGCGATTTCGGGGAAGCTCAAGCAACTGTGCAACTACTTTACGAAAGGGCTGCCGGGTGGCGCCGAGTTCCGCGTCCAGCTGCTGAGATCGCAATCGGTCGCCGAGTTGCTCGAACGGCTCGACACGTACTTCAAGACCGACCAGGTGCGCGACGCGGTCGCCGCCGTCGTCACGCTCGACGACGAGGACTGGTCGTGCGACACGTACTGCTCGACGCCGTAGACGCAGAGCCGATCGCGTAAGCGATCGGGGGTGCTTGACGGCGAGCATGGCGCACGGTTACCCCGATCCCTGACGGGATCGGCTCTGCTATCACGTCGTCGGAACGACGGTCTTGACCCGGTCGATCGCCTCCTGCAGCTGCTGGTTCGGCTTGAGCGTGTTCGCCTGCGTGTACGCGGCGAGCGCCTCCTTGTACTTCTTCTGCGACTCGTCGACAAACCCGAGCTCGGCGAACGCGTCCGCGTTCTTCGGATCGAGCGTCGTCGCCTTGATGAGCGCGGTCTCCGCCTTGGGAAACTGCTTTGA
Organism: Blastocatellia bacterium; assembly: GCA_044224215.1. GTDB lineage: Bacteria > Acidobacteriota > Blastocatellia > UBA7656 > JADIYM01 > DAOMFM01. Next base: position 6,775 of record JBGAKX010000073.1, read on the forward strand.
CCTCGACAGCGACAGGCCGTAGTTGAACCACCCGTTCGCGTCCTGCGGGTTCGCCTCGACGACCTTGGCGAGATGGACCGACGCCTTCTGGAAGTCGCCCGCGCCGAGATACGCGCTCCCGAGGAGCGTGGCCGTCGCCGCGTCGTCGCGGACGAGTCTGAGCTGCTCCGCGCGCGTGATGGCCGCCTGCCAGTCCGCGGCGGATCCAGACGCGATGGCGCGCGACAACAACAGGCGCGTCGACTGGTCGAGCGTGAACGGGTCTTTCGGATTGAGTTTGAGCGCCCGGTCGAAATTCTCGAGCGCCTTGTCATTCTGGTTCAGTCGCTGGTACGCGACGCCGAGGTAATAGAAGTTGACCGGATCGTCGGTCACGGTCTGGGTCGCGACGGTCAGCGTCGTGACGGCCTTCTGGTTGTCGTCGGTCAGAAAGTAGGCGCGACCGAGAACGGCGCGCGCGGCGGCGTCTGCCTTGCCGCCGTTCTTCTCGGCGAGATCGATGTAGCGGACCAGCGCCACGATCGACTTTCCGTATTCCTTCAGCCGGAAATGGGACAGACCCATGTAGTAGTACGTATTCGCAAAATCCGGATGCGCGTCGGCGACCTTCTGAAAATCCGAGATCGCCTGACGAAACTGCTGCTGTTTGAAGTGCGAGACGCCCGAATCCCAATCGGCGTCGCCCTGGGCATAGGCGGCGCCCCCCGTCGCAAGAACGACCACAAGCACGGCCGCGGAAAATAGAACTCTCACTGCTCGGCTCCTCCCTTTCAGCATGACGAACGAGGCAAGCGGTCAGATGTTGCAGAGCGGCGCGCCGTTGCGTCAATCCCCCGACCCAAACGCAAAGCGGCCGGCAGCGAGTTCACTGCCGGCCGGTTTTGGGATACTCGGCGGACGGTTCGGCCGCGATCGGGCTAGAACTGCAGCTTGATGCCGAACTGGAACTGCCGCGGCTCGGCGGCGGCCGTGGGAAGGCCCGCCACCGTGAAGTTGTTGTTCACGTCGATGATGTTCACGTGGTTGAAGATGTTGAAACACTCTGCGATCACGTTCAGCGTAAGGTGCTCGTTGAGCGCGATGTTGCGCGAGTACCGCACATCAACACTGTAAAACGCCGGCTTGGTGCCCGTCGCGCGACCGAGATAGCCGGTCGTGCCGTCCGGCGGCAGGTAGAACGTGCCGGCGAGCGTCGAATACGAATCGACCCCGGGCGGAAGTGTCTGCCCCGGCATGAGCTCGTTCGGACGGTCGGTCTGGCTCGAGAAATCGTAGTTCGTGTCGACGCCCGTCAGAATGTTGAAAGGTCGGCCGGCGGCGAGATCGATGATCGTGGAGATGGTCGTGTCCGCGGCGATCTTTGCCCAGACGCCTTCGCTCTTCCACGTGTACGGCGTGACATACAGCCCCGAGAAGACGAACCGGTGACGCTGATCGAACAGCGAGTTTCCTCGATCGAGGTTGACGTTGTTGTTGTCCTGCGGCGCAAGCAGCGTCTGCAGGTCGGTCGAATCGTCGATCGCGTGCGAGTACGTGTAGCTCGCGGTGAATTGATAGTTCTGCGAGTACCGCTTGTTGAGCGCGATCGTGAGCGCGTTGTAGTCCGAGCTTCCCGAGGCGTCCTGCGCAATGATCGGCCCGTACGGGACGGGAACGCCGTAGCCCAGGGGCAGTCCGAGCGACGATGCGATGCCGAGCAGTTGCTGCGACGACAGTCCGATCGTCTGGCCAAACGCGAAGTTCGGGCCGGATGGCCGGAAGAAGTTGAACAGCGCCGCCGGCACGATGCCAAGGTCAGGACGGAAGACGGCAACGGTGAGCGGACTCGTCCCGGGCGGCACAAGTCCCGCGGCCACCGCGCGATCGCGGTTGCGCAGCAGGAGGTCGACGTCGGGGACGTTGCGGTCGCGCGGTCGGTACTGGTGAAGACCGCGAACCCAGAGGTAGGACGTCGAGACCGAGAAGTTGTCGAGGAATTCGTGCTCGAACGTCAGGTTCGCCTGCTGCGAATATCCGTACACGAACTGATCGTCGATCGGCAGCGTGAACGGAAGCAGCGGCGTGACGTTGCCGGGATACTGGTCGGGGTCGAACCGCTGCTGGCCCGGAATGTAGCCCGGGAGCTGCGAATAGCCCTGGAACGTCGCCGCCGCGCTCGACGGATCGAGAATCAGCTGCGGCGCCTGAGAGCCGTCCGCGACGTTCGCGTTGAAGGCGATCGCGAGCAGCGGGTGGTCGTAGAACAGACCGTACGCAGCACGCAGGACCGTCTTGCCGTCGCCCTTGGGATCCCACGAAATTCCGACACGCGGCTGGAAGTTGTTGTAATCACGCGGGATGCCCTCGACGACTCCAACGGCCGCTTCGGCGGCAGGACACTCCACGCACTCGGCGGTTCCCGCCGGGAACAGCGGCGGCGTCTCGACGTCGTACCGGACGCCGTAGTTGAGTGTCAGGTTCGGACGAATGCGCCACGTATCCTGGGCGTACAGGCTGATCTGGTTGTTTGCGAAATTGCTCGTGGGATCGCCGAAGCCCTGAATGAAATTCTGCGGCACGCCGAGCCCGTACGCCTGAACGACGGTCAGTCCCGGGACGTTTGAGACGATCTGTCCGCCGATCGCGTTTGCGGTCGCGGCAGCCTGGTCCGGCGGTACGCCCTGGCCGATCAGGCCGGCGGCGATGCCGTTCGTGATGAGCGTCAACGCACCCGACGCCGACGTGCCGGGCTGGAAGAACACGCTACCCGGCAGCGTGCCAAAGTTGTAGACGCCGCCAAAGTTCAGCTGGAAGATCGCATTCACGGGAAGGTGGTTGTAGTCGCCACCAAACTTGAAGCTGTGGTTCCCGTGCAGGTACGAGAAATTGTCGATGAACTGGATGCGCTTCTCGGTGCGCTTGACCGGCGCAAACGGTTCGCGGCCCGTATAGCCGAGACCGTTGATGTTGACGCCAACCGCGGTCGAGTTGAAGTTGAAGCAGCTGTCGTCAGACGACGGGCACGTCGGAAGGTAGTCGACGCGACGGTTTGCGAACTGGAAACGGAACTCGTTGATGAACCGGCCGTCGCCAAACGTCGTGATGTTGGCGGCCGTGACCGTGTTGTCGGTCGAGTCGTTGATCGCGGTACGCGAGAACGCATTCTGACCGTACACCTGGTTCTGTGCATTCGACTGCGTGCCGGTGAGGAAGATCGGAACCCAGCTGTACCTTGCCGAGAAGCTGTTGCTGGCATTGAACTGATGGTCGACGCGAATCGAGAACTGCGTCGTCTTGTCGCTGACGGGGAACTCGCCGTTGAGCGGGAAGCCGGACGACGGGTCGTAGCCGCCGAGCGGAACGTAACCGGCAGGTATCGCGACGCCGTTCGGGAAGAACCGCCCATTGGGCCCGTAGCCATTCTGCGCGATGAAGCTCGTCAGACCGAACGCGCCGACAAGACCCGTTTCGGAGTTGCCGCGAAGAAGCGTAAGCGGCGCAGTGACCGGCGCGAGCGCGGCCTGGTTCAGCCCGTACTGCGCGAGGAACGCGTCCGTGAGACCGAACGCGTCGAACACGTTCGGATTCGCCGCGAACGAATTCTGGTCGCTCGTCAGGTTGAAGATCGACGTGTCGCGTCCAATGACGGAGAACGCCGTTTCCTGGCGATGCGACTGCTCGAATGCGGCAAAGAAGAACGTCCGGCCCTTCTTGATGGGGCCGCCGAGCGTCGCGCCGTACTGCGCGCGCGTGTACGCGGGATCGTCCGAGATCGCGAACGCGTTGCGGGCCTGGAACGACCGCTGGCGCAGGAAGCCGAAGACATTTCCGTGGAACTCGTTCGTGCCGGACTTGGTGATGATGTTGACGACGGCGCCCGATGCGCGGCCGAACTCGGGAGCATAGGAGTTCGTGATGAGCTGAAACTCCTGAACGGCCTCCTGGCTGATCGTGCCGCGGACCGAGTTGATCGAGTTGTCGTTGTTGTCCGCACCGTCGATCGACACGTTGTTCGAGCGCGACCGCTGACCGCCGGCGTTCAGACCCGACGACGGCGCCGGTCCGATGGTCGGCGCGTTGTCACGAACGATGGTCGAGCTCGTGAGCGTGAAGTTCAGAAAATTGCGGCCATTGATCGGCAGGTTCTCGATGCGCTGCGAATCGACCGTTGCAGAGACGGACGTGCGCGTCGTTTCGATCAGTTCGGTCCCGGCGACGATCGTGACCTCGGTGTCGGAGCCGCCGATCGCCACCTCGAGGGAGAGGTCCAGTTCGGCCGCCTGCCCGACGGTCAGGACGACGCCGGTCGTCTGCAGCTTCTTGAAGCCCTGTGCGTTGACGAGAATCTCGTACTCGGCAGGATTTGCCGCCGGGAAGGTATACCGACCTTCCGCGTTCGAGACCGCGGTGCGCTCGACGCCCGTGTTCACGTTTCTGAGCGTGACGGTCGCTCCAGTGACAACGGCGCCGTTGGGATCCGTGATGACTCCCGAAAGGTCTGCCGAAGCGACGCCGGACTGGGCAAAGACCGTGCCGGCGGCGACCATCATCAGGGTGAACGTCGCAAGCAGGTGGCGAATACGCACAACGCTGGGTTTCATGTTCGATCTCTCCCTTTCGATGACTCTTGGATAGAGCGGATGCCGCACCTCTTCGCATGTACATGCGAGAGGGCAAGGCTCGCCCCAGCCGATGGGGCGACACTCAAACCGCTAGGCTGAATTACAAAAGCGCTAAAACGTGTTGAACGAGAAAACTTTGATTTTTGATACACGATCGGAATGGAATGCGCAAGATCGACGGGCGTGCGCAAAACGCACCAGTGGCGCGGCAAGGTCTTCTCGCCGCGCCACTTGCGCCAGCATCACGGATGCTGATCGGACGGATCGTTCTAGTTGATCACACCGGGATTCGACCGTCTCCCGTCCGGGTTCACGACGGTGACGACGTCGCCGCGGCGGACCGGCTGAAGCGGCACGAGCTTGACGACCTTGGTCGGCTTTTTGGGTGCGGGCTTGCTTGGCACGATCACGCCGTTGATCTCGGCCCGCGTCGACCCACCGACTGCCACGAAGTTCGAACCGAGCACGCGCTTCAGCAAAGAACCGTCCTGAATCTTGAACCCGGTGATGATCGGCGCCAACGACGCATCCTGGAGCGAGAGGTTCACCGAGTAGTAGAAACTGCCGCCGCCGCGATTCTGCGCGTCGTACACGGCCACGTAATACGTTCCCGTGTACGGCAGAACCATGTTGAACCGCGAGTCGAGTCCGTCGGCGTCGTCGTTCCCGAAAAGGTATCCGCCGTGGTTGTCAAAGATCTCGACGACCGGATCCATGTCCGACAGAAACACCTCTGCGTCGACGTCGACGATCAGCGCGTTGCCACCGAGCGCGTCGAACCGGATGACGTCGATGTCGTTTGCGACGTCGGACAGGCCAAAGTAGAGCGATGGAAGCGTGACCACGTCGGCAAGCGTGGTCGTATCGTTCGACTCCTGCTCGACGTCGTCGGGCGAATCGGCGACGGTGAGGTTCAGCACGTACTCGTAGCCGTCGCCGCCGAGCCCGCCAAAGTCGGTGACTCCGATGTAGTAGACGTGAGTTCCCGCGTCGGGTGCGATGAGCCGGATGAACGAGTCGCTGCTCCCGTCGAAGTAGTCGTCGTTGACGGCGATCGGATCGTTGCCGTGATCGTCGAACACGACGAGGTACGAATCGAGCAGTGTTCCGAACACACGGTCGGCGACCACTTCGATGCGGATGCTCTCGCCCTGGGTCGCGGTGATTGCGTAGTAGTCGATGTCGTCGAGCTCGCCCGATCCGCCGACGACATTGACGGGAAGGTCGTCAAGGCCCTGTGCAGTCACGTCGTTCGGCTCGACCTCGTAGATGTCGCCGAGTCCCGTGCCTTTGCGGCCGACGAACCCGTCACCGGCGACCTTGGTCGCAAGATCGCGAGACGGAGGATGGGCTGCGGGATCGAATCGGGGTGTGCCCTTTGAAGGAAGATCCGCTCGTTTGGCCTTTCCGACCGCGCTGCGACCTGCGAGTGCGCGAGCCCGTTCGCGGGCCGATTCGGCCACACTGGATGGAACCCGTGCAGGCAGTGAGCTTGTCGTAGTGCCGGTCTTTGATACAGCCGAGCCCAGATTTCGAAGTCTGGAATGCAACTCCGGTCCAATAGACGACGCATTCTTGTCGGCAGCGCGAGCCGCCGTGAGAACCGTCGAAGGTGGCCCGGCGATCACGAGGATCGCCATAATGGCCAGAAAGGCGAGTAATCGATGCATGTCAGCCCCCCAAGCAGATTAACCCAAATGTACAAGGCACAAGGTTGCCCACGTGTGATGCAGCCAGCGCGCGGGTCCGTTCGCCCCGTCACGGCGCATTCGTGTCAGTGCCGTACGTGTTCTGTATGCAAGGGGGATTCCACTTGGGTGGCGCACAGGAGCCGAACGAGTGCGAGTTGCGTCAGAACGCACTCCTCGACGTCCGTCACCGGCAGGCTGACAACCGAAAACAGGAGCGCGCCATCGTCGGCGTTTGTGCGACTCATCTCGCCGGGCGCCCGTGCGGGGGCGGCCAGATCGTGCGTCCAGGGAGGGCTGAAGCGAACCGAGCTCATGCGAAACGTCCGAGCGAGCGAATGTGGGGGTAGGCGCCGGTTGTCGGCTGAGGGGGTCTGGTCCGGAAACAACCGGCTACCTATCCGTCCACTCGTACCCTATAAGGACAACATTGGGGCTCATATGGTGTCAGAAAAAGGGTACTTGGGGCCGAACTGCGAAGCTTCTTCGCAGAGTGGAGTTTTGGTGGGATGAATGGCGGCGGGACGCGGAGCAGTGGAGGCGCGGACGGCGCGTTGGGCGCGCCCGCGCCGGTCTGGGCGGAGCGGTGTGAGTGCCAGAGTGGACCTCAGTCGGTGGAGAGCAACGAGATCCGTCACGACCGTGACCGCCACGGGGAACTTGTTGAAACGAAAGGGACTGGTCGATCCTCAGGCCGTTCGGCCGAGCGCGTCCACGAGCCTGAGGCCGTCCGCAACCCGGACGAACTCGCGCGACGAGGGCCGTGACCGCTCGAGCTCGCGCTCCAGTTCGTTGACGCGCGCCTCGAGCGCCGAGACGCGGGCAAAGACGCGATTGACGACTCGCTCGAGCCTGTCCATTTCTTCCGTATGCGCTGCTTCGTACATTGAATCGCCTCCTTCGTGAGCTTCCATTTCTAATCGTGAGAACGTGTGCGTGAGATCGAAGTAGGACATTTGTCCAACGCGAGAACGTTTATACGGTGAGTCGCTAAAGCTGTCAAGAAAAATATTTGCCGTGTACAAAAAGATTGTAAACGGGACGATTGTCCAGTACGATTGCGTTCCGTGAACGAACTCACCCCAACACAGCGCGCAATCCTGTCGGCAATCGACCGTACCGTTGCCGGCGGTCCGCCCCCGACCGTTCGCGAACTGGCCGAGCAACTGCACATGAAGCGGTCGACGGTCCACTATCACCTTCAGGCGCTCAGACGCGCCGGATACATCAGCGCCGACGAGGGCCGCCATCGCGATATGACGCTCACGGGAGCCGCGCGCGCCGTGGCGGCCAAGCGTACACGTGGCGCCGCATCGGGCGCGGCGATCGACGCACTCGAGATACCGATTCTTGGAAGCGTCGCCGCCGGCCAGCCGATCCTGGCAGCCGAGGACCGCCTGGGCACGCTGTCGCTCGGAAGTCTCTTCGAGCGAAAGGGCCCGTTGTTCGCGCTCGTCGTCTCGGGCGATTCGATGATCGAGGACGGCATATACCAGGGCGACTACGCCATCGTACGTCAACAGTCCAGCGCCATTCCCGGCGACACGGTGGTCGCCATGATCGAGGACGGCGAGACGAGCGAGGCCACCATCAAGCGGTACCGGGAAGAGGCGGGCGCCATCGTGCTCGAGCCCGCCAACGCGGCGTACAAACCGCTGCGCTTCGAGGGCGCCGCGCGCGCAGGTCTTAGGATTCTCGGGAAGCTCGTCGGCGTTCTCAGACGGGTCTGACGGGCCTGTACGTCATCACGTGCCCGCCGGGACGGGCCAAATCAAGTTGTGTTACCCTTCCCGGCGAATGATCGAGACGCTCTACCTGATCAAGCCGCGCGGGTTCTGCGCGGGCGTCGTGCGCGCCATCGACATCGTCGAGCGCGCGCTCGAACGGTTCGGAGCGCCGATCTACGTGCGCAAGGAGATCGTCCACAACCCGGTCGTCGTCAGCGACCTGCGTGACAAGGGCGCCGTCTTTGTCGAGACGCTCGACCAGGTGCCGCCTGGCTCGGTCGTGATCTTCTCGGCTCACGGTGTCGCACCGGACGTATACGAACAGGCCGAGCGCCGCCATCTGAACGTCATCGACGCCACGTGCCCCCTCGTCACGAAGGTCCACATCGAGGCCCGGCGGTTCGCACGCGAAGGGCGCACCATCCTGCTGATCGGCCACGAAGGCCACGATGAAGTCATCGGCACGATGGGCGAAGCGCCGGCGCAGATGATCCTCGTCGAACACACCGAGGACGTGGACCGCCTCGGTGAGATCGATCCCGCCAACACGGCATTCCTGACGCAGACGACGCTCAGCGTCGACGACACGCGGGACGTCATCGACGCGATCCGCGAACGGTTTCCGACCATCAAGACGCCGGCCAAGGAAGACATCTGCTACGCCACGCAGAACCGCCAGGAGGCGGTCAAGGCGATCGCCTCGCGCATCGAGCTCCTTCTTGTCGTCGGCGCCGCGAACAGCTCGAATTCGCTCAGGCTCGTCGAGGTTGCGCTCCAGAACGGAGTCGGCGCGCATCGCATCGACCACGTGTCCGAGATCGATCCCGCGTGGCTCGAGGGAGTCACGGCGGTCGCGATCACGGCCGGCGCTTCGACGCCGGAACGCCTCGTCGCGGAGGTCGCGGATCACTTCCGGTCGCTCGGCGTGTCGCGGATCGAAGAGTTCGAGACCGTCGCCGAGAACGTGGTGTTCCCGCTGCCGCGACAGCTCGAGCCTGCCGACACCGCGCCGTAACGCAGCTACATCGGCAGGTAGAAGAACGCGATGCCGAGGATGAAGTAGACGGCCAGCAGCTGGACGCCCTCCATCCAGTGCGATTCGCCGTCCTGAGACACGAGCGCGATGATCGCGACCGACAGTCCGATCGCGAGCACTTCGAACGGCGAGAACAGCAGGTTCATCGGACCGCGCGCGCCGACGAAGTAGCTCAGGAACACGAGCACCGGGGCGACGAACAACGCGACCTGCAATGACGACCCGACCGCGATGTTCAGCGAGAGGTCCATCTTGTTCTTGAGCGCCATCAGCACGGCCGTGGAATGCTCGGCCGCATTGCCGATGATCGCCACGAGGATCACGCCGACAAAGATCTCGGACATCCCGAGCGCCTTGGACGCCTGTTCGACCGCACCGACGAGAAACTCGCTCATCAAGGCGACGAGCACCGTCGCGCCCAGCAGAACGGCGGCGGACTTCTTCTGCGACCAGCCGTGCGTGCCGATCGCCGCCTCGCCCTCGTCGTGGTCCGCCTTGTCGCCCCCGCCGTAGAGGTGCTTGTGCGTCTTGAGCGTGAACCACAGGCTGAGCGCATACGTGATGATCAGGACGACCGAAATCTCGAGGCTCAGCTCGAGCTCGTCGTGAAGCACGGCATCCGTCATGCCGCCCTTCGACGTGAGCACCATGTGAAAGATCGCGGGCACGACCAGCCCGATCGCTGCCAGCACGAGCAGCGTCGTGCCGAGGCTTGCCGCCGTCTTGTTGAAGCGCTGCCTCGTGAACTTGATCCCGCCCGCGAGCGCGCTCAAGCCAAAGACGAGCAGGATGTTGCCGATGATCGATCCCGTGATCGACGCCTTCACGACGTCATACAGCCCCGCGCGCAGCGCCATGATGGCGATGATCAGTTCGGCCGCGTTTCCGAACGTGGCGTTCAGCAACCCGCCGATTCCCTCGCCCAGCCGTTCGGCAAGGTGCTCGGTCGCTTTTCCCATCAGGCCGGCGAGCGGCACAACCGCGAGACACGACGTCGCAAAGATCGCGATCGCGTTGGCGTGCGTCAGCTCGAGCACGATCGCGATGGGCACAAAGACGAGCAGCAGGTTGAGGATGTTCTCCGCCGCAAACAGCCTCTTCAGCATGTAGCGCTCCGTGGTGGTTGATATCGCCGGGTCGGGCCATTATGGGGCGCAGCGCCGATCCGGCAAAGGCCTCACCTGACGAGCACGCGCGCGGCCGTGAGGACGCGAACGTCCGACGCGCCCGCATCACGCAGCGCACCGGCGCACGCGCCAGCCGTCGCGCCCGTCGTGTACAGATCGTCGACGAGCAGAATCTTCAGCCCGGCGACGATTCCGCGTGACGCCCGAAATGCGCCACGCACCGTCGTCGCGCGTTCGGTGCGTCCCGCCCCGGCGCGACGGCGTTCGGCAAGACTGGTGCGGGCGAGCGCTGCCGGCTCGACGGGAATCCCGGCGGCACGGCCAACCGACGTCGCCAGCAGCCCCGCCTGGTTGTGACCACGCTCGGCGAGCCGGCTCGGGTGAAGAGGCACCGGGACGATCATGTCCGAATCGTGAAGCTCGGCCGCTGCGCGAAACGAATCGGCAAACAGGTGCGCGAGCCGCGTGCAGATGTGCGGGCGCCGTTTCAGATCGAGCACCGCCGCGCGCACCGCGCCCGCGAACTCGGCTGTCGATCGGGCGACCGCGATGTCGTCCGGCGCGCACGTGATGCACGCCCCTGCGCCGGGCGCCCCGCATCGCGCGCAGACGCGCCGGTCCGCGAGCAGAAGCCCCGCCTCAGCTTCCTCCCAGCACCCCGCGCACGCCACGCCGTCTCCGCGTTTCGCGACTGCGGCCCCGCACACGTGACATCCCTGAGGGAACGCGAACGCGAGCACCGCGTCGACTGCCGTCGAGATCAGCCGGTCACTCACGATCCTCTTCGAGAAGACCGCGCTCCTGAAGATCCTGGCACTTGATACAGTGGCGAGCCCACGGCACGGCCTCGAGCCGCTTCGGCTGAATCTCTTCCTCGCAGTTCACGCAATAACCGTACGAGCCGACCTCGATCCGGCGGAGCGCCTCCTCGACGAGCCGCAGGATCATGCGCTCGTTCGAGCTCTGACTGAAAAGAAGGTCCTTGGTGTACGCGTTCGACGCGATATCGGCGGGATCCTGCGACGTGTCCAGCCCGGCTTCACGCTCGTAATCCTCGGTCGACGTGACCACTCCCGTCAGCGCCCGATGCTTCTCAACGAGCCTGTCCTGGAACAACTTGATTCGCTTCTTGTCCAAAGGGCTTTCCTTGACTGTTTCCCGTCTGGCCATATTCACCCGCTCACTTCTGGTATGGAATCCCGTTCACAATCGTGAGAGCGCGATAGAGTTGCTCAGCCAGCAGCATGCGCGCCATCTCGTGCGTGAACGTCATCTTCGAAAGCGCGAAGACTCGGTCCGCGCGACCCTTGATTTCGTCGGTTACACCGAGGTATCCGCCGATTATGAAAACAAGACGGCGCGTTGCCCGTCTTTGGTGATGCGAAATAATGCTCGCAAACTCCTCGGAACGCAACTGCGCTCCGTGCTCGTCGCACAACACGACGTAGTCGCCCTCCTCGAGGGCCCCGAGCAGCGCCTCGGTCTCGCGCGCGAGCACGACCGGTTCGCCGCGCTCGCTGCTCGCGCCGCCGCGATCGCGTAGCTCGACCACGTCCACACGCTGCATGCGACGCGCCCGTTCGAGGTAGTCGTCGACGAGCCCGGCAAGTCGCTTGTCGCGTGTCTTGCCGATCCAGATGATCGCCACCTTCACCGTGCGCGGCCGTCCATCTTTTCGAGCCGCTCGTAGAGGCTCTTTCGGCTGATGCCGAGGATCCTCGCCGCCTCCGACTTGTTGCCGCCGACGTCCTCGAGCACCTTGAGGATGTACGCGGACTCGACCTCGGCCAGCGTCGCGCGGTCGCCGGAACGCGCTCCGGCGCGGAGCGACGCCGGCAGCGCCTCCGGCTCCACCTGACCGGGACCGCCGTGAACCACCGCGAACTCGATCGCGTTTCGCAGCTCGCGCGCGTTGCCGGGAAAGCTGCACCGCTCGAGTAACGCCGTCGCGCGCTGCGAGACGAGCGGGCCGGACGGACCGGAGGTCCTGCGCGTGAACCGCTCGGCAAAGAACTCGGCCAGCGGAGCAATGGCCTCGCGCTGCTCGCGCAGCGGCGGCAAAGCGAGCGACACGACGTTCAGCCGGTAGTACAGGTCTTCGCGGAACATGCCGGCGGCGATCGCCCGCGCAAGATCGATGTTCGTCAGAGCGATCACGCGCGCCTCGAGCGCCACAGGCCGCGTGCCGCCGAGGCGCGTGAACGACCGCTCGTCGAGCAGCCGCAGGAGCTTGGCCTGGGCGTCGTGCGGCAGTGCCGCGATCTCGTCGAGCACGAGCGTGCCGCCGCGCGCGGCCTCGAGCCGCCCGGCGCGCGCGGTCACGGCGCCGGTGAACGCGCCTCGCTCGTGGCCAAAGAGCTCGCTCTCGATGAGCGCTTCGGGCAGCGCGGCGCAGTCGATCGTGACGAACGGCCCGGCCGCCTGGCTGCGATCGTGGATGTAGGCCGCGAGAAGATCCTTGCCGGTGCCCGTCTCGCCGGTGATGAGGACCGTCGTCGCAGACGGCGCGGCCGCGATCCGGTCGGCCATCTCGACCACCTTCTGCATGCTGCGGCTTGCGGTGATGATGGTGATGGCCATGCGCGATCGAGCCCCGAGCCTTTACGGCCGCGCGCGTGGCGACCGGCAAAGCCCGCCGTTCTACTGCCGGGTCAGCTCCTCGGGGAGCGCGACTCGCTCGGCGTCACGCCACAGCCGCTCGAGCTGGTAGAACTGCCGCGACTCCTCGGTGAAGACGTGGACGATCAGATCGCCGTAGTCGAGCAGGATCCAGTTCCCGGCTTCGTAGCCCTCGTTGTTGACGGGACGAATGTCGAGCTCGGTGCGGAGCCGGTCGATGACCTCGTCGGCGATCGCCTGCACCTGCCGCGTCGATGTTCCGGAACAGATCAGAAAGTACTCGGCAAAGCTCGCGATCGCGCGAATGTCGATCGCGACGATGTCGAGCGCCTTCCGGTCCGCCGCGCCGTGCGCCGCGAGCATCAGCTTTGTCGTGTCCCCGGGTTCGAGCGTTGTCGGCGTCGAGGTCGGAAGTTCGTTCGGTTCACTCATTCGGATTCAACCTGTACAGCTCCTGCTTGACTATGTAATCCGCGACCGCCTCGGGCACGATGCCCGACAGCGATTCACCTCTTCGCGCTGCGGCGCGAACATCCGTCGACGAGATATCTACGAGCGCGTCGGACGTCAGGAAGATCCTCAAACCGCCCCCCTCGAGCATCGGGGGCGTGTCGGACGGTGGTGTGTCGCGAAGATCGATGATGCGGCCGCGCACGGACTCCGGCAGCTGTGGAGCGTCGAGCCGATGACCCGGCCGGGCCGTAACGATGATATTGCAGCTGTCGACGAGGCGCAAATATTCGCGCCAGAGGTGCAGATCGGCGAACGAGTCCGCCCCCATCACAAAGAACAGCGGACGCGACTCGGGGTACCGCGCGTGCAGTCGCGCGACCGTGTCCACGGAGTAGTGCGGCGGATCGCCTTCGATGTCGATCGTGGACGCAACCCAGTCCGCGCGGCCCGCCGTCGCGAGCGCGGCCATGGCATAGCGGTGGATCGGATCGGTCAAGGTCTTGCCGGTCTTGTGCGGCGGCGACTCGGACGGAGCCCAGAGCAGCCGATCGAGTGCGAACCGCTCCGACAGCCGCTCTGCGACCCGCACGTGGCCCATATGGATCGGGTCGAACGTGCCGCCAAAGACACCGAGCCTCATGGTTGCGGCTCGGGCTCGGGTACGCGTGCGACTGCGACCCGACCGCTGTCGGACTCGCTCTTGATCTCTTCGAGCAGAGCGCCAACGCGGCGCTTCAGCGTGTCGAGCCCTTCGCCGGTCACGGCCGAGATCGCGATGAACTCGCGACCGGCAGCGCGCGCGTGCTCGCGCAACCGCTCGAGCCGCGCAGGGTCGTCGATCGCATCGATCTTGGTCGCCACGACGATCATCGGACGATCGAGCAGGTCGGATCGGTACGAGCCGAGCTCGGCGTTGATGGTCTCGAATCGATCGACGGGCTCGGATTCGAGCTGACCCGAGACGTCGACGAGGTGCAGCAGCACCCGCGTGCGCTCGACGTGGCGCAGAAAGTCGAGCCCGAGGCCGAGGCCTTCATGGGCGCCTTCGATCAGCCCGGGAATGTCGGCGACGACGAACGACCGGTACTCGGCGTACTCGACGACGCCGAGATTCGGCGTGATGGTGGTGAACGGATAGTCGGCGATTTTCGGCGTGGCGGCCGAGATGCGCGAGATGAGCGTCGACTTGCCGGCATTCGGCAGACCGACGAGCCCGACGTCCGCGATCAGCTTGAGCTCGAGCTGCAGGTTTCGCTCGTCGCCCGGCCGGCCGTCGTTGTGACGTCGCGGCGCACGATTCGTGGACGTCGCGAACGACGCGTTCCCTCGTCCGCCGCCGCCGCCCGACGCGACCTTCACGCGCTCGCCCGTCTCGGTGAAGTCGTGGACGACCTCGCCGGTGTCGATGTCCGTGACGACGGTTCCGACGGGAACGTGGATCGTCAGGTCGTCGCCCTCGTGGCCGGTGCGGTTCGAGCCTTCGCCGTGTCCGCCTCGCTCGGCGACGTATCGCGGGTTGAACCGGAAGTGCAGCAGCGTGTTGAGATCTTCGGTCGACACCATGTAGATGTCGCCTCCGCGTCCGCCATTGCCACCCGACGGACCGCCACGGGGAACGAACTTCTCGCGGCGGAACGCCGTGCATCCGTTTCCGCCGTCACCCGCCTTGACGAAGATCCTGGCCCGATCGAGAAACTGCATGATTGGGATCAGTAAACGCAAACCGGGGATCGGGGAAGGATTGCTGCCGTTCCCAGATCCCCGGTCCCAGTTTCCGAAGCCCTACGATTGCGTGTGAACGCTGATGAACTTGCCCTTGCGGCCCTTGTTCTTGAACTCGACGACGCCCGTCACCTTGGCGAACAGCGTGTCGTCGCTGCCGATGCCGACGTTCGTGCCCGGCTTGTACTTGGTGCCGCGCTGGCGGACGAGAATCGAGCCGCCCGAGACCAGTTCACCGCCGAAGCGCTTGACGCCGAGACGCTGTGCTGCCGAATCGCGACCGTTTCGGGAGCTCCCTACACCTTTCTTATGTGCCATTGCTGCTGACTCCTTCGCTTACCCGATCGAATCGATTCGGACGGCGGTGTAATCCTGCCGATGTCCCTGCTTGCGCTTGTACTGCTTGCGACGCTTCATCTTGAACACGATGATCTTGTCGCCGCGGCCGTGCTCGAGGACCGTGCCCTCGGCGCCGACGCCGCTGACGATAGGCGCGCCAACCTTCACGGCGCTGCCGTCACCATAGACGAGCACGTCAAATTTCTGAGTGGCGCCGACCAGCGTGCCGAGTTTTGGCACACGGACAACGGTGCCCGGTGTGACTCGGAACTGCTTGCCGCCGGTGCGGATGATTGCGTAGGACACTGCCCTTACCTCCACTACTGTCTGCCGTGAACGCCCGCGCGCTCTAAGAACAATCCGGGCACGGGTCGAAACCCCAGAGTATAGGGAGGGGGCCGAGACCTGTCAACGGGCTTTGGAGTGCGCCGGCAAGCGGAGCGCGACGGCGCTTTCCAACGTCCGTGGCCACCGGACAAAGCG
>JBGAKX010000074.1:0-22133 GCA_044224215.1 Blastocatellia bacterium
AGGGGACGTCACCCGGGCGCGGACCTTGTATGCGCGCGGAATCCAGCTGTATGAAACGTCCAAGGGGAGTGAGTATGTTGACCAACTCGGAGTCGCGCTCTCGAACCTCGCAGTAATCGATCAAGATGCTGGCAGGTACAGATCCGCTGAGACGCTCTTTCTGCGGGCCCTCGCTCTATACGAAGGGAAATTCGGCGCGACATCTGAGGCACTAATACCGACCCTCAACGGTCTCGCGAATAATTACTTCCGCTTGGGGGACTTTCGAAGCGCCGAGGATATCCACCGACGAACGCTTGAAATCGCATTGCACGCCAAACCGGGAGATGTATCACGCGCACGCGGGCAGTATGCGGCATTGATGAACCTCGGCAACCTCGCCATCGCCCGAGGCGATTTTCAGGCGGCTGACGAGTACTTCGAGCAAGTCCGTGTATCTGCCGCGCCGTCAGCGATGACAAATTCCCAGGAACTGGTATCGAGCGTCCAGCCTGATGTTGCTCGCTCACTAGCATTTCCCTTTGCAGGCCTTTCGGAAGTTGCGGTCAAGAAGGGCGAATTCGCTAGGGCCGAGGCTCTGCTTGAACAGACACTGAACCTCTACGACATAGGTTGGGGTGCTGACTGGATCTCCGACTGGAAGGCATCGTCCATCGAATCGCTTGGCGAGGTCTACCAGAAAACGTCCCGGCTCGATGCTGCCGAGTCGGAGTTCGAGAAAGCCATCACGTCGTATGAGAAGATCGACGGGCCCGATCATCCCGATGTGGCACGAGCGCTTCAGAAACTGGCTCGAGCGCGCATCGAGCGCGGATCGTTCGCGTCCGCTGAGGACCTGCTCCGCCGTGCTCTCGAGATCCGTACTCACGTGCTTGGTGCAGATCATCCCGAGGTCGCGGTGACACTCTATGACCTCGCACAAGTTCGATGGGCGCGCGGCAACGTAGCCGAGGCGGCCGCACTATTCGAGCAGGCGGAGACAGTACGGGAGCACAACATCGCACGCAACGTTGACGTTGGCTCTGACCGCCAGAAGGGACTATATGTCGGTCAATTCGAGGACGAACAGGATCTTCTCATCTCATTTGCAGCGATCGCTCCTCGTGATACAGGGGCTGTGAATCTCGCTCTAGCAAGTGTCCTTGCACGCAAAGCTCGATCCTTGGACGCAACTGCCGCCGGCCTTGCGGCGCTTCGTGAGCGTGCCGCGCCTGCGGACCGGCCGCTGTTTGACGATCTTGCCGATACGCGATCCGAGCTTGCCACACTCGTCATGCGCGGCCCGGGCAAGCTTGATCGCGTCGGCTTTGTTTCGGCCATCGAAGCGCTTGAGCGCCGTGTCGATCAGATCGAGTCGGACGTCAGTGCGCGTGCGGCCGGCGCCGCGGTTCGCAATTTACCAGTGTCGATTGATGCCGTGCGAAACGCGCTCCCGCCTGCTGGCGCCTTGGTCGAGGTCGTGAGGTTCCGCACTTGGGCTCCAGCCAGCCCGGGCACGAAGGCGTCGCAGCACTACGCGGCCTTCGTACTCGCTCGAGCGAATATACCGCGCCTGGTTGATCTCGGCGAGGTCAAAGCGATAGACGCCGCCACGAACCTACTTCGTGCGGCGCTCGGCAACCCCGGTCGTCGCGACGCGGGTGAGCTTTCACGAGCGCTGGACGAACGAGTGATGCGCCCCATTCGGGCCGTTCTTACTACTGACGTGCGCCAGTTGATCCTCTCGCCTGACGGTGCGCTGAACCTCGTGCCCTTTGCCGCGCTAAGAGACGAGCACGGTTCCTTTCTCGTTGAGCGGTATCTGATCTCGGTCGTCACGAGCGGGCGCGATCTGATGCGTATCCGTCAAGACGTAGCCAGCAGGAGCGGACCTGTGATC
Source organism: Blastocatellia bacterium (assembly GCA_044224215.1). Lineage (GTDB taxonomy): Bacteria > Acidobacteriota > Blastocatellia > UBA7656 > JADIYM01 > DAOMFM01. Next base: position 1,880 of record JBGAKX010000074.1, read on the forward strand.
GTTGCGAATCCCGACTACTCTGGGACCGACGCGATCGCGGAGGCGCGCGGGGCCAATATGGCGGATGTACGATTCGGAAGTCTCCCCGGAACGCAGACCGAGGCTACGGCGCTTGAGAGAGTACTAAGTGGTGCGACGGTTTTTGCGCGCGAGCAGGCAACAGAGACGATGGTGAAACACGTGACTGGCCCGCTCGTTCTCCATGTCGCGACCCACGGGTTCTACGTGGACGAATCGCGCGACCGCAAACCAGCTGTATTGTCCGGGTTCGGTAATCCCTTACTGCGTTCGGGACTTGCGCTCGCGGGCGCAAACCGCCGCAATGGTGGCAATGGCGAAGATGGGATTCTCACGGCACTCGAAGCATCGGGACTCGACTTGTGGGGAACAAAGCTCGTCGTGCTCTCGGCGTGTGATACCGGCCTCGGCGAGGTGCGCGCAGGCGAGGGCGTTTACGGTCTTCGGCGCGCGCTCGTGCTTGCGGGTTCCGAGACCCAGGTGATGAGCCTTTGGTCTGTCGACGATAGCGCCACGCGCGAGCTAATGGTCGCTTACTACACGGAACTGCTCGCGGGTGCCGGCCGCGCCGAGGCCATGCGCCGTGTACAGCTCAAGATGCTCAAGGACCCGAAGCGTCGCCATCCGGCCTTCTGGGCAGGCTTCATCGTCTCGGGTGACTGGAGACCGCTTTTAAAATCGACGTTCGAGAATTGATCCATCGTCAGACAAATGGCGTCCGATAACGGTTCTTATGCGCAAGGCGTGGGCGCGGTCAGGGATATCGATCAGTCTCGATGGCCTGACAAATCGTCATGCTGGCGAGCATCGCGCCGTTGTGCGCCCGGCAATCTTCCTCTCCGTTTGGCTCGTGGCGCTCAGCGTGGTACCGTGGCGCCTCGTAGATCTCGTGGGCGCGCGCGCATCAGCGCGCCGAAGCAGTGCACCAAATCTTGGAGAGGAGACGGCACACTCGCACCGGACCAGCCGGTCGCGTTCGTGTCAACGCATTCATGACGACACGCCCACAGACTTCGCACTTCGTCCTCGCCACGTGTGCCGCGCTCGCCTGCACCGCGCTTGCCGCGATAGCTCACCCCGGTCAGGGAGCCTCGAAGGCCTCGGCTTCTTCAGCGACCGTCGAACGCCCGCGGTGGCTTGCCGTCGATCGACTCCAGGGCTCGGGCATCGCGATTGTCGGCTCCGAGGTCTACGTCGCCAACGACCGGGCCGGCGCCGACGCGAACACAATCGAGGTCTTCAATCGCAACGCCACGGGAGAGAGCAGTTCGCCCGTGCGCAAGATCGTCCTCGACGTGAGCCACCCGGCGATCGCCGATCCTGCCAAGAAGAAATACTACGAGGTTCGGGTCTGCAAAGAGGGAGCGACGTGCGATCCGCTCGACATCGAGGACCTCGCGGTCGATGGCGCCGGCGCCATCTACGTCTCGGTCGAAGGGAGACCGGACTGCGTCATCAAGTTCGACCCGAAGAGCTACCGCGCGGTTGACGTCTGGGGCGATGTCACGGGTGACCAGGGCAATCTTGGGGCAGAAGGGCTCGCCGTTACGCCCGATGGGACGTACATCTTCGTCGGCCATCAGCACCCCGCCGAGATCAGCGTTATCAACACGAAGACGACGTGGGTTTCGAAGGGCCCGATCGAGATGGCCGAAATCTGCGGTCTCGCCTACGACGGGGCAAAGAAAGAGCTTCTCGTCCTCGACGCGACGGTCCCCGAGATCGTCCGTATCACGCTCGACGGCAGAGTCCTCGAGCGGTACGCAATCGGCACCGGGGCCGACCTCGACCCCTCGGGCAAGCGATACGTCGGGGTGAAGTTCGACGCAATCGCGCTCGGCCCGGCGGGGAACGCGGTGTGGCTCGTAACCGATCCGCCGCACGACCCCTCGCACCCGTACGGACCGGCGGACAAGGGGGCGACTGTGCCGGATGGCTTCGTCAAGGGCTACTCGATGCTCTATCGCGTCAGGCTTGGCCGGTAAAGGAGCTCACTATGCACATCCCACGACGCTTCGTCCCCTTCGTCATCGGCCTCGCGGTCGCCAGTTCCATCGTGGCGCCCCGTCCGGTCCAGGCAAGCACGGCCCAGGCGCAGCAGCGGCTGTTCGGGCTCATCGACGTACTCAGGCAGAAATATCCCGCGCTCCGCGATCGGACGGAGTACGGGCTCGGGACGCTCGACGAGGGCGCTACAGAGATCTACCGCGAGAACTTCCAGGCGGGAACCACATATGTCGTCGTTGCGGTAGGGTGCGACACCGCCCAGGACATCGACATCGCCATCGCCAACGAACGCGGAAAGATCCTGACGGCGGATACGGATCGGTCCGCCGCGGCTGCCGTGATCTTCGAGCCGCAACACACGGGAACCTATCTCATCGGCGTCAACATGGCAGCGACCACGAGCGGGGATACGGCGCACTTCGCGTATCAGGTCTTCTACGTGGACGTCGAGCGGTAGCCGTTCGACTTCAGGTGGGGCCCAACCCGGCGGTCGGGCCCTTGCCGTCGTCTTCTCTACCGAGCGGCGCCGTGGTTTTCGCGCCGACGATCGTTGCTTACCTCGAGGGAGTCGCCCGTCTGGTGATCTTCGATCTGGAACCGGAGGAAGTCGTGAACCGCGTCGAGTGCATCCGGGCTCTTTGTCGAGATGTGCACAATCGCGCCCCTGTCGGTTTGTTCGTACGTGTAGGTGATGTCAGCCTTGCGGCGCTCCATCGCCGGGACACCGGGCGGAATGCGATGGTGGATGGCCATCGGGGCTTCAAAATGACCTTCTGAGAATTCCTTCGCGATCGATCGCAGATGCGTGCGAATCCGGTCCCGGCTCTCAGCATCGGACGCGTCATTCGCGATCACCTCGATCGATCCCCCATCAGGCGTGAGATGGAAGTGATGCGTCGTCTTTACGTGACTGAAGCCCATCTCTGAGTCGCCCCGGGTATTCACACCATCGTGATGCACCTTCTCGTCCTGACCTTCGGGGGCGAGCTCGGCATGCATCGGGCATGTGGCCGGGTCCTTGGCCGGCGCTGCGTTCTGCGCCGAGGCGCCTGCAGTCCAGTAACCGAAGTGCGCAATAGCCGCGAGCGCCACCGCCATCGTCGTCTTGCGTGTCATGGTCGTTGTCTCCTGCCAAGTTGTCTTTGCCGACCTATCGACTGCGCGGTCGTGCGCCCCAGCGATTCGAGCAGTCCAGCAGCGACGCCCGGTGGCGTGGTCGAGATCCGCCGATCCCATTCGAGGAGCAAGGTTCGAAGCGACTCGACGAGTGTTGTGAGGTCCTCGAGGCGGGCCTCCGCCTCTGCCAGCTTTCCCGCGGCAAGCGCGCGAACTCTCCCGCACGGTGCTCCCCCGCGCGCGCGAACGCCGAGCACGTCCGACAGCTCGTCAAGCGTGAACCCAAGCGCGAGTGCCGCGCGAATGAGCCGCAGTCGATCAAGCGCCTCCGCCGGATAGTGACGATACCCGTTCGCCAGACGTGGCACGCTGAGAATTCCCTTCCGTTCGTAGTGGCGAAGCGTGTCCGGGCTCACGCCGACGAGGCGGGCCAGCTGACCCGAGGAATACCCTGCTCGCGAGGCATTCACCTTCATGGCGCCCATTCTAAACCTTGGAACCGATTCCAGGGTCAAGGGCCATTTCTCACGGGCCTGGCGGGACCCCAGCCAGGGCGTAGCATTAGAAATCGCGGCCGTCGGGTCGCCTCGGATAGCGGTACACAGTCGCACCACCGCACGCACTCATCGCGCGGCGTCCGCCTCGCGGCACGCGGCGATCGCTGACGCCCGCAATTCCTCGAGCTCGGCGCGAGGAACGTCAAAGTCGGGCATCTTCGCAGGAGCTTCGCCCGTCAGGCGCTGATAGATCACCAGCGCCGCGAGCACGGACCCGTCCATCGACGGGTGGAATCCGTCGGGACCGAACAGATCGATCGACGGGTCACGGACCATCGCGTCGCGCCGGGCGTCGCCGACGGGCATGAGCATGGAGCCGGACTTTCGGGCAGCGATCCGGTAGGACTCGCGCACGCGGTCAAAGTCGAACGAACGGTTGCGCGCGGCCCAGACCTGATAGACGGCCGGGCGGCCTCCGGCCTGTCGGATCATGTCGGCGAAACGCGTCGAGTACTCGATCAGGTTGTCGCGGAACTCCGGCGACGCCGACGGCCCCTGCTGAAACACGACGACGTCCCAACCTCCCTTCGCTATGGCCTTCGGAGCATTGCCGCGCGCGATGTGGTCCTCGAGCGCATAGTTGGGATACGCGATCATCGTCGTGTCGATTCGCCGGCCGTTCGCGCGTCCGATCCGCTCCACGAGCGCGGGCACGTCGTTGAAGTAGGTCAGGCTGTTCCCCACGAAGAGCACGCGCATGTTCGGCACGGGCGACGCGACGAGCAGAAGGAGTGCGAGGACACCTGACATGTTCGATTCCCGGACTGTTTCCACCGCGACAGAGCGACCGCGCCGACGAAATCCGCCGTCGACAGGTCACACATCGAAGATCTCGAGGTCTGGATAACCAAAACGCACAGGGCCGGCGAGTATTTCGATCTCGACGATCTTTCCGTCCGTGATCGTGAAACCAAGGAACGTACGCGGCTTCGCGCTTGCGGAACTGCTATGTCCTCTTCCGGTACTGCGGCACCGATATGGTGGCGCGCGAACGCGGCAGATACGTGATCGTCTTCTCGGCGGCGCCGTCCTGTACCGTGATCTCCACCGGTTGCGACGCGTCGCCGACATGAATCGGCTTTCGCCGAACGATCGTCTGCCCGTCGCGGAGCCCCGCGTCGTACGCGGCGCTTTCGACCTTCACATCCGTGATCAGCTTCTTCTTGACGATCGCGTCGAGGTCGACTCCCAGTTCGAACGTCGCGATCTCCACGGGAACGAGCTCGTACGCGGGCCCGAGACCGGCCGGCGGAGGCGCGATCAGCTCGCCCTTGACGGCGTAGTGCTCGAGATCCGGCGACGGATCTCTCCCAAGCTCGTCGCGGGCGAGTGCTGCCAGGGATTCGTTCGATACTTCGAAATTGGCCGTTGACTGCGCCCTGGCCCGCAACGCACGCATGAAGTCGTCGAGCGACCGCTTTCCGCCCGTAGCCGAGCGGATCTCTGCGTCCCACGTCATGGCGATCAACGCGCCCCGCCAATACGGCAGGCGCCCGACGTCCTGATCCGCAAAGAAGTCCTTCAGGATGCGCTCGTTGTCCGCGGTGCGAACCGGCGAGAGATAGTACTGGCGAAGGAGCTCGTTGTAGTGATCGACGTATTGCTGTTCGGTGAAGAGACCCGACCGGCGAAGGAGCTCGTACGTGTAGTAGTCCGTGAACCCCTCGCTGAACCAGTACATGTACTGCTCGGGCTCCCGGAGCCTGCCGAGGGATTCAGGGTTCCAGTTGTGAAAGAGCTCGTGCGCGAGCAGGTGCTTGAGGTCCTCGATCGCCGCGTTCGTCGTCACGAATGTCGCGAACGAATTCTTGAGGGCGGTGCCGCCGATCGAATACTGGCCGGGCGAGCCCTCCAGCGGGATCAGCGTGATCACGTAGTACGGGTAGTTGAAGTCGTCCCAGAACTCGCGCTCCATCGTGAAGACCTTCGCGACAAGCTGATTGAAGTCGTCGTCGGTGAACTTCCACCGTCCGCGCATCGCGACGACGACCGGCTTGCTTCGAATGGAGAGCGTTCGCAATCGGAAGTCGCCGGCAACAAAGATCGAGTGCTGGAGGTCGCCGAGCAGTCCGGTGAATCGCTGTGTGCGGCTTCCCGCGCCATAGCTCGTCGCCACGCTCCAGTCCCGCGGAAGGCCGCGCCACGCAAACGTCGCGTGCACGGGGGTCGACGCATCGATCGCCGGCGTGACGAATGCCGCGTGTCCGATGAGGTGAACGTATGTCGGCTGCACGATCGGACGGTACGTGATCGAGCGTCCGGCGGACGGAACTCCCGGCACGTCCTGCACGATCTCGTAGCGCAACGCGAGCTTCTGGCCGGGGCGGTGTGTGACATTCTTGACGCTGGGACTGGCTCCGTCGGCGAGCGTCGCGCCCTGGCTGAGCACGGCGAGGTTCCTGATGCAGTCGTAGAGATGCTCCTGACCGCCCCACGCCGAAGGAAGCTCGATCTCGGTCGCGCCGGATGCATTGCCGCGGAAGGTCACGTCGACCGTGAGACGCGTGCCGTCGGCAGCCGCCATCACGGTCATCGTGTACGCGATGTCGAGCGCCGCGGGCGCGTCTGCGTGGGCAAAGACGGCCGTCGGCGCCACGGCCAGGAGAAGTGCGAGAAATACGGCGTGTCGCATAACGGCAACTTCTTACGATGATGCCGCGAGGCATGTTTCGGGCGCCAAACGAAAAGCGGAGCGGCCTGACGAGGCCGCTCCGCTTCGCGACGTGAGGGGATTCTCGCGGTACTTACGATCCGGCCTTCTTGCGACCCGCGAGGATCACCTCGCGGCCGGCAAGGTACAGCAGGATCATCAGCACCACGAACGGAATCAGCGAGAGCATGTCGGCGTTTGGCCCGTTGAAAAACGGGTTGTGCGCGGACGACCACTTCTCGATGCTCGCGTTGAGATCGCCAAAGCTCGGCACGCCGGCGATGAACGCGACGACGATGCCCGCAAGCGCACCTCCGGCGATGTAGCCCGACGCCATCAAGACTCCGGGGCTCTTGTCCCCTTCGGCGACGAGTTGTTCTTCGGTCAGCTTGTGGTCCTTGAACTTTCGCGCGATGTACTTGTCGACGAGCCACCGGATCATCCCGCCGAGAAAGATCGGGCTCGACGAGGAGAGCGGCAGATACACGCCAACGGCGAACGCGAGCGAAGGAATGCCTGACATCTCGAGCACGACAGCGATCATGACGCCGAGCAGGACCAGGCCCCACGGCAGCTTGTGGTTCAGGATTCCCTTGATGATGTAGGACATCAGGACGGCCTTTGGCGCGTCGAACTTTGTCACCGTCGTTCCGTCGGGACGAATTCGATGCGTGCCGTTGATGCCCGGATCCGCGAGATAGACCGCCACGCCCTGATCGTTGACCAGGTACTTTCCGGGAGGGCCTCCAGCGTCATCCGTCTTGTGCCAGGTGCGATAGGCGTTGCCGTCCGCCTCGGCCTGTTTCCCTTCGAGCTTCTGCGGCGGACCCAGCTCGGTCGTGTCGGCGGCGAGGCCTGCGGGAAAATTATGCTGAACCTTGAAGGCCGTGTTGCCGGTCTGGTCCACCAGGTACTCGCCGGGATCGAGCGACGGGACCGCCGTAGCGGCGCCCGCCTCGTTCTTCAGCAGCCGATAGCTGCCGGCGACGGGCGGGACTGCATCTCCCGTGTACGCCGGGAGCGCCGACGCCACGCCCTCGCCGACGGCCACAGGCTTCTCCACAGCCTCGAAGCTGGTGTTCGGAAAGTAGATGGTCGACGAGTTGTTGAGTTTCAGAAGGATGGGTCCGAGCACGATGGCGGACGCGAGGGCTCCGATCAGAATCGCGGTCTGCTGATGCTTGGGAGTCGCGCCGACGAGGAAGCCGGTCTTCAGGTCCTGAGAGGTCGTCCCCCCGTTCGACGCGGCGATGCAGACGATCGCGCCGATCGAGAGCGCCGTCACGTAGTAGATCGGCCCAGTCCAGCCGACGATCAGAAAGATCAGACAGGTCAGCAGCAACGTGGCGACCGTCATCCCCGAGATCGGATTCGACGACGACCCGATCTCACCCGTGAGACGCGACGAGACCGTCACGAACAGAAAACCGAATGCGACGATGAGGAGCGCGCCGAGGATGTTCCACTGCAGGTTCAACTGCGGGAAGATCATGATCGCCGCCAGGAGTCCGAATATCCCGCCGACAACGAGCTTCATCGACAGGTCCTGGTCGGTGCGCGGCGCGAGGGCAGCCGCGGCGCTCCCGCCGCGGAAGTCCTGGATTCCGCCCTTGAGCCCGTGCCAGATCGTCGGCAGCGAGCGGAACAAACTGATGATGCCTCCGGCCGCAACCGCGCCGGCGCCGATGTACAGCACGTAGGCGCTTCGAATCTGGCCGGGATCCATCTCGCTGATCGGCACGGTTCCGGGCGCGAGCGCGGTCGTCATTCCCTCGCCAAAGAACTTGATCGCGGGAATCAGGACGAGATATGCGAGCACGCCGCCGGCGCACATGATCGACGCGATGCGCGGCCCGATGATGTAGCCGACACCGAGCAGTGCCGGCGAAATCTCGGCGGCGATCGACCCGCCCTTGAACGGCGCGCCGAACACCTTTTCGGGGGTGTCCTTCCATGTTCTGAATGCCCCCATCGCCGTCTGGTACGCAAAGCCAAGACCCAGGCCGGTGAAGATCGGCAGCGCCTTCACCTCTGCGACGACACCGTCCTTTGCGGCGTGCGACGCCGCGGCGCGCGACTCGTCGGACGCACCTGCCTTCAGGACCTCCGCACATGCGGTCCCTTCCGGATACTTCAGATACCCATGCTGTGCCACGATGAGCGCCCTGCGCAGCGGGATCATCATCAGGATCCCGAGCAGTCCGCCGAGGATCGCGACCAGCATCACCCGTGTGATCTCGAGATCGAATCCGAGAATCATGATTGCGGGCATCGTCACGCCGACGCCAAAGGCGATCGATTCCCCGGCGGAGCCGGCGGTCTGGACGATGTTGTTCTCGAGGATCGTCGCGTTTCGAAGCCCCACTTTCGAAAACATCCGGAAGAGGGTTATCGAGATCACCGCGACCGGAATCGACGCGCTCACGGTCAGGCCAACCTTGAGGACCAGGTACAGGGAGGATGCGCCAAAGACCATTCCAAGCAGGGTGCCCACGATGAGCGGCAGGACGGTGAGCTCGCGCAGCTGCACGCCCGCCGGAATGTACGGACGGAAGACAGCGAGATATGGATTCTCGGGTTTCTCCGCAGCGCCGCCCGCAGCGACTCCATCAAGTGCTTCACTTGGCATCAGCAGTGACCTCCAGGAAGTTTGTCCAAACGGAGCGCTGCGCCGCGCGCCGTGCCCATCGTGGCTGGCCCGCCCGCGAATGACGGACGGTTGCGTGAAATAGTCGTCAAAGAAGCCGTTTCGAACAAGGAGTATTCGACGGTTCGCGCACAATCGACCGCTCGCTCAGCATTCAGTCTTGTCATTTGTTCTATTGTTCTATAACATCATTTTGTGAAACTGAAGCTCGACCCGGACAGCCCGGTTCCGCTCTACCATCAGATCGCCGAAGCGATCCGGTATCGGATCGCGACCGGTGCGCTTGCGCCCGACGACCTCCTGCCGCCGCTGCGCACGGCAGCCGAGAGCTGGGGCGTCAACATGCACACAGCGCGCAGAGCCTATGCCGAGCTCGCGCGCGCGCGTCTTGTCGAGAGTCGCCCGCAGAGCGGCACGCGCGTGCTCGCGCAGTTGCGCGCGCCGGCGGCGCGATCGGCGGCCGTTGCAGAATTTCTCTCGCGCGTGGTCCGCGAGGCGCACGAGCGTCACGGACTCACGCTCGACCAGCTTGTGACGGGTCTTCAGAACTCCGCGTCGCTCGGAACGTCGGGCGTCGTCCACGTCGTCGAGTGCAGCGAAACCCAATCGGAAGACCTCGCCCGGCAGATCGAGGCGAGGTGGCAGGTCGACGCGCGGCCGTGGAGTCTCGATCGCGTCGACGAGCTGCCGCCGGGTCCCCTCGTCGCGACCTACTTTCATTACAACGACGTCCGCGCGCGATGGCCCGCGCGGCTCGCATCGGTGCGGTTCATCGCCATCCGCCCCGACAGCGGTATCGCGGACCGTCTTGGCGCGTGGCGTGAAGGCGACCGGCCCATCACCGTGACGCTCTGCGAGCGCGAGGCGGCGATGGCCGCGAATATCGAGGCCGATCTCACGACCGTTCTGTCGCCCGATCGTGTCAGGATCGTCCGACGCGTCGCTGCCGAGCCGAGCGCACTTCTCGAGGCTGAGAGCACGGGGCCAGTCCTCTTCTCTCCCCGCGTATGGGGCGAGCTGAGTCCCGCGGAGCGCGCGAACCCGCGCGCCGTCGAGGTCCGGTACGTCTTTGACGATGTGGAGCTCGACCGGCTCGGCTCGGACCTCGGCTGGGCGTCGCGTTGACGGAGGAACAAGGATGTTTCGATTCGTATCGATAGCCGTTGGGCTTTGCCTGCTCTGGTCGCCGACGGTCACGGCGCACCGTGCTCCGGATGACCCGCCGAGCGGCGCGGCCGCGCTTCTCGCGGAGGCGAACAGGGTCTTCTATTCGCACGAGCTCGCGAATGCGCGCGCCCTGCTGCTCCGCGCGCTCGCGGCCGCGCCCGACGCCGAACAGCGCGTCGAAATCGAGATCGCCCTTGCAACGCTCGCGTGGCGCTACGACGGCAACCCCGACGAGGCGCGCGCGCACCTGGCCGCCGCCGAAGCCGCGGTTGCGAAGCCTGCCGACGCGCCCGCCGAGCGTGCGCGCATGGAGACGCATCTCGGCAACTACGCAGCGGGGCGGACGGCAGCGCTGCGATCGCTCGGCGTCGCGCGCTCGACGTCCGAGCGATCGCGCGCAGTGGTCGCCTTCGCCGACGCGGTCGTCGAACAGGCGCTCGCGGCGAAGTTCGACAGGTCGTGTGGTCCGCCCGATCTCGCGCTCGTGCGGCAGGCGCTGAAGCTCGTGCGCCAGATCGTTGCCGCAGAGCCCGGCAGCCTGGTGCCGTCACGACTCGAGATCGACCTGGCGCTTCTTTCGGGTAATGGTCGCGCGGCGCTCGAGGGATGGAGGTCGTATTTCCGGATATCGGCGGCGACCCAACCCGGTTCCGTGCTGGCAAAGCCATCCGCCGAGCTCTCCGCACTTCTGCCCCGGTGGACGAGCGCGCGGTCGCCGGTGACGCCTCGCGTCGTCGCCGCGCTCGCGGAATCGCGACTCTTCGACGAAGCAGTTCTTGCAGCGCCGGTAACGAACCTGACGAGCGCCGAACGAGCGACATTTGCGTATGCCCTCTTCGCAAGGCGCGCGCGCCGGATTACCGAGGAGTACTACCGGCAGACCGCGCTCCGTCACGGCGATTGGGATGCGTGCCAGGCAAAGCTCTTCGCCGAGGCGGCCGTGCTCTGGCGCGAGATCCGGCCTGCGGCCGCGCCCGATTTCTCTCCCGAAGCGTTCGTGAAGGAGGTGGACGCGCGATTCGGCGCGATGATCAACCTTGGCGAGACGGCGGGATACCGCGACCTTCACATGGGCCATCGTGTCGTCGACGAGGCGCGCGAAGTGACGCAATACGGCCACACGGCACGCGTCCGGTTCGTCGCGCTCGACTCGATGGTCTCGAACGGCTTCCAGAGCTGGGCGTGGGACGGACGGGCGCAGCACGGAGGCTGGGCGTCGGAGGGACTCATCGTCCAGGTGCGGCCCGCGTACGCCGACGATCCGCTCGATGCGTGGCGGGCGATCATGGATCCGGCCGAGCGGGAGGCGAATGCGCGACGTGTTTCAACCGACACGGCGGCGGACGATGCACGCGCTGCCGCGAATCCGACCGCGTTCCTTCCGGGGCTCGCAGGCAGGCTGCCGATTCAGGGCATGGAGCGAATGCTTGCAGGGCTTCGCGCGCGGGGCCTCAGCGGCGAGGCGCTCAGGCTCGCCTTCCTCGCCGCATTCGAACACGCAAAGGTCGAGAGCACCATCTTTGCTCACGAGGGGCGTCACGCAATCGACAAGACGCTCGGCGAGTCGTTCACTCCCGCGGACCTCGAGTTTCGCGCGAAACTGTCGCAGATCGCCTTCGCGTCCGAGCCGCGGCTCGCGCTCGGCGGGATCTTCGACGCCAACATCGGCGACCCGAGCCCGCACGGCCAGGCGAACGAGCGCGTGATGCGCGGGCTGGTGGCGTGGATGACCGCTCATGCAGCCGAGATCTCGGGCCTCGACCGGGCACGGCCGCTGCTGCCGCAATTCGACCTGCTCACCGACGATCAGATCCGCGAGGCGTTCGCGTCGCTCGATCCGATGCGCACCGACACCGTGGCCCACTGACGTATCGCCTCGCGGCGAACCGGCCGACAGCGACGGGCCTGGAACCTCACCCCGCGTCGTCGTGATCTTGACGCTCGATCGATCGCGACGGTAAGAGAGTGGTCCCAAAGGCACAATCACGATGTGGTGGATCGCGTGCCGGTTCATTCGCAGTCATCCGGAGATGCGGGTATCGTCTGATCGTCCGGATTCCGGATCGCGGCAAGGGAGGCGTCCACAGGTTGCGCAACGGAGCCGTCATCGGATTGATGGTGATCATTCTCGGGGTCGCCGGGTACCGTCAGAAGACGAATCCCGAGCTCGCCAGCTATGGCGGCTCGTACGTTCTGGTGACGGACGGCGAGACCGGCCGCGTGACGCACACGCTGACGCTGCGGCCTGACATGACCGCCGAGTTTCGATCGAGCGACGAGGCGAATCTCGAGGTTCCGGTGCTGACCGGCATCTGGCTCGTGCGGGGAACGACGATCGACGTCTCGCTCGCGCGGGCTGGCACGCCCGCCCGTTCACTCTCACTCAACCTCGCCCGTCAGGATGGAGGGCTCGTCGTTCGAGCAGCGCTCGGTTCGGGGCGCGAGCTCGCAGGCCAGACCTTCACGCGAGAAGCCGCATCGTCTGAAATACCGCCGTCATAAGCCATTACGTCCGGGAGACCAAGGCCCATGGAAGAAACCAATCCGCCTGCCGAACCACAGAACCGATATCAGGTACTGAAGCTCGTCGCATATTTCGTCGTCGTCATTCTCGTCGCAAACCTGTTGCGATACGTCTTCTGGATGCTCGAAGGGACGGGATCGTTCGAGTCGTTTGCGCGGCTGCACGCGATGATCCTCGACTCGCTCGACATTACGCGAAAGCACGATGACACGATCGTAACGATCTGGTCGCTGGTAAACACGCTGATCCTGGTGCTCCCGCTCGGATGGGTCTACTCGATCACGAAGTCACGAGAGGGATATGACCGCACCCTGGTGCAGACACTGATCGTCATGGCGATGGTCGTCTGTGCAATGATGATGATCATCCAGGACCAGTTCTCTCGCGCGCTCGCGCTCGTCGGCGTTGTCTCGGCGGTCCGGTTTCGAACCAACGTCAAGGATCCCAAGGACGCGGTCTACCTGCTTGTCGCGATCGGCGTCGGCATGGGGTCGGGCCTCGGCGTCTACCACGTCGTGCTGTGGATGACGGTGATCATGTGCGTCACGTTCCTCGGCCTCAGCTTCCTCAGGATCGGCGAGCAGCCGGCAGGCGAGGCCGGCTTCATCGACATCGACACCGAGGAGAAGCGAAAGAAGAAGAAGAAGAAGGACAAGGAAAAGCACAAGGAGAAGCACAAGCACGACGGCCTCGGAGGTAACGAACCGGGTGATTCCGGCCAAGTCAGCCGATATGCCCGCGTGGCGGATGCACTGAAGGACGCCGAGCACAACGTGAAACGGCCAAACCGGTCGCTCGTCGTGCTGACGTCCGATCCTGCCCTCGCGATCGCGGGCGTCAGTCGCGTCATGGAGAGCCACGGCCTGCCGTTTCACCACATCGGGACGACCGAAAAGGACGGCGTCACCACGCTGGAATACCTGATTCGCGTCGACGGCGACCGTGACGGGCCGTTCGAGATCAAGTCCGAGATCGAAGACGATCTCGGGAATGTCGCGACGAGCGTCGAAACGGCAATCGTGTGAGCAGCCGGCTGTCGAAACGCGGGCCGTCGGCAGCGCGGCGAGCGGGCGTCACGTTCGTTGCCGCCGTGGCGCTCGCGGGATCGGCGTGCTTCAACCCCGGTCCGCCCCGCCACAAAGGCGACGAGCCCGGGGCTGAACCGCTGCTGGTCAAGCCGATCGCGTTCGACCAGCGCAACGAGAAGAACGGCGACGTCTACAACACGTCGGGGATCGTGGCGCTCGAGGATGGCCGCTTTCTCGCGGTCGACAACAACACCAACGATGCCCTGCTCGAGCTGCGAATCGATGCTGCCGGAAAGCAGGCGGCGCCGTTGAAGCTGATTCCGCTCGCCGGGCTTTCGGAAGACGCGGTGGATGACATCGAGGATCTCGCGCTCGCAGAGGCCGGCGGCAGGCGCTTCGTCATCTGCGTTCCGTCGCTCTCGCTCAAGGAAGGATCGAAGAAGAAGGGCAAGGAAGAAAAGGTTCGTCCGAGCAGCTTGATTCGAGCTGAAGTGATGCCGGACGGCAGCCTCCGAGCCGAAGAGATGCCGGACTTTCGCGACTGGCTCATCAGGAGCTCACCCGAGCTCGGGATTGCCGAGAGGAATCTGCCCGATCTCGGTGGCCTCAATGTCGAAGGCGCGGCGTGGGACCCCACCCGCAACGCGCTGCTGCTCGGCATCCGCACGCCGGCTCTCAGCTCCATGCCGATTGTCGTTCCGATACGGGTCAGGGACGTTGCCGGTCCGTGGACGGCCGCGAATCTCGAGGCGTTGCCGTCGATCACGCTCCGTGTGGAGCGTGCCAGGGACCGCCAGGGAATTCGTGGAATGGCGACGCTGCCGGACGGCAAGGGATTCCTCGTGACCGTTGGGAACGCCACGAGCCAGGACGAGGCGCCGTTTGCGACCTATGTGTGGGATGGCGACAAGAGTGGAACGGTCCGGCGGCTTCCGATCGTGTTCTCCGAAAAGATGAAGCCCGAAGGACTGTGTTACGGCACGGTTGGCGGAAAACCCGCGATCGTCTTTGTGGATGACGACGGTGGCTTCAAGGTCGTGATGCTCGACGAGCTGCCGCCAGACAGTCTGGAGCTCCGTAAGTAGGTCGATCAAGTTGCGGCACGCCATACCGGCACGCGTTGCGGCGGTCGGTCGCGAGTCGTATCCTCAGCCAGCCGAGTTCGGTCCGTTCCTTGCTAGTGACATCGATTCAGCCCGATCGTGGCGTTGACATGCGCAAAATACACCGCCGACAACCTGCTGGATCTGCCCCGACGCGCGCCGTCACGGCGCTGCTGTGTCTTGTCGTTGCCACGAGCACGGGCTGCCGCCGGTCGGTCGGCCCAAAGACGATGGTTCCCGACCGTCGCGAGTACAGTGTCTCGCTGTCGGATTCGTGGAAGGAGCAGACGCTGCTCAACATCGTGAAGCTGCGGTATCTGGACCCGCCGATCTTCGTCGACGTCGGCAACATCGTGGCCAGCTACTCGCTCGAGACGAATGCGTCGGTCGAGGCGACGTTTCCGACCGACAAGGCGTTCACACTCGGGGCGGGCGGCACGTTTTCGAACAACCCGACGATCACGTACACGCCGCTGACGGGCAGCAAGTTCATCCAGAGCCTGATGACGCCGTTGCCGCCCGAGTCGATCTTCTTCGCCATTCAGTCTGGTCTGGCGGCGGACGCGATCCTGTTCGCGACGGTCTCGTCGGTCAACGGCGTGAAGAACGATTCGGCGACGCTTACGAGCGCGAGCACGGCAGATCCCGCGTTTCACCAATTACGAGCACTGATTCGCCGCATCCAGCTCTCCGGCGCCGTGCGGTTCGACGTGACCCGGCGGGCCGACAACACCCCCGCGAGCGTCATGGCGTTTCGCACGAGCGACGTTTCGGAGCAGACACTCAAGGACATCGCCGAGGTCCGGCGCCTGCTGAAGCTGGACCCCGACGCGACGGAGTTCACGATCGTGTTCGGCGCCGTTTCCACGAACGGACGGGAGATTGCATTGCAGACGCGGTCGATACTCGGCGTCATGGCAACGATGGCGTCCCAGGTGGAGGTTTCGCCCGACGACGTCAGGAATACGCGGGCGACGCCAGGTTGCCAGCGCGGCATGGTCGACAACGGCGCTCCGCGGCTGATACGAGTCCACTCCGCGGGCACGAAACCCGCAGGCGCGTTCGTCGCGGTGCGGTATCGCAACGACTGGTTCTACATCGACGACGGCGACCTGCCCTCGAAACAGGTCTTCTCGCTGATGATGATGCTGTTCACGCTGGCGGACACGAACCCGCGCGAGAACCTGCCACAGGTGACGATCCCGGCGAGGTGAACACGGCCGGATTGCTCAGCCGCCGTCTCCAACGGCCACGTGCTAGCGCAGGAAGAGCTCGTTCCTCGTTGGACGATCAATTCGGTACCGGGGGTCCGACACGCGCTCCGTTGCAGTCACTTGCGCGATTGGCGCGTCGAGCCACTCGCCGATCTTGCCGAGCGCGAAACTCCGATCCGCGTCCGCCAGGTCGAGGATCTGCGACTGGTGGTTCCCGGCGCGTCCGGTGACGAACAGACGGTACGAGTCCTTGTCAGCGTTCACGCTGAAAGCGTTCGTCGACCACGGGTCGTTCGCCCCGTAGATGAAGAGCACGCGCTCGGCATCGTCGAGCACGAACTGTTCGATCAGTGGCATCACGGTCGGGTCAAAGGTCTTGGGCACATCCTGCGGCGGGAGGATCTCCGGGCCGTCCTCGCCAGGATACCGAAGCAGGTCTTCGAGACCGAGTTCGCCAACGGCCGGTCCACCAAGCTGCGTGGCCGACTGGTAGTAGTATGGCTCGAATGCCGTGAGCGCTTCGTCGCCGTAACTTTGCACGAACACGATGCGGTCCAGAAAGTCATAGATCTGGCGCGAAGTCGCACCTGCTCCGGGAATCGCGTCGCACAGACTGGCATCGTTGTACTGCCAGAGGACAAAAGGCATCTCGAGGATCGCGAACTCGAGCGCACGGTCCTTTCCGAGGATGTCGTACGGACCATCCCCCATGTAACGCGCGAGCTTGGCGCGTTTCTTGAGAGCCCGCCTCTGGAACGCGACGAGCTTCTTGCGACACTTCGCCGAGCCCAGGCCGGCAACGAAACCGACGTAGCGCGGGTCCATCGTACCGTGGCTGCTCGGGGCGACGTAGGGGACCGTTGCGTCTACGTCGCCGGGGTAGAAGTATCGGAAATACACGCTCGCCATCCCGCCCTTGCTTGCACCGGTCGAGACCCATTTCGCGCCATAGATCGTCTTGAACGCCTGAACGATTTCGTGGTCATCCGCTGCGCCCTCGGCGATGTTCAGGAATTGCCAGTCGACGGGATCGGGTCTGGACGGGATGAAGTAGCGATGCTCAACGTGAATCTGGTTGGCCTGCAGCAGCGCCGTAAGCTCGTACTGCACCGAGTCCGGGGAGACGTAGTACCCGTTGATTTCGAGAACAGTCGGCGCGCTCACGTCGCGGTGGAGAATAGTCAGCCGCTGGCGGAACATTGGCCCGGCGGGGTTCGCGTGATCGACCGGCTGCGCGAACTCGACACGAAAGAACCTCGTTCCGGGAATCGTCGAGTCCGACTCCTCGACAGACAGCACGCCGGCCACGGCGCGGATTCGATCAAGGACGTCACTGCCGCCGGCCACAACCCGAGGCACGGGCATCGAGAAGGTGCACATCGCGATAACCGCGATCGCCACGACGAACCTGCGCGCATACCGACTGCTCATGACCCACCTCCGAAAAGAAGCAGACGTTCGGGCGAGGTGCCGGGCGCATTCTACGCCCGGTCTCGAGTGCGCGCGACGGTCTTAGTACGGCTGGTCCAGCTTCCGCCCGGAACGGTCGCTTCCGGTAAAGCGCGCGTCCTCGGATGCGAGCGCGCCCCGCGCGCGCCACCGAAACCGCTCCGCAAACCGGTTTGGCACCCGTTCGACGACGTCGGCGATCACGTCGCCGAGCACCGGCGCGAACTTGAACGCGTGGCCGCTGTCGCCCGTCGCGATGACCAGGCCAGGCCGATCCGGATCGTGGTCGATCAGGAAGTTCCCGTCCCACGAATCGCAGTACAGGCACAGCCGCGCTTCGACGAGAGGCGAGCGCGCCAGGATGGGAAACGAGCCGCGCAGAAACTCCCGGCATCGCTCGACGGCGAGGTCGTCGAGCTGCCGCGGGCCGTCGGGATCGACCGTCCGACCCGGGCCGTGGTTCGCGACCTTGACCGTTCCGTCCTCGAGCGCCGGAAACCCGTACCAGCCCGTCTGGCTGATGTCCGCCGTCCAGCACGAAAACCGCGGCGGCCGAAACGCCGGAACGTCGGACACGTGGAAGTGAAAGACCGGGTGCGCGCTCACCCATACGAGCTCGCGCAACTGCGGCAGCATCGACGGAGTCCACGCGCCGGCGGCAACGACCACGACGTCCGCGCGATACTCCGTCCCGTCGGTCGCGCCGATGCCGGCGATGCGCGTGTCGTCCTCTATCAGGTGATCGAACCGGACGCCTTCGTGCACCTGAATCCCTGCGTCGCGCGCCCGCGCGAGAAGCAGCGCGACGACACGGCCGCTCGCCGCCCAACCCGCCCGAGGATTGAAATAGCCGTCGACGTATTTCGCCGCCGACCATACCGGAAAGCGCGCGGAGAGGCCGTTGCTGTCGAGCCGCTCGGCGGCGATGCCCCGTTTCTCGAGCCTCGCGAAGCTCTCGAATTCGAACGACCCCGGCTCCATCGGCTGGCGGCCCATCACCGTGAGCCCCGTCTCGTTGTAGACGACCTCGCCGAACTCGTCATTCCACGTGTCCCACCGCGCGAGCGCGTCATCCGCCAGTTCCGTGTAGAGGTCGTCGGCGCCATAGTCCATCCGCACGAACTTGGAGATGTCGGTGGACGCCGCGCGCGGGTTCGGCAGCGGTCCCGGATCGATAATCGAGACCGAATGCCCGCGCGCCCGGAGCGCGATCGCCGTAACGACCCCGAACATCCCGGCGCCGACGATCACGATCTTCGACGGACAGCGAATGCCCCGTTGGGAGGTCCTTGCTTCCGGCTGCAGCGTCAGTGTCACCGGCTCATGCACCTCCGAATGTCATGCTGCCGAAAGTCTCGCGGCAGCAGCGGTCGTTCGCGCTCCAGATAACCTCATCGCCGGACCGCGTGCAAACGATTCGCCGTGATTTGGCGCCGGAGATGCACCCGCGCTCGTTTCTGCGAAGCGTCTACTGCTGCTCTTCGAGCGCGCGGCGTATGCGGTCGCGCGCGTCGTCCGGCATGGCGGATTGTCCCGCACCCGCGACGTCCTGCGGCCCGGCGCCGCGCTCCCGGCACGCATCGCGCAGCACGTGCAGCTGGTCGAGATACCAGACGCACCACACGCACACGCCGAGGTGCAGTTTCAGAACGAACCGCTCGCGCAGCGAGAGCTTTCGCTCGAGCGACTCGGACATCATCGGCGCGACGCTCTTGCACGTCGGCAGCCGGCGAAGCAGAAAGTAGCGCACCGCGTGCCGCGCCTTGTCGTACTGTCGCGCGATCGGGTTCATTTGGCGGCCGCCTCCCGCCGGAACCAGTTGATCTCGATGCACCGCCGCAGTCTGAGCCGCGCGCGGTGCAGCAGCACCCACAGGTTGCTGGTCGAAACGCCGAGCGCCTCACAGATCTCGTCGGTCGTCAGCCCGTCGATCTCGCGCAGCGTGAACGCCTGCGAACACCGGTCGGGGAGCGGCGACAGGCACTCGTCAAAGACCTCCCAGAACTCACCCTGGGCGAGCTCGGTCTCGGGCGTGACCTGCCACTCGATCGGCGCGCACTCGGGTTTCCAGTGATCGACCCACTCGCCCTCGTCGCGAAAATACTCGTCGCCGCTGAATGCCTCGAGCTCGGCGTCCGGCACGGGCGACTCGCGGTAGGTCTTTCGATACTGATCGATCAGCTTGTGCTTGAGGATGCCGACCAGCCACGTACGTTCGGAGCTGCGCCCGGAAAACGTCTCGTGGCTCTTGAGGGCGGCGAGCAGCGTTTCCTGCACCGCATCCTCGGCGTTCTCGGGGTTGCGCAGACGAACCATGGCGTACCCGTAGAGGTAATCGCCGTGCTGGTCCAGCCACTGTGTTGGATCTGGTATGGCCATTGGATCAGGAAACGTGCGCGGCAGCGAATGCTGTCAGGCGGGCCGCAGAAACCACAGGATGCCGGCGACGATGGCGCCGGCGATGACGAGGACGACGGCGAGCGAGATCGTCCGCGCGATCGCGCGTTCCGCAACGAGGTTCCGGCCGCATTGGTTGCAGCCGGCCGCATTCTCGGCAAGCGGTGTCCCACAGTCGGTGCAGAGTCGTTCGGCCACGCATCGGTCTCCCGTGAGTGAGGATCGCCCGGGCGGTCGAGGGTATACCGGAGCGCGTTGACCGACAAGTCGCGCGTGCGCTAACCGGCCGCGCACATCTCGCGCCATCGTTCGGCGAGCACGCGCCGAATGCGTGCACGTGCCGCTGGCGAGAGGCGCATCGAGACGGACGCGGTCGC
>JBGAKX010000238.1:0-3363 GCA_044224215.1 Blastocatellia bacterium
GATCGACGCGCGCGGGACCGAGAGGCTCGTCGCTGCGTGCGTCAAGAACGGAGTTCGGCGGATCGTTTACCTGAGCGGCGCCGGGACGTCGCCGGACCGGCCCGAAACGTGGTTCCAGGCCAAGGTCATTGCCGAGCGGGCGATTCGCGAGAGCGGCATTGAGCACGTGATCCTGCGGCCGTCGTGGGTGTTTGGGCGCGAAGACCATAGCCTGAACCGCTTCGTATCCTTTATTAAGTATCTGCCGGTGGTGCCGGTGATCGGCGACGGCACGAACCGCGTCCAGATCGTGTTCGTCGACGACGTCGCGCGGATCGCCGCCGCCGCGGTGTTTGCTGCCGCCGCGACGAACCGGACGTTCGACCTCGGCGGGCCCGAAAACCTCACGATGGACGAGATCCTGGCGACGATTCAACGCGTGCTCGGAACACATCGGCCGTTACTCCATCATTCGGCTGGATTTATGAAGCTCGCGGTGCTGCCGATGCAGATTCTGCCGGCGCCGCCGCTCTCGCCGGCGGCGATCGACTTCATTCTGCAGGAGTCGGAGCTCGACACCGGGCCGGCAAGGGAGACGTTCGGCGTTGAGTTCACAAGCCTCGAGGATGGGCTGAAGACCTACGTTGGATAACACGCAAAGACGCAAAGGCGCCAAGCTAAGCCGCAGAAATACATACGTCTTTGCGCCTTGGCGTCTCTGCGTGAACTCCCCATCCGAATCGTGTTGTTGGATAACGACACGGTTTCAGGGCATAATGTCGGCCAGTTGCCGCCAAAGTCCCACGGCCAGCACACATCCAGCGATACCGACTCTTGGAGACCCCCGATGGGTAGCGCTCCTCCATACCGGAACCGACCACTCGACGGCTCATCGACAGCCAGCGATCGCCAGTTCCAGGCGTTATTCGAAAGCGCGCTCGACGCGATCCTCGTCCTCGACGACCGCCGCGTCTATCTGGACGCAAACCCTTCGGCCTGCTCGCTGTTCGGGCTGTCATACGAAAATCTGATCGGGCGCCGGCTCGACGAATTCCTCGATCCCGAGATCCGGGCCGAGCTCGACGAGCGGTGGGCGCTATTCATGGACCGCGGCAGCGGCGCCGGCGAGCTGCAGATTCACCGGCCGGACGAAACCTCGCGCGACGTCGAGCTGACCTCCCGGGCGAGCTTCCTCCCGGGGCGGCACCTGGCGATCCTGCGCGACATCACTGAGCAGAAGATCGCCGAGGAAGCGCTGCAGGCCTCCGAAGAGCGCTTCTACGTCGCGTTCAACGCAAACCCGCACCCGACGAGCATCTTCACCCACGAGGAGCGCGGCTACCTCGAGGTCAACGACAGCTTCCTGCGCACCACCGGCTACGAACGCAAGGACGTCATCGGCGCGACCGCGGTGTCGCTCGGGCTCTGGGTCAGCGAGGAGGCCCGCGACGCGGCGCTCCGGCGGCTCGACGCCGAGGGCGCGGTGCTCGGCTACGAGAGCGAGCTGCGGACACGAACAGGCGACATCCGCCTGATGCTCGTCTCGCTCGAGCGAATCGAGATCGACGGCGTCGCGTGCGTGCTCGAAACGTCGACCGACATCACCGAACGAAAGCGGCTCGAGGCGCAGCTCCAGCAGTCGCAGCGGCTCGAGGGGATCGGGCGCCTCGCCGGCGGCATCGCGCATGACTTCAACAACCTGCTGACGGTGATCAGCGGCTACGCCGATCTCGCGCTCAAGCGGATCGCCGAGAACGACCCGCTGCGCAAGGACTTGCAGGAGATTCGCAAGGCGAGCGAACGCGCGACCACGCTCACGCGCCAGCTGCTCGCGTACAGCCGCAAACAGCTGCTCAAGCCGCTGCTGATGGACCTGAACGGCACGGTTGCAGAGATGAGCAGCATGCTCGACCGCCTGATCGGCGACAATGTGCTGCTCGAGGTGCGGCTCGATCCCGACCTCGGGCGCGTGAAGGCCGATCCGGGGCAGATCGAACAGGTGATCGCAAATCTCGCCATCAACGCGCGCGACGCGATGACCGACGGCGGGAAGATCACAATTCTCACGCGCAACGTCGACCTCGGCGACGACGATCCCCGGTTGCGGCTTGGCGCGCCCGTTGGCCCGTACGTGCTGCTCGCGGTGACGGACACGGGCCACGGGATGGACGAGCAGATGGTGTCGCGGATTTTCGAGCCGTTCTTCACGACGAAGGAGAAGGGGAAGGGAACGGGTCTCGGACTGTCGACCGTCTATGGCATCGTGACGCAAAGCGGCGGATGGATCGACGTGACGAGCTCGGTGGGGGCGGGGACCACATTTTCGGTGCTGCTGCCTCGCGTGCCGGTCGGGTCGAGCGTCGCGCCGCGTGTCGCGACGGAAGCGACGCCGGTCAACGGGAACGAAACGGTGCTGGTCGTCGAGGATCGGCCGGAGGTTCGACGGCTTGTGGTCGAGACGCTGGTGCGGCACGGGTACGAGGTTCACGAGGCGGCGGACGGCGACGCGGCGCTGCACTTTCTGGCGACGAGCCCGGCACGGATCGACCTGCTCGTGACGGACGTCGTGATGCCCGGGATGGGCGGGCGCGCGCTGGCACAGCTGACGTCCCTCGACCATCCGCGCTCGCGGGTGCTGTATATCTCGGGGCATCTCGAGAGCGAAGTCGTGCACGAGGGCGTGGTCGACGAGAGCATCGCGTTCCTGGCAAAGCCGTTTACGCCGGACGATCTTGCGCGCAAGGTGCGTGAAGTGCTGGACGCGGGCGGGTTCACGCAAAGACGCAAAGGCGCAAAGACCGCCAAGTAAATACCAGGAGGCTTTGCGCCTCTGCGTCTTTGCGTGATGGTTTTCAATCTGTAACCGCCGCGGGTATCATTGGGCTTCCCATGTCCAAGCTCGTGATCAAAGGCGCCTGCCCGCACGACTGCCCCGACACCTGCGCCATGCTCGTGACGGTCGAGGACGGCAAGGCGACCAGCGTGCGAGGCAACCCGGAACATCCCTTCACGCAAGGGTTTCTGTGCACCAAGGTCTCGCGCTACCACGAGCGCACGAACAGTCCCGACCGCGTCCTGCACCCGCTGCGTCGAACCGGCCCAAAGGGCAGCGGCCAGTTCGAACGCGTATCGTGGGACACAGCCATCGACGAGATCGGCGAGCGTCTCGGTCAGCTCGCGGCGTCCGCCGACGGCCCCGAGACCATCCTCCCGTACAGCTACGCCGGCACCATGGGCCTGGTGCAGGGCGAGAGCATGGACCGGCGCTTCTTTCACCGGCTCGGCGCGTCGTTTCTCGACCGCACGATCTGCGCAACCGCAGGCGCCGCCGGATGGGCCGCGACCATCGGCGCGTCGATCGGAGTCGATCCCGAGCAGTTCCAC
>JBGAKX010000075.1:0-22073 GCA_044224215.1 Blastocatellia bacterium
CTCGAACATCCCTGCAAGTCGATGGTGCAGTTTCGTCGGCAGAATCTCGCGACCGATCCGATTCCCGACGAGATCAACGGTCTTGCGGATCTCGACGTGATCTTCTGCCGAAATGTCACGATCTACTTTGGCCGTGACCTGACGGCGGTGCTCGCGTCAAAGCTGTTCGAGGCGCTCAAACCCGGCGGCTGGCTCGTCGTCGGCCACACCGAGCCCGACAGCGCCATCTACCGCCAGTTCGAGTGCGTCGATTTCCCGGACACCGTGATCTACCGACGCCCGGGCGCGGAACGGCCTGCTCCGCGGCGCGATTCTTCGGATTCACAGACGCCGGACACACCAGGTCCGCGAACCCCGTTGCCCGGCGACCCCGTGTCGCAATCGAACGAGCCGCCCGTCGCCGAGCCCGAGGTTCCCACGATCAAGACCGCGCTGTTTCTGTACGAGTTGCACGACTTCCGCGCAGCGTACGAAGTCCTGGCTCGCCGGGCGACCGCATGCCCGACCGACGTGATCGCGCCGCATATGCTCGCTCAGGTGTCGGCGGATGAAAAGCGCTACGACGAAGCGCTCTACTGGGGCTTTACGGCGCTCCAGCGCGACGCATTCCACGTCCCGACCCTCATGCTGATGGGCCTCGTGTTTCTCGAGACCGGCGAGTCGGACCGCGCGCGCGAGCTCTTCCAGCAGGCCGTCTTCAACGATGCGCAATGTCCCGAGGCACACCTCTATCTCTCGATGGCGTACCGCGAGCTTGGCCGGCCGGAGCAGGAGCGACGCTCGCGCCATCGCGCGGAGCGCCTCGCAGCGGCCGTGCCCGACACCGTCGACGGACTGCTCCCGGTGCAGCGGGCGCGAGTCCACCTCAGGGATTCCGCATGATGCCCGCAGAGTGCGCCATTTGTACCCGCTCGGGCTTTATGCTGAAATGAGGCCACTTCGTATGGACTTCAGCGCGCGATTCACTATCGAAGGCGACGCCGAGCTACAGCTCACGTCCGATCAGGTCTCGGCGATTCTTGTCGAGCGCGCGGCAAAACTCGCGGCCGGGTACACGCAGGTGATCGCGGACTCGGGCGAAAGCCTGCGGCTGATCGCGTTCAGTCGGGGCGCCCACGTCTACGGCATCGATCTCGCAAGTCTCACCGAGATTCGGCCGCTTGCGTCTTGGACGCCGGTGCCTGGAGTTCCCGACTACTTTCTGGGCGTCATTCAGTTGCGCGGCGAGATCATCGCCGTGCTCGACATCGCAAAGCTGTTCGGCGGCGCCGACGCGCCCGGCGATGGTGACCGGTTTGCCGTCGTCGTGACGGCCGCGGGCGTCGCGGCGGCGTTTCTGGCCGATACCGTCGAAGACGTCCACGATCTGCCGCCCGATCAGATCCACCCTCCGCTGCCTACCTTCTCGCATTCGCGCGAGTTGTATATCCGCGGCCTCACAGAGAACGGCCTTGCGATTCTCGACGCCGAGAAACTGCTTGGCGACGAACGCCTCTGGGTCACGCACGAAGCACTCGAGGAACGACGATGAGTCAAGCCAGCCACGATTCCCACGCAAGCGAAGCGCTCCGCATCGACGAGAAGGAGATCGAGCGACGGCGCGCGCTTCTGCAGATCGGTCCGGACGACGAAGCCACGATGACCGAGCTCGACTCGGTGTCCCACGACCGGCTCGCCGGCGTCGTCGAGGCGATCGTCGGGCACTTCCAGGCCTTCCCCGAAGCGGCAAGCGTGCTCGCCGACGATGCGAGCATCGAACGGCTGCGTCAGGCACAGCTCGCGTACTTTGGCGGCGTCACGTCGGGCAATTACGATCGCGGGTTCGCGCTTTTGCGCCTCAGCCAGGACCGCGCCGGCACGAGCTCGGCCGGGCTTGGGCCAAAGTTCTTCCTTGGCGGCTACAGCCTGTTCATCCGCGGTCTGCTGCAGAGCATCTTTGCGGCATACCCTGACGATCCGGGCAGGATCGGCTCGGCGCTCGAATCGCTCATCAAGGTGCTCTTCTTCGACTTCAGCTTTGCGCTCGATTCGTACGTCTCGTCCGGCACGGCGCAGGAGGAGTTGCTCAAGCGATCGTTCATCGCGCAGCTGACAAGCGCCGCCGAGCAGTTGAACCAGGCCTCGCTGAACATCCTGATGGCCACGTCGTCCCAGTCGACGTCGACCAGCGAGCAGGCGGCCGCCATCAACGAGATTACGTCGACGATCAACGAGGTGAAGCAGACGTCGCAGCAGGCGCTCGAACGCGCGCAGGCGGTCATCGACGTCGCCGAGCGGTCGGTCGAAGCGTCAAAGGTTGGAGGCAAGGCCGTAGAGCAGTCGATCGAAGGCATGCACCAGATCAAGGAGCAGGTCGAATCGATCGCCGAGAAGATCCTCGCGCTCTCGGAGCAGACACAGATGATCGGCGAGATCATCGCGACCGTGAACGACATCGCCGAGCAGTCCAAGCTGCTCGCGCTGAACGCGTCGATCGAGGCCGCCAAGGCCGGCGAACACGGAAAGGGATTCGCGGTCGTGTCGATGGAGATCCGAAACCTCGCCGAGCAGTCCAAGCAGGCGACGGTCCAGGTCCGAAAGATCCTCGGAGAGATCCAGAAGGCGACGAACTCGGCCGTGATCGTGACGGAAGAGGGATCCAAGCGCGTCGAAACCGGTGTCGAGCTCGCGAACAGCGCGGGCGTGAACATCCATCAGCTGACTGAGGCGATCGAAGAGTCGGCGCGGATGGCAAAGCAGATCGCGGCGTCGGCGAAGCAGCAATCGACCGGCATGGAGCAGGTCTCGGTCGCCATGGGCAACATCAACAAGGCCTCGGGCGAGAACGTGAAGTCGATCAAGCAGACCGAGCAGGTGTCGCGCAGCCTTGGGTCGCTGACCGGCCAGATCAACAAGCTGATCGAGGAGTTCTCGAAGTAGCCTGACACGTCGCGCGAGGGACTGCACGACCCGCGCCCCGACCCGAAGCGATTGCGCGCGACGACGGAACACTCAAGCGAACGACCTATGTCCATCTCCGACGACGAGATCCGCCAGGCTATCAGCGAGACGTTTCGTGTCGAGGCGGACGAGCACATCCAGTCGATCAACCGGCTGCTGCTCAAGCTCGAACAGGGCGGCGTGGACGATCTCGCGGCGTGTCTCGACGAGATCGCGCGCGAAGCGCACACGCTGAAGGGAGCGTCGTCGATTCTCGGCCTGACGCTGATCCAGGACACGTCGCACGCGATGGAAGAGGTCTTTGAGGCACTGCGCGACGCGCGTCGCGAAGCGCCCGTCGAACTGTTCGACCTGCTCTATGACGCGCTCGACCGGCTCGCCGAAGGGTGCCATCGCGTCGAGGATCCGACGGGTGAGGATGCGGCCGCGCTCGAGAAGGTCCGGGACGCGTGCCTGAAGTACGCCGAGAGCGCGTCGCAGAAGTCATCGCCTGCCGCAACCGTCGCCAACGCCACCTCGATCGAGTCGCCCGAGGAACGCTCGGTCGTCGAGCCGTCGATCGACACGGAGATCGGCGGACCGGCGGCCGTCGAGCTAGGAATCGTCGAGGAGGACGTCGAGATCGCCGTGGCGCCCGAGCCGGATGTCGTGCACGCGCTCGTCGAGCGCGCCGCTCCCGAACCGGAGCCCGTGCCGGAGGAGCGGTTCGTTGAGTCCGACAAGCAAACCGTCGCCGAGGAGACCATCCGCGTTCCAATTCGCAAGCTCGACTCGCTGATGGCGCAGATCGGCGAACTGCTCATCGCAAAGATCCGTAACGAAGACCGGATGCAGGCGCTCAAGGACCTGCACATCGAGCTCGAAGACGCCAACAAGGACTGGGGCCGGCTGAAGGAGGTGCGACGCGCGCTCGCGAGCGCGGACCCACGACGCGCGCGCTCGCTCGACACCAAACGGCGCGACCTGCTCGAGCGGATGGAGGGCCATCTGAAGAACGTCAACTCGCGCGTGTCGTCGCTGATGCAGAATTTCAATCGTGACGCGATGCACACGTCGATCCTGACCGAGAACCTGCAGGAGGACATCAAAAAGGCGCGGATGTTGCCGGTGTCGACGATCCTCGGCGGGTTTCAGCGGCTCGTTCGGGATGTTGCACGGCGCGAGAACAAGATCGCCGTGCTCGAGCTCGTCGGGACCGAGACCGAGGTCGACAAGCGAGTCCTCGAGATGCTCAAGGACCCGCTGATGCACACGCTGCGAAACGCGGTCAGCCACGGCATCGAACCGCCCGATCAGCGCGAGGCCGCCGGCAAGCCTCGTGCGGGCACTATTCGCGTCGTCACGCGCCAGATCGGCGGTCAGATCCAGATTCTCGTCGAGGATGACGGTCGCGGGATCGACGTCGACGCAGTGCTCGATCGGGCGCTCAAGATGGGGCTGACCGACTCGGCAATCGCGCGCACGCTCACCGATCGCGAGATCCTGCAGTTCATCTTCCATTCGGGCCTCTCGACGAAATCGAGCATCACGGACGTGTCGGGACGAGGGGTCGGCATGGACGTCGTCCGCGAGAACATCCACAAGGTCCAGGGCCAGATCGCGCTCGACACGACCAGGGGCCGGGGGTCGCGCATCACGATCACGCTTCCGCTGACGCTGTCGACGACAAAGAGCCTTCTCGTGCGCGCCGGAACCCAGACGTTCGCGATTCCGATCAACTGCGTCGAGCGAATCGTCCGCGTGACGGCCGACGAGATCGAGATGATCGAGGACACGCCGGCGCTGATCCTTGCGGGTGCACCGGTGGCCGTGGCGCGGCTTGCCGAGGTCCTCGGGCTCGGGGGCGACGACGGCGACGACGATGCCAAGTTTCCCGTCGTCATCCTGAGCGCCGGCGAACGGCGGCTCGGGCTGATCATCGATTCGCTCGTCGACGAGCGCGAGATCGTGGTCAAGCCGCTCGGCAAACAGCTGCTCCGTGTGCGAAACATCGCGGGCGGCACGATCGTGGGCAGCGGCGACGTGCTGCTCGTGCTCGATCCGCTCGACATCGTGAACAATGCGGCGCCGGGACCGCGCGCGGCGTCGGGCGCCGTTGCCGCGGCCGGACTCCCTGTGCGGGGCCACGGCGCGCGAAACCGGATCCTCGTCGTCGAGGACTCCATCACCACGCGCACGCTCGAAAAGAACATCCTCGAGACTGCCGGGTACGACGTCGTTGCCTGCAAGGACGGGTACGAGGCGCTGCGATATCTGCAGACGAACACGTGCGACGCGCTCATCACCGACATCAACATGCCCAACATGAACGGGTTTCAGCTCGTCGAACAGGTGCGCCGGCTCGATGCGCATCGCGAACTGCCGATCCTGCTGGTGACGTCGCTCGGGTCCGACGAGGACCGGATGCGCGGCATGCAGGTCGGCGCGGATGGGTATATCGTCAAGCGCGACTTCGAGCAGGGGCGGTTCCTGCACATGCTCGAGGCGCTGCTCTAACCGCGGTCACCCGGGATCTTCATGCCACGCGTACTCATCGTTGACGACTCCCCCAGTGTTCGCCGGATGCTGCAGACCATCATCAGCAGCGATCCCGAGATGGAGGTCGTCGGCATCGCGGGCGACGGCGACGAGGCGATTGCGATGGCGCACACGCTCGGCCCCGACATCATCACGATGGACATCCGGATGCCGCGGCTGGACGGGGTGTCGGCGATCCGCGCGATCATGCGCGACCGTCCGACACCGATCGTCGTGTTGTGCTCGGACCTGAACGACCGCACGCTCAACATCAGCTTCAACGCGCTGAAGGCCGGAGCGCTCGACGTGATCGAGAAGCCGCGCCTGACGCCCGGTGGCGATTTCACGAAGTTCGTGTCCGACTTTGTCTCGACGCTCAAGCTGATGGCCGAGGTCAAGGTGGTCCGGTTGTTCCTCGACGGTTCGGGTGAATACGCTCAGCCCACGGGCGCCGCATTCGCCGATGTTCCGCAGGTCCACGGAGCGCCGCGTTTCGACGTTGTCGGAATCTGTTCGTCGACGGGAGGCCCCGCGGCGCTCGAGTACCTGTTCCGGCACCTGCCGCCTGCGTTTCCGGCGCCGATTCTCGTCGTGCAGCACATCACCGAAGGATTTCTGCAGGGACTCGTCGAGTGGCTCGACCAGTCGTGCGCGCTGACGGTGAAGGTGGCCGAGCACGGCGAAATTGCGCAGCCTGGCGTCGTTTACTTTGCCCCCGAGCATCGGCACCTCGTCATCAGTCCCGGCGGTGTCCTGCTCTTCTCGGAGGCAGACGAAGTGCGATGCCACCGGCCGTCCGGCGAACTGCTGTTCTCGTCGATCGCCGAGTGGTTCGGCGGACGATCCATCGGCGTGATGCTCACCGGCATGGGCGAGGACGGCGTCGACGGGCTGGCCGAGATTGCCGAGCGCGGCGGAGTAGTGATCGCGCAGGATGCCGCAACGTCGGCAATCTATGGAATGCCGCGCGCGGTGGTCGAACGGTCGTTTGCGACCGAAGTGCTGCCACTCGACAAGATCGCCGACCGATTGATCGACTGGTGTCTCGGCGATCCCGGCGTTGAGGACTGGCAGGAGTGAGCGAGACAACCAGGAACGGCAAGCCGCTGAAGTTGAAGCGCGACGAAGCTGCAGGCGGCCTTGTCGCGCAGCTCGCCGACGGCAGGCTGCAGGTGGTGCTGATCGCGGTCGCGCGTGGTCGCCGGCAGTTGTGGGCCCTGCCAAAGGGCCATTTCAAGAAGAAGGAGTCGGCACGCCAGACGGCGGTGCGCGAGGTGCGCGAAGAGACCGGACTCGAAGTCGAGATCCTCAGACCGCTCGGGGTCATCGACTACTGGTTCGTCGAGGACGGTGTGCGATACCACAAGTTCGTCGAGTACT
The DNA here is from genome assembly GCA_044224215.1 of Blastocatellia bacterium. Classification (GTDB taxonomy): domain Bacteria; phylum Acidobacteriota; class Blastocatellia; order UBA7656; family JADIYM01; genus DAOMFM01. The sequence goes on from JBGAKX010000075.1 coordinate 6,838, forward strand.
TCGTGATGCGCGCCGTCGGTGGACACCTCGACCACCACGACGACGAAGTCACCGAGGCGAGGTGGTTCGACTGGAGCGACGCCGTCGCCTCGATGTCGTACGACAACGAGCGCGCGCTGGTCGAATCGGCCCGTGACGCCGTGCTGTCCGTGCTGGCGGAGTGAGCGCGCGACGGGCGTAAACGCGTGCCTCAGGACACGTTCGTGATCGACTCGTCGTCGCTGTCGCGCACTTGGACCACGCGGTTTCTGCCGCTGTTCTTGGCGCGATAGAGCGCCGTGTCGGCGAGCCGGAACAGCTCGTCGCGCGTCGACGCGTCCTCGGGGTAGACGGCGATGCCGAGGCTGGCCGTGATGTGTCCGGCGCGCGGGACGTCGCGCTTTCTGAGCGCTTCGAGCAGACTGCGCGCAACGTTCGCCGACGTATCCGCCTTGCCTTCGACGACGAGCACCGCGAATTCCTCGCCGCCGATCCTCGCGGCAAAGTCGTTGCGTCGCAGCCGGCTCTGCAGTACATCGGCAACCGTGCAGATCGCCGCGTCGCCGATCGGGTGTCCGAACGAGTCGTTGATCTTCTTGAGGTGATCGATGTCGAGCAGAATGAGCGCCACCGTCCGGTTGAATCGCGAGGCGCGCTCGATCTCGATCTCGAAGCGCGAGTTGAACGCCCGACGGTTGTAGAGGCCCGTGAGCGGGTCGGTCTCGGCCTGCTGGCGGACCTGTTCGAAGAGACGCGACTGCTGGATGGCCGCGGCGGCGATGTCGACGAGCCCTTCGATGATGCGCATGTCGGGGTCGCCCGCGATCTTTGGTTCGTCGCCCGGCGCTGTCGGCGCAATCGGGAAGTTGTGGAGCGCCATCGCGCCGAGCACTTCGCTGGACTGGTTGAAGATCGGCAGCAGCAGCATCGAGCGCACGTCGAAGCGCCGCGTGAACTCCTTGTCCGAGTTCGGATCGGTCGCCGCGTCCGCGCACAGGTACGGCCGGCGCGTTTCGAGCACGATCTCGGTAATCCCCCGTTCGACGCCTGGGCCTTCGAGATCGATCCACGACGCGCCGGTCGCGCGCCAGTACCACCTGAGCGCAAGTGCGCCCTCGTCGAGCAGTCCGACGAATCCGCTCTCGGCGCCAAGGCGGCCGGCAGCGCTCTCGATGATGTGCTGCAGCAGCGAGTCGATCTCGAGCTCGGAGTTGATCGACCGCGACGCGCGCAACAGCGCCTCGAGCTCCTGTTCGCGCTCGCGGGCTCGCCGTTGCATCGTCACGATCGTTTCGCCGAGCTCCTGGACCTGCTCCTGCAGGCCGGCGAGCTGGGTGACGTCGCGCGCGACCCCGTTGATGTTCATCGGCATTCCGTCCTCGTCGCGAACGAGCTCGAGCCTGGTGTCGAGAAGCCGGATCTCGCCGCCGGCGGCCTGCACGACCGAGACGGCGGCAAACGTGCCCTCGGTGTGGAGCGCTTCGAGGATCGGGAGCATGGCGGTCGCGTCGCCGAGACTCGGATCGTAACCGGGCGCGAGCATCTGGTGCCACCGGCGGCCTGTGATCGTCGGAATCCGATGGCCAAAGAACTTCTCGCCCGCGGCGTTGATGTCGAGAAACTTGCCCTCCAGATCGAGCGTGAAGATGATGTCGGTCGCCTGCTCGATCGCGTCGCGGTAATGGCGTTGCGAGAGGTCGAGCAGGTAGCTCCGCTCCTCGATCTCGGCGCCGCGCAGTTGCAGACGCTCTTCGAGCGACTCCGACAGTCTGAGCAGTTCGGCGTACGCGCGTTCGCGTTCGGCCAGGCGATCGGCAAGCTGGTCGTTCAGGTCGCGATGGTCCTGGAGGAGCAGTGCGATCCGGTCGCGAAGGACCCGAACGGTCGAGAGGTCGAGAAAGGGATTCGTGGCCGGCGAATCGCGGTCGGTGCGCGTCGCGCCGTCGAGGAGCGTGGTGACGCGGTCGCCGATGACCGTGCTTCCGCCGAGCGCCGCAAGGCTCGCGAGCAGGGCAACAAAGATCCCCGTCGGGTACGCAGCGTGCCCGACGAGAATCGCAACGAGGACCGCAGGTCCAACCGCGGCGACGGTGAGCGGAAACGCCACGTGGGCGCCGAACCCGCGCGGCGCGATGTCACCAGTCGCGTGCCGCGCGACCGCGCCCGCGAGGAGCGCAGCGTCGGCGACCAGCGCAGCCGCCAGTCCCGATATCAGCCACGACATTGCAGTGGTCGCCCCGGCCTCTCCGCCACTGCCGATCGCTTCGCCCACGATGGCTGCGGCAGCCCAGAAGATCGCGAGGGGTGGAACGAGAAAGCTCCCGCGCCGGACGGCGAACCCGGCGCCGACTGCTGCGAGCACTTCTGCGACATACCACGGCGGTGCCATCACAAACGGCGCCGAGGCGATCGCGGCGACGACAGCACCCCAACGCCAGCCAAACAGTGCCGCTATGACAAGCCCGGCCACGCCGCCGAGATGGACGCGCAACCCGCCGCCGAGTGGGACGAGCGGGAAAAGGACATTCGCCGCCAGGCCCGCTACCGCACAGCCAGCGGCCAACCAGATCCTAGAACGCGTCATGTTTACGCCAACTGTCAGTATTGCGGGGGCTGGTCGGACGATGCCGAAGTGCGCGAGTCCTGCGTGACGTCATCGTCGTCGTCATCGCCGACCGTACGCATCGCCACAAACCCGGCACATATCAGCGCGACCGCCACCGACGCCACGGCGCTCCAGACTGGAGCAACCCCGAACTTGACGTACGTAAGCAGCAGCGTCAGGAACAACGTACAGACGAATGTGACGAGAGATTGCGGTGAGGGCACCAGCGGCCTCCTTGCCGGGTGTCCGCCAGTCTGATTCGTGAAGCCGTCGCAGTCAAGCACGCACGCACGCCGCGCGCGCGAACAGGACACCGTGCTGCCATCCGAGCACTTGACAGCATAATCTGCTATCAGTAGTATATTGTCATGACGTATTCTGCTACAGCGGGACCATTCGAGCCGGCGACGCCGCTCGACGAGATCGACCGGAAGATCCTTCGGCTGCTGCAGTCGAACGGCCGGATGACCAACTCGGCGCTCGCCGAGGCGGTGGGGTTGACGGCGACGCCGATGCTCCAGCGGATCAAGAAGCTCGAGCAGCGCGGCGTGATTACCGGTTACGCGGCGCTCGTCGACCGGACCGCGGTCGGCCAGGGCACCATGGCGTTCGTGCACGTCAAGCTGGCCAAACACCAGCTGTCGACGCACAAGCGATTCCTCGCGACGGTGTCGGCGTTTCCGGAGGTGCTCGAATGCCACCACGTTGCGGGCGAGGACGATTTTCTGCTGAAGGTCGTCGTTCGCGACATCGGCGAGTACGAGCACTTTCTTCTCTACCAGCTGACAAAGAGCGCGGACATCGACCGCGTGCGTACCACGTTCGTGTTGTCGACGGGCAAGGCCGACACGGCGATTCCGATCGACGAATAGGAGATCCAGGGAACTCATCATGGCAAGCGCACTCGCATTCGGGATGCTCAGCTTCTCGTCACTTCTCACGATCATCGATCCGTTGGCGGCGGCGCCGATCTTTGTCACGCTCACGAATGGCGCGGACGCGGCCGAGCGGCGCCGTGTTGCTGTGCGCGCCTGCGCCGTCTCGCTCGGTCTCCTCATGTTGTTCGCGATCGGGGGCGGTCTGATCCTGAAGACGTTCGGCATCACGATCGACGCGTTCCGCATCGCGGGCGGAATCCTGTTCGTCGTGATGTCGATCAAGATGCTGACTGGTGCCGACAAGGAGACGCCGGACGGCGAAGCGGCGTCCAAGTCGGATCCGGCGATCTTCCCGCTCGGCATGCCGATCATCTGCGGCCCGGGAGCGATCAGCACGGTGATGGTCCTGATGGGCCAGAGCCCGACGGGACTGCACGTCGTGTCGCTTCTCGTCGCGATCCTGGCGGTCATCGTGGTGACCGCCGCGTTCCTGATCATCTCGCCGGCGGCGCTGCGGCTCGTCGGGCGATCGGGCGTTCACATCGTGACTCAGGTGATGGGCTTGATCGTCTGCGTGATCGGAATCCAGTTCATCATCAACGGCGTGCGGCCCGTCGTGCTCGAGATTCTTTCATCCGTTCGTTGATTTCCGAAAATTCGGATCTCCGTTTTTCAACAACGGCTTTCGAGGCGGAATCGTAAACCAGTCAAAATAAAGGGGATTATTGAGGCACTTGACAGATCGGCATCGTGGTTGCATAGTTCTGTTCGTGAGTCTCATCTTCTCCTCCAACCGGTGTTGGAGATCAGCCGCCTCCGAACTTGCGTGATTCGGAGGCGGTTTTCTTCGTTTTGGGGACAAGCCGCAGATTTTGGAAGGCCGGCCGCAGATCAACGCGAATCGTCGCAGATTATGAATTGGTCGGGTTTGACACCGAACCGATCCCTACCGGCATCGGTTCAGTGGCGCTCGTTGGCTCGTGACCTAGCCTACGGATTCGACCCCGGTCCCGGCGCCGGCTCCACCCGCTTGACGACCCGCCGGTCCGCGCTTCCCTTCCCGGCTCCCGTCCGCTCGACGAACACGATCTCGAAGTCCTCGACAAACCCGCTCGCAGCAGGCCGGATCTCGGCCAGCCGCCCGTTGTAGAGCTCCGCCCCAGGCACGGCAAAAAAAGTGTTCCCTGTGGGACGTGCCAGAGCAAACACGCCGTAGCCCGTCTCCGTGTCGTACACGCCCGTCACCACCACCTCGTCGACAAGATACTGCGCGAGAGGCTCCGGTCCGCGGGTGCCGGCGTCGGTCGCGGCCTGCTTCCGCTTGATCCAGTCCGCGCGACGCGTTTCGAACGGCGGCCAGACGGACTTTGGCGGCTGCTTGCCGGTCCCGGCCGGCTTGGAGCGGGCGGGCTTCTTCTTTGTCTGCGCTGCACCGGACGATCCGGCGGCCAACACGGCAACAGCCAGCGCCAGCGCGCAAATCGGACGGATCGACGTATGCATTCGGCGAGCTCCTTCGCAACCGCCCCGACAGCCTAGCGACGGCCTCTACGCGGCGCAAGCGACTCTTACTGTGAATTGACTTTTCGACCCCCGCGTGCAATTGATAACGCATTCGCCGCCCCTAATTCGGAGACTCGCGCATGGTCATCATCTGCCCAAGCTGTAAGCGGAAGTATCAAATCGACACGTCCAGAATACCCGCGGCAGGAACGTCTTTCACGTGTTGGAGTTGTCGTGCCTCGGTGCACGTCGAGGCGCCGGGCGGCACGCCGGGTTCACTCGAAGAGGCGGCCGGCCACCAGTTTCTCCCGGGCGAGATCCGAAGCGGTTCCGGAAAACTGCCGCCCGTCGACGCAGAGGTCTATGCGTCGGGGTCGCCGGACGACACGAGCGTCCCGCCGTCAGCGATGCGGTTCTTCGAGTCGCTTGCCGCCGAGGCGACGCTCAACAAGCAGATGGAGACCGAACAGCCTTCCGTGCCTCCACTGGCAGCAGCACCTCCGGTCGCGATTCCCAGACCGTCGGGGGGGCCGCCGACCCCGCCCGATGTCATCCGCCAGATGTTCGAGAATCCGGCAGCTGCGAATGCAGCTGCCCCCGAGCCACCTGCTGTCACCGTCCGATCCGACGCGTTTGGAGGCGACGAGATTCTCGAACTGCCGAGTCTCGATCCGATCGTTCCGCCCGGCCCGCCACATCTCAACAACGTTCTCGAAATCGACGGCCCCGCGGCTGATGCCGCATCCGCCGGCGCACCGGCTGTCGTCCCCGAAAAGACGGTTCGAACCGCGCCCATCGTGTCCGAGCGTCGGCCCGCGCCGTTCCGGACCGAGCCGATGTACTCCCCCGAGCCATCGGGCGATACGCTCGGTCTGGCGTCACCGTTCGCGCCGACCGTAGATCGAACCGAACCTCGTGGCGACGCTCCGCCCCGACTGACGCCGCCGCCCCGGCCGATCGTGCTTCCGGACCGGACTCCGACCATCGCACCGCTCGCAGCGTCGAATGCACCCGCGGTCCCTCCGCCGGTCGAACCGTTCGCACCGCCGCAGCCCGTGACGCCGCCGGCGTTCGCCAGTGCTCCGATCGAGCCGTTCGCACCACCGCTGCAGTCCGAGCCGCCATCTGCCGAGCCGGCATTCGGCTCGGGAGTCGTCAACCGGCAGACGCCGGCCGAGGTCGCGCGCCAGGCGGAGCTCGCGCAACAGTATGTCACCCCGTGGGTTGCGCCCGAGGTCGAAGAGACACCGCGTCCGCGCGGCCGTCGCGTCGGGCCGCTGACGCTGCTCGCGCTGCTTGCCGCGGCAGGAATCCTCTTCGTCGTCTGGAAGCTCGGCATTCAGGACGGCATCAACCCAAAACCGGCTCAGCCTCCCCAGGCCACCGCACCTGCGCCGGCATCTCAGCCGGCGGCATCTTCGGTGACGTCGCCCGCGCCGTCGACGGCCACGCCTTCCGGTGCACAGCAAACCGCAACGACGCCGCAGGCACAGCCTCCAGCTACCGAAGCGCCAAAGCCTCCCGCCGGCTCGGGCGGTTTCACGATCCAGGTTCGGAGCAGCCCGAACGAGGGCGATTCGGCCGCGTTTGCGAATTCGCTCAAGGGCGCTGGGTTCGACGCGTACGTCCTGAAAGCCGATCTTGGCGCAAAGGGCACGTGGTATCGCGTCCGGGTCGGCAGGTACGACTCAAAGGCCGAGGCGCAGCAGGCGCTCGGCAAGCTGCGCGCGTCGGCTCAGGTCGGCGATGCGATCATCCAGGCCTACGAGACGCCCTAGAAGGTCCTCGTGCACACATGCGGATCGGACGCTGCGACCGCCGCGACATTCGGCAGCGGCAGCGCCGTTCCGTATTTCTCGTTGACTGCGGACAGCACGGCGACGGCGATCAGCGCCTGGCCGGTGTTGCTCGGGTAGAGTCCGTCGAGCCCGTAGAGCCCGCCAAGGTAGCGAGTGGTCAGCGTTCCGGCCCCCGGCACGTCCACGCCGCGCTTTTCGTACCGCGCGTAGAGCGCGTTCAGGTCCACGAGCGCCCACCCTGCGCGGCGCGCGCGCGCCGCGAGGATCGCGTTGTACGCGTCGATCGTGGTCGTGATGCGGTCCATCTCCTGCGCCGTCAATATCTCGTCGTCGGTGAGCGGTCCCGTCGCAAGCCCAGCGGCGATCCGGTCAATCGAACGCAGCGAGTTGATTGTCACGAACGACGACTTCAACACGCCGAGACGGTTTTTGACCTGTTTGGACGTCAGCCCGGTCCGCTGGCGGATGTCCTTCTGCGACAGCAAGACCGCCGTCGACGTGGCGTAGGGCACGTTCAGGACCGCGCCTCGCGCGCCCGTGGCCGCAAGCGCATCGATGGCCTCGCCGATCTTCCGGTCAAAGTCTTCGGGCGAGGTCAGCGTGGCAGGGTTCACGTCCGCCGCGACGACCGCGTTGTAGACGTCCGTCGGTCCGAGCCACACGGTGACGAATGTCGGCTCGAGCGCGACCGCCGTTTCGATCTGCGTCATTGGCGCGCCGCCGTGCAGTGTGTACGGATATCCAAGCACGAAGTCCTCGAACGTATCGGGGTCGTTCGGATTGCCCGGGACGATTGACCACTTCTGCTCGAGTGCCAGCGCTGCCGTCTGGAACGGCACCGCGACACACGTCGCCGTGACCGACGGATCGATCCGTCCGACGGATCGGCCCGTCGCGAGATCGAATCCGAGGTACTCGCACGTGTTCGGCCGCTGCACGAGCAGGCCGAGACCCGTGACCGTGTTCGGCGTCGGGAGACCGGGTTCGCCGACAAGCGGCAAGGCGAGCGGCGTCGCGGCCGCGCCGGCGATGAACGTGACATAGCTCGTCTGCTGTGAGGCGGCGTGCAGTGCGCCGTCCTGGAAGCCTGCGGTGAAACCGTCGCCAACGGCGACGTAGCGCGAAAAATCCGCGCCGGCCTGCGCAGCGGCGCGCGGCGGCACGCCGCCTATAAGAATCGCCACGAGGAACGTGACGGCGACGAGATATCTGCCCAATGTGCGGATCCCCTGAATCAAAGCGATGCGCCATTCTAGCGACCGGCGCGGTCCGAGCGCCATCACCGGCTGCGATGTTTTCACGCGGGCGCGCGGCTGGTAAGATCGCGCCATCCCGTCCGCGCCATCATCCGAGGGAGAGCCGCGATGACCTCAGCCCAGAATTCTCCGGTCCGACTTGCGCCCGACGCGCCGAGCGAGTTGGCCGAGTTCGTCGAGTGCGTCGAATCTGTTCACCGCGACCATACGGTGTCGTACGTGCTCGCCGGCAACGACAAGATCTACGCCTATGGCGCGAACGGATACACGGTCGTGCTGTCGGACGCGGTGTTCGGTGCGCTTGTCGAGGTCGACACGCCGGGAGGCGAGCTGCGGGTCGAGCCCGATTCGGATGGTGTCGTGGGCGTCAAGCCCGTCGCCGAAGGCGGCGAACAATCGGTGGGCGCGCTGCTTGCCGCCACGACGCGCGAGCTGAAGAGCTACTACACGCGCCGCTACTGGAAGGTCTAGCGCGCCACTTTCCCGCGAATGGTCGTCATCGGCACCCAGGGATGGAACTACGACGCGTGGATCGGGCCGTTCTACCCGCGCGGCTCGCGCTCGGACGAGCTGCTGTCGCTCTACGCAAAGCTGTTCGGATCGGTTGAAGTCGACTCGACGTTCTACGCGCCGCCGACTGAAGCGTCCGTTCGGAACTGGGTCGCACGGACACCAGACGATTTCACGTTCGCGCTCAAGATGCCCCGCGCCATCACGCACGAGAACCGGCTGCGCGATTCGGATCGCGACCTGCGGCTGTTCTGCGACCGTGCGCGCGGTCTCGGAAACAAACTCGACGCGGTTCTCATCCAGTTTCCGCCGGATTTTTCGCCTCGTGAGACGGAAGCGCTCGAGCGGTTTCTGCCGTTGCTGCCACACGACATTCGCTTTGCCGTCGAGTTTCGCGACCGGCGCTGGCTCACCGACGACACGCTGACGCTGCTTGGCGCGAACGACGTGGCGCTTGCGCTCGTGGACGGCGAGTGGATTCCGCGTGAAATGTTCGTCGACCTCGCCGAGCAGCCGACGGCTTCCTTCACGTACATTCGGTGGATGGGATCGCGCTCGATCACGGACCACTCGCACGTGCAGATCGATCGCAACGAAGAGCTCGAGGAGTGGGCCGGCGTTGTCACGACGATCGGGCGGCGCGTCGATCTCGTGCTCGCGTACTTCAGCAACTTCTTTCCGGGCCACGCGCCCGCGTCCGCGAACCATCTGAAGCGGCTGCTCGGCGAGCCCGAAGGCGATCCCGAGTCGCTCGTCACGCAGCCGTCACTGTTCTAGGCTGGCCGAGTCGGCGACGTAGCGCTCCGCGGCCTTCCGTCCCGTCGCGGGATCGGACATCGTCGCCGCTCCTGCAAGCGCGCTCGACGCCTGCGCGAGCGCGTCGAGCCGGTGCTCGATGGCGAGCTCGGCCGCGGTCTGTTGCGGGTTCTGGGGGACGAGCTCGTTGACGTCCTGGCGGAGCGATGCGCAGCGCCGCTTGCGATCTGACCACGTCGCGGCCTGATCCGACAGTAGGCGAACGACCTCGGCGTCGTCGAATGCCGACGCGATCACGTACGCGTCCTCGATCGAGCCGCGCTCGGTCGTCTCGAGATCCAGGAGAATTCGCGTCGACGAGTCCTCGAATCGTTCGAGCCGTTGTTGCCGGGCCCAGTAGCCGTAGCCGGTGGCCAGCAGGCCGGTTGCGATGACGACTGTGCACACAATCGCGATGATGCGGCGCGCGCGGAGCCGCTCGACGAGCCGCTCGGACTCGACGCGCGGGTCGATGTCGTCGAACAGCCGGCGGCAGCGGCGACATCGTGGCGCAAGATCCGTGTTGACGAGGCCGCACTTCGGGCATCTCCGCCGGGGCCGAAAGACGACCGTCGACGGAGGGTCTTGCTGGCCGGTGACGTTGGTCATCGTCGTGACGTTAGCGGACAGCATGAAACACGGTCAACGCGGGCGGTGCCCGCCGCGCGCGGATTTGTCACACGATAGCGCCGTCGCGACCCTTTGGAGTGCGCCGGCAAGCGAAGCGCGACGGCGCTTTGTGGGCGGGTCATCCCGAGGAAGCCATTTGGTGTACTATGGAGCAGCTTTTTTCCGTGGAGGCACGATTGGGACCGATCCGACGAATCTCGACTGCCATTGTTGCATTCGGACTGCTTGCAGTCACCGCAGCCGGCGCACAGACGCCGGTTCCGGCTGGAGGCAAGAGCGAGCTGAGGGCAGGCGGAACCAGGGCATCTGCCGGCGGTGACAAACGGACCGTCGCCGGTTCGGCAAAGTCAGGCGCCCCGCTCACACCGGCCGTCTCCCCTCCCGGCCCCGCGGCTCCTGTCACGGGCAAGATTTCGACGATTACCGCGGACCGGTTGAATTCGGCCGCGCTTTCGTCGGCTGCGCTCGCGCCGTCGGCGCCACGATGGGTGCCGGTGACCTTTGTGAACCGCGCCGGCGGACGCGTTCCGACGATCGGCTACGAAGACCTCAACGTCACCGAGGACGGTGTGCGGCAGAAGGTCACGTCGATCGAGCGGTGGCCGTTGTGGCTCGTCATCGTGCTCGACGTCAGCCGCCAGATCGGCCCGACGAAGCAGCTGGCCGCGCACCGGCAGATCGTCTATGACCTGCTGTATGCCCTTGGCGAGGATGACAACGTCGCCGTTGTGCAGTACGCGGACACGATCGACCTGATCCAGCCGTGGACCAAGGACGCGCGCGAGGCGGAAGCCGCGGTCGAGGAGAAGTTCGAGAGCGGGCTCGACGGCCAGATGTGGAACTCCATTGGCTACTCGGCCGAGAAGCTGCTCGCCGGCAAGCTCGGTCACAAGATGATCGTCGTCATTTCGGACGGCGTCGACGAGTCGAGCCATGTTGCCACGTTCACGCGCGCGCTCGGGCTGCTGCGCGACACGGCGTCAACGCTGTACATCGTCAACCTCGGGCAGTACCTCTCCGAGGACATCCGAAAACAGGCGCACGGGATCAACGGCGTGCTCAACACGATCATGAGCCCGTCGTACCACGGCAGGAAGAAGGAGCTCCGGCAGTACGAGGACAACCTGAACGACGCCACGGACAAGATGGTGAAGGCGACGGACGATACAGGCGGGAAGTTGTGGGTCGTGGATCCGGACAAGGACCTCGACCTGATTCCAAAACTCGTGTGGCAGCAGATCGAGGGCCAGTACATGGTGGCGTACGTACCGGAGCGACCCGGCGACCGGAGGTCGAACCAGCCGATTCGCACGGTGTCCACGTTCGTGACGCGCGGCGACATCGAGGTGCGCGCGCCTGAACGGCTCTACGTGCCGATCACTTCGCCGCGCGGCGGCACGGCGGGAACGCAGCTTCGCAAGCGCTCGGACTAGGCGGCATCCAGTGGCCGACGATCTCGACGACAACAAGGAACCGGACGGCTATCAGGGTCCGGGCGGCACGCCCGGCGGATTGCTCGAGTTCGTCATCGGTCTCGGTTTGCTGGCGCTCGGCGGGTATTTGGTCATGTCGCGTGTCGTGGTCTACAGCGGATTCCCGGCGTGGTTTGGCGATCATTCCTTCGGGATCTCGATGTTGCCGGTGCTCTTCGGCATCGGCGTGCTGTTCTTCAACGGAAAAGTCGATCCTCGGCTGGGCGCTGACGGCGCTCGGTCTGCTCGTGATCTTTGCCGGTGTCATCGCGAGCCTGAGCATCGCATTCCAGCCCACGAACCTGTTCAACGTGCTGATCATCTTTGGCCTGGTGGCCGGCGGTCTCGGCCTGCTGGCCCGGGCGCTCAGGGCGCATTGATGCGTCGCGAGGGCGCCCGTTTCGTGCGGTTCGCGATCGGGGCGCTCGTACTTCTCGTTGGCGCGAGCCCTGTGCGTGCGACGCCTCGCGCGACGAACCTCTCGCAATCGCCGACCGAGTCGGGCGGCGCCGTGGTGGCGGCCGAGGGTTCGCTCGTCGTGGTTGCGTGGATCGAGTCGGAGAATCTGACGGACGGTCTGCGGGCGACGATCGTCGCGTCGCGATCGATTGATGGCGGCGACAGCTTCTCTGCCCCGACGGTCGTGGCGGCGCTCACCGGTTTCGCCGCCGCGCTCGATGTCAAAGTTTCGGCCGGCGTGGTTCATCTCGTCTGGCTGGCGAATTCGTTCACGATCGGCGAGCCGACGGGCGTCGATTACGTTCGGTCGACCGACGGCGGCGTGTCGTTCGAGCCCATCCGGTTCGTCAACGACTCGGCGCCTGCGGGAATTCCCGCGATGGCGGTCGACGGCTCCCGGATCGCGGTGGTGTGGACTGTGCGCGGCGTCGTGTATCTCGCACGGTCGTCGGATGCGGGCAGCGCGTTCGAGCTTCCCGTGACGGCGGCCGAAGGCGTCGTCGATGGAACGGCGCGCACGGCGCTGACGGAGAGCTCCGTCGCCACAGTCTGGATTCGCCGACCGGATGCCGCTCGTTCCGTCGTCGAACGCCGGCTGATTCCCGTGTCGGGTTCTGACGCGCCAGGTGTCGTCGCCGAGGTTGCGTCGACGCAGGGTGCAATCGGTGAACTCGTGCTCGACTCGGAGGGCTCGAGCGTGGTCGCGGTCTGGATCGAAGCGGCGAATGGCTCGCATGGCCTTACGTTCGCTCGATCGGTCGACGATGGCATGACGTTTCGCGTCGCGCCGGCGCTTGCCGAGACTGCCGGGATCGGTTTTCCGAGGCTGACCATCGATGCCGGCATCGTTCACATCGCGTTCGTCGGCGCATCGGGACGCTTGAACTACTTCACGGTCGGTCCTGAATCCGAAACACCACGGCCGGCAATCAAGCTCGGTCGAAAGGCATCGTTCGCCGATCTGTCGGCTCGCGACGGCGTAGCTGCGGCTGTCTGGACGTCGGGCTTTGGGCGTTCGTCACGTCTCGAGTACGCCGTTGGTGACGTTGCGAGCGGCCCCGGCAAGGCGAAACGACTCACGCGAGCCGGCGACCGCGGCGCTGGAGCGCAGATGTGCGCCGAAGCGGGTGTCGCGTTCGCGGTGTGGACCGAGCCGGTCGGCGAGACGCGCGATGTGTTCTTTGCGCGTGTCGGCGCGCCATGGGCTCGATAGCACGCCAAAAGGCGACGGCCACGGCGCTTCGTGCGCCGGGCGCAGTTCAGAGGTTCACGCGACCGGTTGAACGGCCCTCGACTGGTTGATCGCGCATCGTGTGATCAGGCGCAACGTTTCGACGACGCCGCGACCCTCGTGAGCGACGGCTTCGACACAGGGCTCGCCTTCGCAGCCGAGCGCGGCAAGCAGTTCGTTTCGCGGCACGGCCGACGGTTCGTCGCACTTGTTGAGCTGGAGCACGGCAGGCACGTCGTCGACCTCGCGGCCGGCGTCCTGAATGGCCGCGACGAGTTCCGAGAGCGCTTCGATGTTTGCGTCGAGCCGTTGCCGCCGGCTATCGGCGACAAAGACAACGCCGTGCGCCTCGCGCAGGACGCGACGGCGCGCCGAGTGGTAGAAATTCTGACCAGGCACGGTAAAGATCTCGAGCGTCGCCGGACCTGCGGCTCGCGAGATCGTCTCGAGATTAACGGTCAGCAGGTCAAAGTAGAGCGTGCGGTTGGTCTCGGTCGCCAGTTGCACCAGCTTGCCGACGGCGCGATCCGGCAGGAGCCAGTTCAGCGACTCGAGGTTCGTGGTCTTGCCGCTCTCGCTCGGACCACAATAGACGATGCGATACACACTCCGACCGAACCCGTTCAACGGCTCGTTCATGTGCTCAACAGGCTCCTCTGTCAGGATGAGCCCGTAACCCACTCGCAGCCTAACACACCGCGGCGCTGGCCCCAAACATGGCAAGCATGGGGTTTATGCCAAGTGTCTGCAATTTACCGTGGGCGGCATTCGGTCAGGCGTCGAGTCGTTCCGCGACCCACGCGTCGAACGGCTTTGCGTGCTGGGCGGCGAGGTCCTTCCGAATCATGTATCGAACGTGCTCTTCGAATGCGTCGGCCGGCATGTTGCGGAACGTCTTCTCGTACTCGGACGCAAGCAGTTCGTTGCGTTTCGTGTTGGCAAGATCGACGACCTGGTCGGAGGACAGTTCGTTGTAGCGTTGGACGCCGATTTCGTTGACGTACGTCATGTATGCGTACTCGCTCTCGTAGCTGTCGGGCTTGGCACGCGCCGGGGCGGACGCTTCCGCCGTCGGCTGCTGCCCGGGGAACCGCGGGCGGGGCGCGGCCGTCGACGACCGGCGGCTCGAAGGATCGGCGGCAAGGTTCTTTCCGACGAGGCTGACGAGGAATCCGCCGGGGTTCGAGAATCGCTTCCCTTGCGCGACTTCGGCGTCGAGGTAGCGTATTGCTCGGTCGAGCCGGTCACGTTGCTCCTCCGTGTCGGACGCGCAGAGCCGGGCGGCGACGGCCGGCACGACGCCGCGCTCGACAAGGAGCCGTTCGAGCTGCGCCATGTTGTTCGCGGTTGTTTCGCCGAGCGGTTCGAAGGGTCCGAGGTACGGCAGCGCCATCTGCACACGGTTCCCGAAGTCGGGTCGCTTGTTCAGATAGAGGCTCTCGCCCGCGAGCAGCCATGATTCGAGATACCCCTTGTCGAGGAGCGTGTTGAGCGCCGGTTCGAGCCGCTGCATGATCTGGGACACGTACTTGTAGTGCCGGCTGATGCCGAGGTGCTCGTGCGAGAGGTCGCGGACGTTGACGGCGAGTGACGGTTGCTTGCCGTCGAAGTAGTTGTCGAGATAGCGGAACAGTCGGCGTTCGATCGCGGACGACAACTCCTCAAAGTAGAACGACGCGTCGAGGTAGCGCGTCAGCTCCTGGTGGATCGAGTCGGCGATCCGGTCAGACCACAGGACGTAGCTGGACTTCTCGCCGCCGCGCGTCTCAGCGTTGAGCTTCCATTCCTGGATGAACGTCAGGCCCATATTGACGAAGCGTTTTCGGGCGCGATCGCCAAACGCATTGATGGCCTCGACGCGAACGGCGGCGAGTTTCTTGAAGCTCGTCTCGAGCCTCGTGTAGTAGGTCGCGTTGATCGACCAGCCGAGCCGCTTGAGGAGGTCGTATCGCGAGAAGTAGACCTTCTTGGCGCCGCCCTGTTCGCGGGTGAGCTCAAGGAGCGCCATGAGCACGTCGTCGTCGATCGGACCCGGGAATCCCTTTTCCGGGTGTGGGAAAACCTTCCATTGCCGCTCGACCATTTCTCCGTTCCACGTAATGGTGTCGTGGAACACGAG
>JBGAKX010000076.1:0-21206 GCA_044224215.1 Blastocatellia bacterium
CCGTCTATGTGACTGAAAACATGGTGGGGCACAAGCTGGGCGAGTTCTCGCCGACGCGCACCTTCAAGGGGCACGTCGAGAAGAACGAAAAAGCCGCAAAGAAGGGCAAGAGATGAACGCACGAGCGATTGCCAAGTACATCCAGGGCTCTCCCCAGAAAGCCCGTCTCGTCGTCGACACGATCCGCGGAAAGCGCGTACCGGAGGCTCTTGCGATCCTCCACTTCACCAAGAAGCGCGCAGCCGAGGCGATTGAGAAGACACTGCGGTCGGCCGTCGCCAACGCGAGCTACCTCGCCGAGGATCGCAACGTCAGCGTTGACGTGGACGAGCTCTATGTCACCAGGGCGATGGTGGATCTTGGCCCGACCAAGTTCCGCCGCCGTCGCCGGCCGGCCCCGATGGGACGCGCATACAGCGAGCGTCGATGGCGCAGCCATATCACAATCGAAGTGTCGACCGACAAGCCGCGTGCCGTCGTCGAGCGGGACGAGCGCAACGCGCGTCACGCCGACAAGAAGGCTGCCAGCGGGTCCGGGAAGTAAGGAGGAAGCGTGGGTCAGAAAGTTCACCCGTACGGGTTCAGGCTCGGCTACAACAAGACGTGGCACTCGATCTGGTTTGCCGACAAGGACTATGCCGAGCTGCTTCATGAAGATCTGAAGCTCAAGAAGGATCTCAAGAACCGCTTTGCGGGCGCCGGCGTGTCGCACATCGACATCGAGCGCGCTGCGAACAAGCTCAAGATCATCATCCACACCTCGCGTCCGGGCATCATCATCGGCCGCAAGGGCGCGGAGATCGACAAGCTGAAGCTCGAGATCAAGGGCCGCACCGGCCGCGAGGTCTTTGTCAACATCCAGGAGATCCACAAGCCCGAGCTCAATGCCCAGCTTCAGGCCGAGCAGGTCGCCCAGCAGCTCGAGAAGCGCATTGCCTTCCGTCGTGCGATGCGTCGCGCGGTCGAGAACGCGAAGCGGTTCGGCGCTCGCGGAGTCAAGGTGCGCGTGTCTGGCCGGCTCAACGGCGCCGAGATTGCGCGCTCCGAGTGGTCGCTCGACGGCCAGCTCCCGCTGCACACGCTGCGCGCCGACATCGACTACGGATTCGCGGAGGCGCGTACGACGTTCGGCGTCATCGGCGTCAAGGTGTGGATCTACAGAAGCGACATTCTCGACGCGCGTCGCAGTTTCAATGCCGGCCAGCCAGGCCGCGCGCCGCGTGATCGGTTCGATCGGGACGGGAGATAGTCATGGCAGAGTACAAGATTCCCAAGAAGGTCAAGTACCGCAAGCAGATGCGCGGCCGCATGTCCGGTCCCGCCACGCGCGGCGCCGAGGTCAGCTTTGGCGAGTACGGCCTGAAGGCGCTCGAGCCGGCATGGATCACGGGCCGCCAGATTGAGGCGGGCCGCGTGGCAATGACGCGATTCGTCAAGCGCGGCGGCAAGATCTGGATTCGGATCTTCCCGGACAAGCCGATCACCAAGAAGCCGGCCGAAACCCGCATGGGCAAAGGCAAGGGCGCGCCCGAGGGTTGGGTCGCGGTGGTGAAGCCGGGTCGCGTGCTCTTCGAGATGGAGGGCGTCGACGAGAAGATGGCGCGCGAGGCGATGCGTCTTGCCGCGCAGAAACTCCCGATCAAGACAAAGTTCGTGACGCGGAAGGAGCAGGAGGGAGGCGTTCTATGAAGGCCAGCGAGATTCGCGAAATGGCGGATGACGCGCTCTTTGCGAAGGGCGCCGAGATTCGTGAAACGCTGTTCCGGCTCCGCTTCAAGCAGGCGCTCGGAAACACCGATACGGTTCGGCAGTTGCAGACCGCACGCAAGGATCTGGCCCGCATCAAGACCGAGCTTCGCTCGCGCGAGGTCAAGGCGATGATCGAGGCGGGCACACATCCTGGCCGTCACCGTTCGCGCGCCGAGCGCACGCGCAAGTCGTTGATCGCTGCGCGCGCGGCGAGCCGGGCGTCATAGGGAAATCAATGAGGCACGAGATGGCTGAAGAGAATCAGACACAGGAAGAGACACGCGAGCGCGGAACGCGCGGCGAGCAGGTTGGCATCGTCACCAGCGACAAGATGGAGAAGACGGTGGTGGTGCGCGTCGACCGGCTCGTGAAGCATCCGCAGTACCGGCGGTATGTCCGCCGTACGTCCAAGTTCATGGCGCACGACGAAATGGGCGCCACGATAGGCGACAAGGTGCGCATCACCGAGACGCGGCCGCTGTCGGCGCGAAAGCGGTGGCGCGTGGTCGAGATCGTTCAGAAGGCCGTCAAGTAAGCCGGTCGAACGCGAGAGAGGAGGGGCAGAAACAATGTTACAAATGCGCACGATGCTCGAGGTCGCCGACAATTCCGGCGCCAAGCGTCTGTCGATGATTCTCCCGCTCGGCGGTTCGACGGGTTCAAAGGCCGGTCTTGGCGACGTCATCACGGCGTCCGTCAAGGAGGCCAGCCCCGACGGCACGGTCAAGAAGGGTCAGGTGGTCAAGGCCGTGGTCGTTCGGACCCGCAAGGAGACGCGCCGCCGCGACGGCACGTACATCCGCTTTGACCAGAATGCCGCGGTGTTGATCAAGCCGGATGGCGAGCCCGTTGGGACGCGCGTGTTCGGCCCGGTCGCGCGCGAGCTGCGCGAGCGAAAGTTCATGAAGATCGTGTCGCTTGCGCCGGAGGTCATCTAACACATGCCGAATCTAGTCAAACAGAAACTGGCGCGCATCAGCGCCGCCGGGCCGCAGGCCAAGCTGAAGATCCGCAAGGGCGATCGCGTCGTTGTGATCAGCGGTGCGAACCGCGGCGACCAGGGGCGCGTGATCGAGGTCATTCCCGAGCGGATGATGGCCCGTGTCGAGGGCGTCCGCATCGTGAAGAAGCACCAGCGTGCGGACCGCTCAAAGGGCAAGGTCGGCGGCATCGTCGAAATCGAGGCGCCGATCCACATATCGAATCTGAAGGTGATCGACCCGACGACGGGCAAGGCGGACCGCGTGGGCCGCAAGAAGCTCGAAGACGGCTCGATCGTTCGCTACGCCAAGAAGTCGGGCGCGGTGCTGGACAAGCAGGCATAGCAGGGCATCGGTTCGGTCCAGGCGGTGCGTGCAAGCGCCGGCCGCGGAACCGAACCAACCCAGTCCCGTACAACGCCGGGACGCACACGAGGAAATGCAGATGCAACCGAGACTGAAAGAGCGCTACCGAAACGAGATCGCTGCGGCACTCATGAAGGAGTTCAATCTGACGAACCCCATGGCCGTGCCGAAGCTCGAGAAGATCATCCTCAACATGGGGCTCGGTGACGCGCATTCGAATCCCAAGTCGCTCGAGGCCGCGCGCGCGGAGCTCGCTTCGGTCACCGGCCAGCAGCCGGTGGTCACGCGGGCCAAGAAGTCGATCGCCGCATTCAAGCTCCGCGAGGGAATGCAGATCGGCGCGCGCGTCACGCTGCGTGGCGACCGGATGTACGAGTTCCTGGACCGGCTTCTGAATGCCGTCCTCCCGCGTATCCGCGACTTTCGGGGCATCTCGCCCGACAGCTTTGACGGCCGCGGAAACTACACGCTTGGTGTTCGCGAGCAGCTCATCTTTCCGGAGGTCGACTTCGCAAAGGTGGACAAGGTGCGCGGTATGAACATCAGCATCGTCACGACGGCGAGGACCGACGAAGAAGGCCGTGCCCTTCTGCGTCACTTCGGCATGCCGTTCCGCAAATAGGAGAAGGACTCGATCATGGCAAAGCTGTCATCGATGGTTAAGAATCACCAGAAGCCGAAGTTCGCGGTGCGACATCGCAACCGCTGCCAGCGGTGCGGGCGCCCTCGCGGCTACCTGCGCAAGTTCAAGCTGTGCCGCATCTGCTTCCGCGAACTCTCGCTCCAGGGCCACGTCCCGGGCGTGATCAAGTCGAGCTGGTAAGGAGAATCGACCGTGACTGATCCGATCGCAGATATGCTGACGCGCGTGCGCAACGCACTGGGCGCGAAGCACGCAAAGGTCGATGTGCCGGCCTCGAACCTCAAAGTCGAGGTCGCCCGCATCCTCAAGGACGAGGGTTTCGTCTCGAACTACAAGGTGATCGGCGAGGGCGCGAGCCGCGCCATCCGCATCTACCTGAAGTACGGGCCCAACGACGAGAAGATCATCAATACGATCGAGCGCGTCTCAAAACCCGGATGCCGCGTCTATGTCGGCAGCGAGGACATTCCAAGTGTTCTCGCGGGTCTCGGGGTGAACATCCTGAGCACGTCGCAGGGCGTGATGACGGGCCGCGACGCGCGGCGACTCGGTATCGGCGGAGAGATCCTCTGCCGGGTCTACTAGGGAAGGGATTATGTCGACGACAGCACAGACAGTGAACAAGGAGTCGCGCATCGGCAAGCAGGTCGTGCGCGTCCCGGCGGGCGTCAAGGTGACGCTTGGCGAGGGAGAAATCGAGGTAGTTGGTCCGAAGGGCCGGCTTGTCTCGCCGATCCCAGCCGGCATCACGGCGTCGCAGGATGACGGTGCGATCCGTCTTCGCGCGGAGAGCGGCGATGCGCGCGCGAAGCACGGGCTCGCACGGGCGCTGCTCGCGAATGCCGTCACGGGCGTGACGACGGGCTTTACGATCGAGCTCGACATCGTCGGCGTCGGCTACAAGGCCGAGCTTCGCGGCTCGAAGCTTGTGCTGGCGCTCGGCTATTCGCACCCGGTCGAGTTCCTGCCGCCTCCGGGCGTCGACATCAAGATCGAGCGCAAGCAGAAGCCCGGCCTGAATCAGTACCAGACGACGCTGATCGTCTCGGGTATCGATCGCCAGGTCGTCGGCCAGGTGAGCGCAAACCTGCGAAACCTGCGCCGCCCGGATGCCTACAAGGGCAAGGGCGTGCGAGTCGCTGACAAGCCTATGAAGCTCAAGCCGGGCAAGTCGGCCAAGTAAGGGAGAGAAGGAATGGCTACCAAGTCGCGAGCAGTCGTGCGCAAGGCGGTTCATAGCCGAATCCGCAAGAAGGTCGCCGGGACCACCGAGCGGCCGAGGCTGTCGGTGTACCGCAGCCTGAAGCACATCTCGGCGCAGATCATCGACGACTCGACGGGCAACACGCTCGCCGCTGCGTCGACGGTCGAAAAGAGCGTCGGCGGTCCCGCCGGCAGCAACATCGCCGCGGCGCGCGAGGTCGGCAAGGTGATTGCCGAGCGCGCGAAAGAGAAGGGCATCGAGCACGTGGTCTTTGATCGCGGCGGCTACATCTACCACGGCCGGGTCAAGGGCCTTGCTGAGGCTGCCCGCGAGGCGGGACTCAAGTTCTAGAGGATGGCAATGCGAAGAATTGGAACAGAGAGCCTCGAGCTCAAGGATAACGTCATCGCGATCAACCGCGTCACGAAGGTCGTCAAGGGCGGCAAGAACCTGTCGTTCAGCGCGCTCGTCGTCGTCGGTGACGAGAACGGCGTCGTCGGCTTCGGAACGGGCAAGGCGCGCGAGGTTCCCCTGGCTATCCGCAAGGGCATCGAGGCGGCAAAGAAGAACCTGATCAAGGTTCCGCTCCAGGAGACCACGATCCCGCACGTGACGATCGGCCACTTTGGCGCCGGCCGCGTGCTGATGAAGCCCGCACCCGAGGGAACGGGCGTCATCGCGGGTGGACCGGTTCGCGCAATTATGCAGGCCGTCGGGATTCACAACGTGGTGACGAAGTGTCTCGGCTCGAACAACGCACACAACGTCGTGCGCGCGACGTTCGAGGGGCTTCGCGGCCTCAAGGAGCCGAAGCAGGTCATGCGCATGCGCGGCAAGGATTCGGAGGATCAGTAAATGGCGGCACAGAACGCAAAGGCTCCGGCCGGTGGCAAGACGATTCGCGTGCAGTGGTACCGATCGACGATCGGCCAGAAGAACACGATCAAGGTCGTCGTCAAGCACCTCGGATTTCGGAGACTGAACCAGACGCTCGAGCGGCCCGACACTCCCGCCATTCGCGGGATGGTCGCCAAGGTGCCGCATCTTGTTCGGATCGTAGAGGACTAAGGAGGCGCCGGGTCGACCGGGCCGTTTGCGCCCGCAGCCGACCTGCAACCGCCTGCCGGAGAAATACAATGCTAGGACTTCATAATCTGAGCCCCGCAAAGGGCGCGAACAAGAACAGGAAGCGCATCGGCCGGGGCCCCGGCTCGGGCCAGGGCAAGACCGCAGGCAAGGGCCACAAGGGCCAGAAGTCGCGGTCGGGCTATTCGCTCAGGCCGGGCTTCGAAGGCGGCCAGATGCCCCTGCAGCGCCGGTTGCCGAAGCGCGGCTTCACGAACATCTTCAAGAAGGAGTGGGTCGAGGTGAACGTCGCGACGCTCGAGCAGCGCTTCGAGGCAGGCGCCGAGATCACGCCGGACGTTCTCATCGAGGCGGGTGTGTGCTCCAAGCGCGCCGTCTCGACAAGCTCGGGCATCGTCATCCTCGGACACGGCGACATCTCCAAGGCATTCAAGATCTCGGCGCACCGTGTCAGCAAGACGGCCCGCGAGAAGGTTGAAAAGGCCGGCGGATCGGTTGCGATCCTCGGCGCTGCCGTCGAGGCAAGCTAGCCCTCGGTGAACGGAGCGCCGGCGGGCTCTCGAAGAGGGCTCGCCAGGCAGCAAGGGCGCTCACATGTGGTCCCGGCCTTCTGACTCCTGGGAATGGGTATGATCGAGAATTTCATCAACAGTCTCCGCAACGTTTTTGCCGTGCCGGACCTGCGCAAGCGGGTCCTGTTCACGCTCATGATGCTGGCCGTCTACAGGCTTGGCAGTCACGTGCGTGTACCGGGCGTCGATCCGGTCAAGCTTGCCGAGCTCTGGCAGACGGTGGCGTCTTCGCTGCTCGGTGTGCTCGACCTGTTCTCGGGCGGCAACCTTCAGCGCATTTCGATCTTTGCGCTCGGCATCATGCCGTACATCACCGCCTCGATCATTCTTCAGCTGATGACGGTCGTCAGTCCCAAGCTCAAGGCGATTCAGGAAGAGGGCGAGAGCGGCCGCCGCAAGATGAACCAGTGGACGCGCTACCTGACGGTCGGGCTCGCGATCATCCAGACGCTCAGCATCGCGTGGTTCCTTCAGAGCCAGCCTGGTCTCGTCCAGACACCCGGCGTCGGCTTCATCGCGCTGACCGCACTCACGCTCACGACCGGAACCATCTTCATCATGTGGCTCGGCGAGCAGATCACCGAGCGCGGCATCGGCAACGGTATTTCGCTCATCATCTTTGCCGGCATCATCATCGGCGCGCCGCGCGCCGCCCAGCAGATCTACGAGAAGGCGACGTCGGGAGGTACGCAGACGGCCCTCGGCATGATCGTGCTGCTCGTCGGAATGCTAGCGGTCATCGCGGCAATCGTCTTTGTCGAGCGTGGGCTGCGCAAGATCCCGATCAATCACGCCCGGCGCACGGTTGGACGCACGGCCGTCCCGATGCAGCAGACGACGATGCCTCTCAAGGTGAACATGGGCGGCGTGATCCCGGTCATCTTTGCCGCGTCAATCATGGCGTTCCCGCAGACGCTTGCGAACCTGATTCCGAGCTCGGTGTTCGGCTTCGACCTCACCTCGCTGCAGAGTTTCCTGTCGACGGTTGTCCAGGACCTCGGCGGCGGCGGTCATCCGTTCTACATGCTGCTCGACGTCGCGGCGATCATCTTCTTCACGTTCTTCTACGTCTCGATCATCTTCAACACGGACGAGGTTGCGGACAACCTGCGCAAGCACGGGCAGTTCATTCCCGGCATCCGGCCCGGCAAGCGGACTGCGGACTACCTGAACGGCATCCTGACGCGGTTGACGACCGTCGGCGCGGTGTACCTTGCCACGCTCGTCATCATTCCACAGATCATGATTCAGGGCATCGCGTTCCAGCAGATCCCGTGGATCGGTCCAGGGCTTGATGATGCGATCCGGTCGAACATCGTGACGTCGTGGCTTGCGACCGGCATGGGCCTCAGCTTCAAGTTTGGCGGCACAAGTCTCCTGATCGTCGTCGGCGTGGCGATGGACACGATGCAGCAGGTCGAGGCGCAGCTCATCATGCGTCACTATGACGGCTTCCTTGGGCCGGGTGGACGACGGCTTCGCAGCCGCCGCGTTCCGGGATCACAGGGCTGATCGCGGAGAGAATCTCGTGGATAGCTCCAAAGGCAAGATCGTCCTGTTGATGGGTGCGCCTGGCGCGGGCAAGGGCACCCAGGGTCAAATGCTCGAAAAGGCGTTTGGGTGGCCTCAGATATCGACCGGCGACATCCTGAGGACGATCGCCAGGCAGGACACCGACCTTGGCCGCGAGGTTGCGCGGATCCAGAAGGCCGGCGATCTCGTGAGCGACGAGATTCTTGCGTCCGTGGTGCGCGAGCGGACGTCGCAGCCGGATTGCGCGAACGGGTACATCCTGGACGGGTTTCCGCGCACGATCGTTCAGGGCCAGATGCTCGAAGGGCTCGCGCGCGAGCAGGGCCTCGAGATCATCGCCGTCTATGTCCGCGTCGAGCGTCACGAGTTGATGCGCCGGCTGACCGGGCGCCGCATGTGTCCGGTGTGCAACGAGATCTACAACATCTACAGCCGTCCTCCCGTGCGTGACGGATATTGTGACAATCACGACGAGGATGTCGCGCTCATTCAGCGGGACGACGACCACGAAGAGAAGGTCGCGCGGAGACTGAGCGTCTGGAACGACCAGACCAAGCCGCTGTACGACTACTATCGCGCCTCGAACCGATGGTTGACGATCGACGGCGCTGCGCCGGTGAGCGAAGTGTTCGCCCAGTTGTGCGCGGCGCTTGGAGTGCAGGTCTGATCGATGAGGATGGGTCGCGACAGAATCACTCGAAAGTCGGCCGGCGAGCTCGAAAAGATGCGCCGTGTGGGCCGGCTCACTGGCGAAATCCTGCGCGACGTTCGCAAGATGGTGCGTCCAGGTATCTCGACGCTCGAGCTGGACCGTTTTGCGGAGGAGCGCACACGGGCCGCGGGCGGGATTCCCGCGTTCATCGGCGTGCCCGGGCCGCGCGGTGCGTACCGCCACACGATCTGCGCGTCGATCAACGAAGAGGTCGTGCACGGGATTCCTGGCGATCGCCAGCTGAAGGAGGGCGACGTCATCGGGATCGACTTTGGCATCGTGCTCGACGGGTATGTCGGCGACTCGGCCGTCACGGTGCCCGTCGGCGACGTGCCCGATGCGGTCAGGAAGCTCTTGAAGGCGACCGAGGAGTCGCTCTTCCAGGCCATCGATGCGATGAAGCCGGGAAACCGGCTCAACGACGTTGGAGGCGCGGTCCAGGACTACGTCGAGCCGCTCGGCTATTCGGTTGTCCGGGATTTCTGCGGGCACGGGATCGGGCGACGAATGCACGAGCCGCCGCAGGTTCCGAACTACCGGTCCAAGGGCGGCGACAGCAACCTGATATTGCGCGAAGGCCTTGTGCTCGCGATCGAGCCGATGGTCAACCTGGGCGCTGCCGACGTGCTGATGATGAGCGATGGCTGGACGGTGGTCACGGCTGACGGCAAACCGTCGGCGCACTTTGAGCACACGATCGCGGTGACCGAATCCGGCCCCGAGGTTCTGACGTTGCTCGAGGACGAGCCGCGATTCACGACTGCGGGCCTGTAGTCGGCTTGCCCGACCGGTTTCCGCGTGCTAGTATGATTCTTTTGATTGAACAGGGCATTCGAGGAGTGACGAGACCATGAAGGTTCGCGCGTCAGTGAAGAAGATTTGCGACAACTGCAAGGTGATCCACCGTAAGGGTGTGGTCCGAGTGATCTGCACCAACCCGAAGCACAAGCAGCGGCAGGGTTAACCCGAGACGGAGTATATCGAATGGCACGTATATCTGGAGTTGACCTCCCCGCCAACAAGCGCGCAGAGATTGGACTGACCTACATCTTTGGAATTGGCCGGTCGCGCTCAAAGAAGATTCTTGACGTCGCGAACGTCGACATCAATACCAAGATCCGTGATCTGACCGAGGAAGAGCTGAACCGCATTCGCGGGGCGATCGACCAGGACGGCGAGGTCGAGGGCGATCTGCGAAAGCACATCCAGCTCGACATCAAGCGGCTGATGGACATCGGCTGCTACCGCGGTCTTCGCCATCGTCGTGGCCTGCCGGTTCGCGGACAGCGCACGCACACGAACGCGCGCACCCGCAAGGGACCGCGGCGCATGACGGTTGCCAAGAAGAAGGCGCCGGGCAAGAAGTAATACACGGGATCGGCGTTTGCGGCGCAGCACGCGAACAACGGTCCCCGATCCCCGTTCTCTAAGAGGAAGCAATGGCGAAAGCAGGAGCACAGAAGAAGACCGGCGGCGGAAAGAAGAAGAGCTTCAAGAAGAAAGAGAAGAAGCTCGTGCCGCAGGGCATCGTTCATATCCAGGCCTCGTTCAACAACACGATCATCAGCATTACCGACCCCGAGGGGAATCTCGTCACGCAGTCGAGCTCAGGCGCGCTTGGATTCAGAGGCTCGCGCAAGGGAACTCCCTTTGCTGCGCAGCAGGCCGCGTCGCGCGCAGCGCAGGCGGCCCGCGATGCCGGGATGAATCAGTGCGAAGTTCGTGTGAAGGGACCCGGCTCCGGCCGCGAGTCGGCTATCCGTGCGCTGCTTGGCGCGGGGATCGAGGTCAAGGTCATTCGCGACGTCACGCCGATTCCTCACAACGGATGCCGGCCTCCGAAGCGACGCAGAGTGTAGTCAGGCTCGCGACCTGCGATTCGCGGTGTGCGGCGACATCCGATGTCACGCACGCGTCGCCGAACGAGGTCGCGTTCCTGTAGGCAGTGATAGGCCCCGAGGGGCCAACGAGCAAAAGGACGAAGGGCGCCTGGCGCCTGTAAACTTTTCGGGAGACAGACAGTGGCAAGGTACCGAGACGCAAAATGCCGGCTGTGCCGGCGCGAGGGCAGCAAGCTGTTCCTCAAGGGCGAACGCTGTTTCAAGCCTTCGTGTGCGATTGAGAAGCGGGGACAGACGCCTCCGGGACAGCACGGCCGCGATACGCGCCGGCAGAAGGTCACCGGGTACGGCGAGCAGATGCGCGAGAAGCAGAAGGTCAAGCGCATTTATGGAATGCTCGAGAAGCAGTTCCGGATCTATTTTGAAAAGGCTGCGCAGCAGAAGGGCGTCACGGGCGAGACCCTGCTTTCGATGCTCGAGCGCCGTCTTGACAACACCGTATTTCGGCTTGGCTTTGCGATCAACCGCCGCCAGGGCCGCCAGCTCGTCAATCACGGTCACATCACCGTGAACGGCCGCCGTGTGAACGTGGCGTCGTTCCAGGTTCGCGTGGGCGATCAGATCGCGGTTCGCGAAGCGAGCCGCAAGAACCCGCATGTGATGAACGCGTGGCAGACGGCGTCGGGCCGTGGCCGTCCGAAGTGGCTCGAGGTGACGGATCTCGAGCGCATGGAAGGCCGCGTGACCGCGATGCCGCGTCGCGACGATATTGAACAGGCAATCAACGAACAGCTCATCGTCGAGCTCTACTCGAAGTAACCCGCTCGCGGGTCGAACTCCCCAGAGGTGGACATGGAGCAGACAACTCTTTGGACCGGTTTTCAGAAACCGAAGCGGCTTGTCCCGGATACCGAGACACTGACGGACATTTACGGAAAGTTCTCGGCACAGCCGTTCGAGCGCGGGTTCGGAACGACGATCGGAAACAGCCTGCGTCGCGCGCTGCTCTCGTCAATCGAGGGCGCGGCGATCACGGCCGTCCGTATCGAAGGCGTGCTGCACGAGTTCTCGTCGATCCCAGGCGTCGTCGAAGACGCTACCGACATCATCCTCAACCTGAAGCGCATCCCGTTCAAGTTGTACGGCGCCGGGCCGAAGACCCTGCGTGTGCGGCGCACCGAGCCGGGCGTATTGCTGTCGGGTGAGATCGAGGTCGACAACGAGGTCGAGATCCTCGACCCGAACGTGCACATCGCGACGATCTCGGAGGGCGGGTCGCTCTCGATCGAGATGCGGCTCAAGCGCGGTCGCGGCTACGTGTCGGCGGAGCGCAACTTTGACGAGGACCTCGCGGTCGGCTACATCCCGATCGACTCGGTTCACTCGCCGATCAAGAAGGTCAACTACAACGTCGAGGCGGCGCGTCTCGGCCAGGATACGGACTACGACAAGCTGACGATCGAGGTGTGGACGAACGGAAGCGTTTCGCCCGAGACGGCGATCGGCCTTGCCGCCAAGTTGATCAAGGATCACATGACGATCTTCATCAACTTTGAGGAGAGCTCGGACGACGCGCACGTCGAGGATCAGGCGCCGCCACCGGCCCCGCACAACGAGCATCTCGACCGATCGGTCGACGAGCTCGAGCTGTCCGTCAGGTCGTACAACTGTCTGAAGAATGCCGATATCAAGACCATCCGGGAACTCGTTCAGAAGACCGAGATGGAGATGCTCAAGACAAAGAATTTTGGTCGCAAGTCGCTGAACGAGATCAAGGAGATCCTCGCGGAGATGGGACTCGGGCTCGGCATGAAGTTTGACGAGCAGGGTCGCATCATCCAGGAACCCGAGGACGATGGCGCGGATGACTTGGGCGACGTGGACGAGGAAGAGGAGGAGTAGGCGATGCGTCACCTTGTCGCTCACAGAAAACTCGGGCGAACCACCGCCCATCGCAAGTCGCTTCTGCGGAACTTGTGCACGTCGCTGATCCTTGAAGAGCGGATCGAGACGACGCTGCCCAAGGCCAAGGAACTGCGTCCGTTCGCCGAGAAGGCGATCACGCTTGGCAAGCGGTCGAACACGGCCGAGAAGCCCGCTGACGTGGTGCACGCGCGCCGCGTTGCATCAGGGTTCTTTCACGCCGGCAACCGTACGAGCCAGTACCGCAGGCCCGACGGGGGCTATCACCAGGCGCGTCCCGAGCGGACGGCCGGTGTTGCCGCAGTCGACAAGCTGTTCGACGAGCTCGCGAAGCGGTACGAGGCGCGGCCCGGCGGCTACACGCGAATTATCAAGCTCGGACCCCGCAAGGGCGACGGTGCCGAGATGGCCATCATCGAGCTTGTGGACCGGCCGGAACGCGCGGCAAAGGCTGAAGGCGGCGCGGCGGAGTCCGGCAAGAAGGTCGGTCTGCTCGACCGGATTCGGGGCCGCCGAAAGAAGAAGGACACGGCAGACGAGCCCGACGTTCAGGAGTAGCGGACGTCGAGCGAGAACGGCCCCAACGCTTCGGATGACGAGCGTTGGGGCTTGTTGTTGACCCGCGATGACGACACTGGAGACGAACCACCGATGACGCTGAACGAAGTGAAAGAGCTGATCGAGTTGGTCGCCAAGAAGGGATTTGCCGAGTTCGAGATCGCGCACGCGGACTTCAAGTTGAAGATCGTTGCGAACGCTCAGCCCGCCACCCACGTCGCGCCGTCTTCCGGCGCAACGGTCGCCGTCGAACTGGCTGCCGCCACGGCGCGGCCGGTCGCGCCCGTGGCTCCGGTTGCGGCTCCCGAAGCGCCCGCTGCGGGCGATACCGACGACGCGTCGCTCTACATCGTCAAGTCGCCGATCGTCGGAACGTTCTATCGTGCGTCGAGTCCGACGGCGGAACCGTTCGCAAGGGTCGGTGATCGCGTCGACGTGGGCGCTGTCTTGTGCATCGTCGAGGCGATGAAACTGATGAACGAGATCGAGGCCGAACGGGCCGGCGAGATCGTCAAGGTGTTTGTCGACAACGGCCAGCCGGTCGAGTACGGCCAGCCGTTGTTTGGTATTCGCCAGTAGGTCGCAGCCTCGGGGCCGCGACAATCTGGGAAGGACCGCCTGCCGTGTTCAAGAAGATCCTGATCGCCAACCGGGGCGAGATCGCGTGCCGCATCATCTGGACGTGCAAGGAGATGGGCATCAAGACGGTCGCGGTGTACTCCGAGGCCGACGAGGAATCGCTCCACGTCCGGTTCGCCGACGAGGCCATTCGCATTGGTCCCGCAAATCCCCGGCAGAGCTATCTCTCGATTCCGGCGATCATCAGCGCCGCAGAGATCTCGAACGTCGACGCAATCCATCCCGGTTACGGATTTCTTGCCGAGAACGCCGACTTTGCCGAAGTCTGTGAAGCGTGCAACATTCGCTTCATCGGCCCGCCTCCCGAGGCCATTCGGCGCATGGGTGACAAGGCCGAAGCGCGAAAGACCATGATCGCGGCGGGCGTGCCCGTCGTTCCAGGAAGCGAAGGCATCATCGCATCGATCGAGGATGCGCAGCAGACCGGGGACGAGATCGGCTACCCGCTGATGATCAAGGCATCGGCAGGCGGCGGCGGCCGCGGAATGCGGATCGTCAACTCGTCGTCCGAGGTACTTGGCGCATACGAGACGGCGTCGTCGGAAGCGCTCGGCGCGTTCAACGACGGCTCGGTCTACATGGAGCGGTACGTCGGTTCGGCGCGGCACATCGAGATCCAGGTGGTCGCCGACGGACACGGAAACGTCGTGCACCTTGGCGAACGCGAGTGCTCGGTCCAGCGCAGGCACCAGAAGCTGATCGAGGAGTCGCCGTCGCCGGTGCTCACACCCGAAGAGCGCGAGGCGATGGGCCGCGCAGCGGTCGACGCGTGCAAGGCGATCGGATACGAGAGCCTCGGGACGATCGAGTTTCTGTACGACACACTGAGACGCGAGTTCTACTTCATGGAGATGAACACGCGGATCCAGGTCGAGCATCCGGTGACCGAGATGGTGACGAATTCGGATCTCGTCCGTGCCCAGATATTGATTGCGTCGGGTGAGGCGCTTGGTTTCACGCAAGAGGACGTCGTGTTTTCCGGGCATTCGATCGAATGCCGCGTCAACGCCGAGGATCCGCGAACGTTTGCACCGTCGCCCGGCAAACTGACCGTCTTCCACATGCCCGGCGGGCCCGGCGTGCGCGTCGATACGCACGCCTATTCGGGGTACACGGTCCCGCCGAATTACGATTCGCTCGTGGCCAAGGTCATCGTGCATGCCCGGTCCCGCGAACGCGCGATCGCGCGCATGCGGCGGGCGCTCGAGGCGACCGTGATCGAGGGGATCAAGACGACGGTGCCTGTGCACCAGCAGATCCTCGCGGATCCGCAGTTCCAGGCCGGCGACCTGACGACGCGCTTCATGGAGACGTTCTTCGAGCGTCAGAAAGAGCGCGAAGCCGCCCTTGCGGCCGAGCCCTAGCCCGCGGGGAGACAGGACGGCAATGCGCCTGTCACGCATCTACCCGATCACCGATCGCACGGCCTGCGTGTCTCACGTGGAGCAGGTTGCGGCGTTCGCACGTGGCGGAGCGACCATCATCCAGATCCGCGACAAGGTGGCGACCGGGCGGGAACTGTACGAGATCGTCGTCGCGGCGGTCGCGATGGCTCGACCGCTCGGTGCCCACGTGATCGTCAACGATCGCGTCGACGTTGCGCTCGCCGCCGGCGCTGATGGCGTCCATGTGGGCCAGGACGATCTGGCCGCTTCGGACGCGCGCGCGCTTGTCGGCGCGAGCCGAATCGTCGGCGTTTCGACGCATTCGACGGAGCAGGCACGCGCGGCGTCAGCGCTTCCGGTGGACTATGTCGCGGTCGGACCGGTGTTCGCTACGGCGACAAAAGAGAATCCCGATCCTGTCATCGGGCTCGAGGTCGTTTCGTCCGCGAAGGCGGTTGTGGGAACCGTTCCTCTCGTTGCCATAGGCGGTATTACGATCGGGAATGCGTCGCGGGTCATCGCGTCCGGAGCCGACAGCGTCGCCGTGATCGCGGACCTGTGGCGGGGCGCAGGTCCCGAACAGCGAGTCGCGGAGTATCTTGCCGCGCTCGGGACGTGAGGGCTTGACCGCGAGCCAGGCTCAGTCCATCGGAACCGAATCGTCCTCGACGACGTCGATGAATTTCCAGCTTGCGAGATCGACGCCGCTGATCGAAAAGTGCCGCGGCTCGAACGTGTAGAGGTTCGGAGGGATCGCATCGTGCGCGGCGGGTGTGAGCAGGATCTCGTAACGGTCCGCCAGATCCTCGCCGAGCTTGCACGCGGCGTTCACCTCGCTGCCGAACATGTCGTGATCGTCGACGACGAGCGTGTCGCCATACCCGATGCCGAAGCTGGCATACAGGTCGCGCTCGTCCGGGACGACGGTGTTCACGGCTGAGAACGCGATCAGGATGTCGCGTGCGGCCTCGATCGCGGCGGCGGGCGAGTCGAACACCGCAAATATGTTGTCGGCCTCCTGCTTGATCACGATGCCACCGTTCTGGGCGACAGCCGGTCGCGCGGCATTGTCCATCTGCTCGATCATTGCGAGGTAGTGGATGATGCCGTACTTGAGTGTCAGCCGCGTGAAGCCGCTCATGTCGAGGACGAGTATGGCGACCTTGCGCCGGAACGTCTCCTCGATCAGCCGATCGATGTCGGCAACGCGGTCGGGATGCTGGTTTCGCTCGGCAAGCAGCGCTCGCAGGTACTCTCGACCGGGACCGGTGGATTTGGCGTGCTCGCTTGGCATGAATCCCCTTCGGATGCAGGAGTCGTGGCCCCGCGGGAGGGCCTCGTGAGAGTTCGGCCGATTCGACCACTCACGGTGAATCCGGGGCCGAACCGCGGCGGTATACGACCACGGAGCAGCGGGAGAGTCAAGATGACAGGCGTCAAATGCAGGCAAACGGACGGGTTGTCATCGACGGCGTCTGGTGATACGTTAGCAAAGCCTACGACTGTCCGATCTGGAGCCAGCGATGAGTTATTTCGATCTCCCTCCGATACTGGAGAAGATGCTGAGTGTCGCCGAGAACATCAGCGACCTGAACTTCTCGGTCGGCCGGCCACCACAGGTCGAAATCAACGGCAAGCTGACGCCTGTCGACATCAAGGGGCTGCGGACGCTGACGCCGTACCAGACGGAAGTGATCGCGATGTCGCTCCTCGAGGGCAACTTCGACGGCGCCGAGCGACTCGTGCAGACGGGCTCGGCGGACATCAGCTACAGCCTGCCGTCGCGCACCCGTTTCCGCGTGAACATCTTCAAGCAGCGCGGTTCGATATCGGTGGTGATGCGCGTCATTCCCATGTACGTCCCGACGATCAAGTCGCTCAACCTGCCGCCACAACTCGGCGACATCTCGCACCTGAAGAACGGCATCGTGCTTCTGACCGGTCCGACGGGGTCGGGCAAGTCGTCGACGCTTGCGGCGATCATCGACAAGATCAACAACGAGTACGCGTACCACATCATCACGATCGAGGATCCGATCGAGTTTCTGCACACGCACAAGAAATCGACGATCAACCAGCGCGAACTTGGATCGGATACGCCGAGTTTTGCGCTCGCGCTGCGCGCCGCACTGCGCCAGGCTCCAAAGGTCATCCTCGTCGGCGAGATGCGCGACCTCGAGACGACGGAGATTGCGCTCGAGGCGTCCGAGACGGGCCACCTCGTCCTGTCGACGCTTCACACGACGGACGCGTCCAAGACCGTCGATCGCATCATCGGCATCTTTCCAAAGTCGGAAGAGCACGTCATCCGGACGCGGCTCGCGCAATCGTTCAAGTACATCATTTCTCAGCGGCTCATTCCCACGGCGGACGGTCGCGGACGAATTGCGGCGGTCGAGATTCTGAAGGGTACGCCGCGAACGCGTGAGTACATCGAGAACGGCGAGAGTGAGGGGAAGACCCTGCACGACGCGATGGAGGATGGCGAACTCGACGGAATGCAGCACTTTGACCAGGTGATCATGCGGATGATCCACGCCGGCACGATCACGCAGGAGGACGGTCTGGCGTTTGCGACGAACCCGTCGAATCTTTTGCTGCGACTGTCCGGTCTGGGCTCGTCGGACGACTTCATACGCGAGGGTGGAAATCCGATGCAGGGCGTCCCGCCGTCGTCGGCCGTGCGACCGCCGACGCCGTCCGCTCCGGCTGCCCCTCCGCGTCCGGCCCCGAACCGTCAGGACAAGTCATCGTCGAGCTCGATGCTCGACATGATCGAGAAGAATTGAGATGAACGTCACCTGCACCCAGTGCCAGATGAAGATCGGGATCGAGGACGCCAAGGTCCCGTCGTCTCCGTTCTCGATCAAGTGTCCCAGGTGTCGCGAGACGATCACGGTCAAGCCGCCTCCAAAGGAGGAGCCGCGGCTCGACGCGCGTGGTCGGCCGTCGATTCCTGGCGATATTGGAAACAACCCGGACGCGATGTCGCTGCTCTCGGAGCTGTTCCAGACGATGGCGAATCGCGGCGCCGGCGAGTTGCCGCGGGCGTGGTCGCGACGAAACATCCTGCTCTGCCACAACGACGAAGCGGTCCGGACGGCGATGCGCGGTGCGCTCGACGAGCAGCGGTACGAGCTGCATGTCGCGGACACCGCGGTCGAGGCGCTCGCTCAGCTGAAGGAGACCAAGGACGACATCATCGTGCTCGATCCGCAGTTCGACCAGTCCAAGCAGGGCGGTGTCGGCATGCTGCAGCACGTGAACGGTCTCACGCCGAACTACCGGCGTCGGATGTACCTCGTGCTCGTGTCGCCGCAACTCAAGACGCTTGATGCGTACCTTGCGTTTGTGAACGGCGTGAACCTGACGGTCAACACTGAGGACGTGAGCCAGTTCCAGGAGGTCCTCGAGCGGTCGGTCCGCGATTTCAACGAGTTGTACCATCCGTTCAACCAGGCTGCCGGACTCGCGGCGTTCTAGAACGACGATCACACACTGTTTGATCGAGACCGGCGGGGACGCGAACGTCCCCGCCGGTTTCCGTTTCAAGGCTCTTTTCCTGTCCGCCTGTATCTGCTACAATTGAATTTGAAATTGATTTGCAAATTCGAATATAGTCACACCAGACCGGCGGCAGCCGGCGGATCCGGCCGAGGATCGGGTGTTCGAGGAGGAGAGCGACTCATGGTGTTTTCGATCCTGTTGCGACGCGGACTGGCGATGGCGGCCGTCGCGCTGTTTGTCTTCGCACCGCGCGCGTTCGCAAGTGATGGCCCCACGGACAATACGCCGGCGACGCGCGACGAAGTCAACGCGCTCAAGGCCGAAGTGGCCGAGCTGCGCGAGCAGCTCAAGGCCATGCGCGAGCTGCTCCAGGCGAACGCAGCGCGCATGCAACCGCCGCCGCCGGAGGCTGCCGCTGTGACCGCAACGACGACGACATCGCCGATCGCTCCCGAAGCGCAGGCGCCCCCCGTCGACACGCGCGTCGCGGCGCTTCCAAAATCCCAGGGAGGCGACATCTCCGGCGCCGGGACGCTGCTTCGCTCCGACCGGCTGACGATCGGCGGCTACGGCGACCTTCAGTTCCGCGAGCGCGGCATCAACGAGAAGGTCGAGGGCGGCACGACATCGTCGTTCACGTCGCCCCGCGTCGTGCTCGGCATCGCCGCCGTCCTGTCCGAACGCCAGAACATCTACTTCAATTCCGAGATCGAATACGAGTTTGGCGGCGCCGAGGTCGAGGTCGAGCAGGCCTTCGTGGAGTGGCGATTCCGCCCGGAGCTGGCGGTTCGCGGCGGGATCTTCACGCCGGAGATCGGCCGGTTCAACGTCTACCACGATTCGAACCTCAACCCGACGGCAATCCGGCCGCTCATCAACCAGTACATCGTTCCGACCGCGTATTCGGACACGGGACTCGGCCTTCGCGGCAGGTTCAAGCTTCCGGCGGGCATGCGGTTTTCGTACGAGGCCGACATCGTGAACGGGCTCGGCGGCGCGGACGCGACCGTTACCGCGCCGGACACCGAAACGCAGCTCAAGCGCGTCGTCGCGCGAAGCGAGGAAGGCGAGGGCGAAGACGCGGAATCCGGAACCGGGTTTGCGCCCTTCTCGCGCAACATCGGCCAGGCCGAGACAGCCGGCGGCCTCGCGCTCGCCGACAACAACAACAGCAAGACGTTCATCGGCCGCATCGCGCTCGCGCCGATCTCAGGGCTCGAGTTCGGCGCATCGTTCTACGGCGGACGGACAAACGACGTTGGCGACCCTGAGCGCACCCTCAAGATGTTCTTTCTCGACGGATCGCTGAACCGAGGCGCGCTCACCATCAACGGCGAGTATGCACGAACAAGCTACACGGGCGTGGGAATTCCACGGCAGAGCCCGGCGCCGCCCGTGTTCGACCCGAATGACGAAGAATCGCTCGAGGAGCTCGCCGAGTTCGTCAACCAGCCGACGCCCGGCTCGGACGGGTTCTACATAGAAGGTCTCTACCGCTTTGTGCCAGCCGTGTTTCGCGACACGTTCGACGACGGGGCGTATATCGCTCCCGTCTTCCGCGTCGAAGGCCTTCGAATGGACCGGACGCTCAGCAACTTCTACTTGAACCGGACCCGGTTCACTGCCGGCGTGAACTTTGCTCCGTCGTCGACGATCATCTTCAAGGTCAACTACCTGTGGAATCACACGCTCGGCGAGGTTCCTCAACCTGACTTCGACGACCCCGAGTTTGTCTTCGAGCCGTTCCCGAACTATGGCAAGAGCGGGTTTGCGGGCTCGATCACGTATGTCTTCTAGTCAGGGCGCGAGGGCGCGCACGCGTGCAATGTCATGACACACAGATCCGTTCAGTTCTCTCAGCGCCTGGCAGCCGCGCTCTTCGTCGCGTCCGCGGCGGTCACCGTTTTCGGAAAGCCCGCGTTCATGGATCGCTACAACGTCGATCCCGAATCGCGGCCCGATCTCCGCAACAAGTGCACGGTGTGCCACGTTGGCCGCGGCGGCGGCGAGCGGAACGACTTCGGCGAAGCGTTCGCGGACTCGGGATTTCGAATCACGCCGAAGTTGCGCAAGCAGTTTCCGGACATGTTCGTGAGCCCGCAGAACGGATCGGGCAACGCCGGCCAGCGGCCGTAGCTCCGTCGCCCGAAGTGTGTTGGGTTCGGCGCGACGCTCGCGCACGAGTCGTCAACGTTCGGGCGCACGCCGCCCGGCTGAAATGTGGGACCGTACCAGTGGCCTGCGCGGCGTGTTTTTGACCACTGGTACGGCCCGGTTGACGGAGATACTTGCCTTCAATGTGGTCGGCTGAACGCATCTCCGCCGGCGACCACTGTCGAACTTCAGCCGCAGATTACGCGAATCAATCAAAACGGTCAAGTCATAAGTTAGAAGGATTGTGGATTGAGGCAAGAATGAGCCCGTAGCGAACATGGTCGATATCGTCGATTTGATCCGCTGCACCCTGAACCGTCCGACTGACGTATAATGACGACGTGGATGACATCC
>JBGAKX010000077.1:0-21439 GCA_044224215.1 Blastocatellia bacterium
AGGACGTCATCGACAAGATCAAGGGCGGATGGCTCGACTTTGACGCGGTCGTCGCGACGCCGGACATGATGCGTCTCGTCGGCGCGCTCGGAAAGGTGCTCGGCCCGCGAGGGCTCATGCCGAATCCCAAGACCGGCACGGTGACGTTCGACGTTGCCAAGGCGGTCGAGGAGACAAAGGCAGGCAAGGTCGAGTATCGCGTCGACAAGACCGGCGTCATCCACTGCGGCGTCGGCAAGGTTTCGTTCGAAAAGGACAAGCTGATCGAGAACGCGCAGGTCTTGATCGATGCGGTCTTGAAGGCCAAGCCGTCCGCGGCCAAGGGCAAGTATGTGAAGAGCGCCGTCGTCGGAACGACGATGGGCCCCGGCATCAAGCTCGAGCTGACGGCCGTCTAGCGAGGAGAATTTTCGTGAAGACACGCAACCAGAAGATTACGGATCTGCAGAAGCTCAAAGAGGATTTCACGGGCGTTTCGACTGCCTACCTTGTCGACTTCAAGGGGTTGACGGTGGGCGAGGACGCCGAGTTGCGCGAGCTTGTTGCAAAGGCAAAGATCACCTATCGCGTGGTCAAGAACACGCTGGCCCGACTGGCGGTTGAGGGCACGTCGCTCGAGCCCGTGCGCGACAAGTTCGTCGGCACCACGGCGATCGCGACGACGCCCGACGATCCCGTTCAGACAGCCAAGGTGCTGACCGACTTTGCAAAGAACCATGCGAAGTTCGTCTTCAAGGCTGGCATTGTGGACGGTCGCGTCATCGACGTGGCCGACATCGAGAAACTGGCGACCATGCCGTCCAAGGAGGAGCTCATCTCCAAGATGATGTTCCTGCTCAATTCGGGCGCGCAGCGGCTCGCCGTCGTCACGTCCGGAGTTGCTCGCAACCTGGCGATCGTTGTCAACGAGGCAAAGGCCAAAGAGTAGCGACTGGCAACCGTTCGCCGGAGTGCCGGCGTGTCGGGTTCGAATTTTTGATTACTTTATTACGGAAGCGCTGATGCGCGTTGAAGGAGTGACCTAGCAATGGCTGATACGGCAAAGCTCCAGGGCATCCTGGACCAGATCAAGGAACTGACGCTGCTCGAGGCAGCCGAGCTCGTCAAGATGATGGAAGAGGCGTTCGGCGTCTCGGCAGCGGCGGCAGCCGTCGCTGCGGCACCGGGAGCGGCCGTCGCCGCGGCCCCGGTCGAGGAGAAGGACGAGTTCGACGTGATTCTCGCCGGCTTTGATGCGGCGAAGAAGATCGGGATCATCAAGGTCGTGCGCGAACTCACCGGTCTCGGGCTGAAGGAAGCCAAGGACCTCGTTGAGGCGGCTCCCAAGCCGCTCAAGGAGGGCGTTGCCAAGGCGGAAGCCGAGGCGATGAAGGCCAAGCTGGCCGAAGCCGGCGCGACGGTCGAGCTCAAGTAGTATTTCGGGGTTTCGGGCCGGGAGGAGTCGGATCGTTGGGGCGCGTCCCCTTCGAGCCGACTTCTCCCGGTCCCGTCCCCCATCCTTTACAACTCCGCACCCCGGGTGTAGCCTGATGTGCGGACAATGGGGTTAGGGCGGGTAAAGATTCGAACGACCCAGCCAACGAAGCGCGCAGACACGCGGCCGCTGGAGGTGTCTCTCCAGACGGTCGTTTTGTCGCGCCCTGATCCCGGGCCCTGCGTGGAGCCACATCGAGGGGCGGTCTTGCTCGTGCCTCAATGCCATCGCGAACCTATGAAACCCCGTTTTGCGTCGGCCGGTACGGAAGCGCGCCCCTCGGTGTCGCTGCACGGCAGGCAGAGTGAATGTTTGGTGAGTTTATTGGGCTGAGTACCTGAGTACCGAGTGAGGGAAAGCGAGTGCCGCGAAACGGGGCTCCGGGTCGAGACGCAAGAGGCGTCTCCCTGCGCGCCATCGTTGCCGACACCTCGTCCCCGATACCTCCTCTTCAACCTGGAGCGACAGAAGAATGTCTACGCAGATAGCAGATGGTGGCGGCCGCATGCGCCACGACTTCTCCCGGATCAATACGACGGTTCGCATTCCGAACCTGATCGAAGTGCAGCGCCAGTCGTACAACCGGTTCCTGCAGATGGATCTCCTCACGGCGGAGCGTGATCTTGCCGGTCTGCAGGCCGTGTTCCAGTCGGTCTTTCCGATCACGGATTTCAGGGGAACGTCGCAGCTCGACTTCGTCGAGTACAGAATCGGGTCGTGGCAGTGCAAGTGCGGAAACCTCGAGGGGCTCCACCACCTGCGCTCGAACTGCCGCAGCTGCGCGTCGGTCATTCGCGTCGACCCGCTGTCGGGCGATGACGTCCTCTGCCCCGAGTGCGGCACGCTCAACAAGAACGTCATCAACCTGTGCGACGTGTGCGGCGAGCCCGTCACGCTGAAGCACAAGTACGAAGTCGACGAGTGCCAGGAACGCGGCATGACGTTCGCCGTTCCGCTGCACGTCAAGATCCGTCTGACCGTGTGGGACGAGGACGAAGAGACCGGTCAGCGCTCCATTCGCGACATCAAGGAAGAAGAGGTCTACTTTGGCGACATTCCGCTGATGACGGACAACGGCACGTTCATCATTAACGGCACGGAGCGCGTCATTGTCAGCCAGCTGCACCGCAGCCCGGGCGTCTTCTTCGAGAAGGCGAACAACAACACGTACTTCCTCGCCAAGATCATTCCGTACCGCGGCTCGTGGGTCGAATTCGAATACGACGCCAAGAACCTGCTCTACGTGCGCATCGACCGCAAGCGCAAGTTCCTTGCGACGGTCTTCCTGCGCGCGCTCGGGCTGATCGAGAAGCTCGACTTCGAGCGCATCAACTCGGACTCCGAGCTCGAGGACGCGATCAAGCGCGCCCAGTACGTGGACAGCGACCTGCTTGGGACGTTCTACCAGCTGCAGTCGATCCACCTGAAGAGCGGCCGGATGCTGATCGGCGTCGGTCCCGCCATCGCGGGCCTGAAGCCCTCCGAAGATCTGAAGGACCGAGGCGGCGACACGGTCGTCAAGGCCGGCAAGAAGCTGACAAAGCGCGACATCGACCTCCTCGAGAAGGCCAAGGTCAAGGAGATCGAGATCGACGTGTCGGATCTCGACGGAGCGTACTTCTCGGCGGACGTCGTGACGGACGAGGGCGAGATCCTCGCCGAGGCGAACACCGAAGTCGACGCCAAGACGATCTCGGCGCTCACGGCAGGCGACGTGAAGCACTTCGCGGTCTTCTTCCCCGAGCGCGATGACGTCGGCGTGATCCTGAGCCAGACGCTCAAGAAGGATTCCATCAAGGAGCCTTCGAACGCGATTCTCGAGATCTACCGCAAGATGCGTCCGGGCGACCCGCCGACGATCATGACCGCGTGGAACCTGTTCCGCGGCATGTTCTTTGACGAGCGCAAGTTCGACTTCTCGCGCGTCGGCCGGCTGAAGTTCAACATCAAGATGGGCTATCCGGAGATGCATCGCATCGACGAGCAGATCCTGACGCCGCGCGATTTCTATGACGTCATCCGGTACGTGCTGTCGATGCGGAAGGGCATCGGCGATTCGGACGACATCGACCATCTGGGCAACCGCCGCGTCCGTGCGGTCGGCGAACTCCTCGAGAACCAGTTCCGCATCGGCCTCGTCCGAATGGAGCGCGCGATCAAGGAGAAGATGTCGATCCATCAGGAGATGCAGACGGCGATGCCTCGCGACCTGATCAACGCGAAGCCCGTCACGGCCGCCGTGCGCGAGTTCTTCGGATCGAGCCAGCTGTCGCAGTTCATGGACCAGACGAACCCGCTGTCCGAGATCACCCACAAGCGCCGCCTGTCGGCGCTTGGACCGGGCGGTCTGTCTCGCGAGCGCGCGGGATTCGAGGTGCGCGACGTGCACCCGACGCACTACGGCCGCATCTGCCCGATCGAGACGCCTGAAGGCCCGAACATCGGCCTCATCTCGTCACTGTCGTGCTTTGCGCGCATCAACCAGTTCGGGTTCATCGAATCACCGTACCGCAAGGTGGACAGCAACCGCGTCGTCGACTACGCGCGTGTGCTGTCGGCCGGCGACACGGACCTGACGGTCGGATCGCACATTCCCGTGGCCGACATCGAGAAGGCCAACAAGAAGCTCGGCGCAAGCGAGACGCACGCCGAGTTCGAGCCGTATCCGTTCTATCTGTCGGCGTGGGAAGAGGACAAGCACACGATCGGACAGGCGAACATCCTGCTCGACAAGCAGGGCAAGATCGTCAACGAGCGTGTCAACTCGCGTCACGCGGGCGAGTTCAAGCTCGCGCCGCGCGAGTCGATCGAATACGTCGACGTCAGTCCTGGGCAGCTCGTCTCGGTCGCCGCGTCGCTGATCCCGTTCCTCGAGAACGACGACGCGAACCGCGCGCTGATGGGTTCGAACATGCAGCGCCAGGCGGTTCCGCTGCTCCGCGCCGAAGCGCCGCGCATCGGCACCGGCATGGAGAAGGTGACCGCGCAGGATTCGGGCGCCGTCGTCGTCGCAAAACGCGACGGTGTCGTCGACACGGTCGACTCGGAGCGCATCATCATTCGCGCCGACAACCGGGGCTCGGCAACGCTGTCGCGCGAGGTCGCGACGGACATCTACAAGCTGACCAAGTTCAAACGGTCCAACCAGAACACGTGCATCAACCAGAAGCCGATCGTTCGCGTGAGCCAGCGCGTCCGCAAGGGCGACGTCATTGCGGACGGACCGTGCACGGACCAGGGCGAGCTCGCACTCGGTCGGAACGTGCTCGTCGCCTTCATGCCGTGGCGCGGCTACAACTTTGAGGACGCGATTCTCGTCTCCGAGAAGCTCGTCCGCGAAGACAGCTTCACGTCGATTCACATCGAGGAGCTCGAGATCGAGGCCCGCGACACCAAGCTCGGGCCCGAGGAGATCACGCGCGACATTCCGAACGTGTCGGAATCCGCGCTCCGCGATCTCGACGATTCGGGCATCATCCGGATCGGCGCGACCGTCAAGCCCGGTTCGATCCTGGTCGGCAAGGTGACGCCGAAGGGCGAAACCCAGCTGACGGCCGAAGAGAAACTGCTGCGCGCGATCTTCGGCGAGAAGGCCGGCGACGTGCGCGACGCATCGCTGACGTGCCCTCCCGGCATCGACGGCACGGTGGTCGACGTCAAGGTCTTCACCCGCAAGGGCGCGGACAAGGACTCGCGATCGCTCGCCATCGAGCACGCCGAAGAGGACCGGCTCCTCAAGAACCTCAACGACGAGGTTCGGATTCTCGAGGAGGAGCGGAACAAGCACATCTACGACATGCTCGACGGCCAGAAACTGGCCAAGGACCTCGTCTACAACCGTCGCACGGTGCTCGAGAAGGGCAACGTGCTCACGCGCGACGCGTTGCTCGAGCTCGACTTTGCCGCGCTCAAGAAGGTCGAGGTGGCGAGCGCCAAGCTCGACGCGCCGACGCAGATCCGCGAGCTCGAACAGCGAACGGACCGTGCGATCGGCATTCTTCAGCAGCTGCACGAAGAGAAGGTCGAGAAGCTTCGACGCGGCGATGAACTGCCTCCGGGCGTCATCAAGATGGTGAAGGTCTTCATCGCGATGAAGCGCAAGTTGTCCGTGGGCGACAAGATGGCTGGCCGCCACGGGAACAAGGGCGTCATCGCGCGAATCCTCCCCGAGGAGGACATGCCGTACATGCCCGACGGAACGCCGGTCGAGATCGTTCTCAACCCGCTTGGCGTGCCGTCGCGAATGAACGTCGGACAGATCCTCGAGACGCATCTCGGCTGGGCAGCGGCGGCGCTCGGGTTGCACTTTGCAACTCCCGTGTTCGACGGCGCGCTCGAGGCCGAGATCAAGGAGATGATCGAGAAGGCGGGCGACGCCCGCGAGGGCGTCGGACTTCCGCGGATGATCGACACGTCCGGAAAGACGATTCTCTTTGACGGCATGACGGGCGAGCCGTTCGAGCAGCGCGTGACGGTTGGGTACATCTACATGCTCAAGCTGTCACATCTCGTCGACGACAAGATCCACGCACGCTCGATCGGACCGTACTCGCTGATTACGCAGCAGCCGCTCGGCGGCAAGGCGCAGTTCGGCGGACAGCGTTTTGGAGAAATGGAGGTGTGGGCGCTCGAGGCATACGGCGCCGCGCACATCCTGCAGGAGTTGCTCACCGCCAAGTCTGACGACGTGGCCGGGCGCTCCAAGATCTACGAAGCGATCGTCAAGGGCGAGGCCGATTTCGACCCGGGCGTGCCCGAGTCGTTCAACGTGCTCATCCGCGAGCTGCAGTCGCTCTGTCTTGACGTCGAGCTGATGCGACAGGACGAGGAGTAGGCAATAGGCCGTTGAGTCATGAGCGGCGCCCCTGATTTTGGCGCTGCTGCAGAGGAGATCGAAGCAAGATGTTTAGAACACTGGAGAAGACGAGTCTGGCGCCGGATTTCGAGGCGATTCGTATTTCGCTCGCGTCGCCGGAGAAGATCCTCTCGTGGTCGCACGGCGAAGTGACCAAGCCGGAAACGATCAACTACCGAACCTTCAAGCCCGAGCGCGACGGCCTGTTCTGCGCAAAGATCTTTGGACCCGTGACCGATTGGGAGTGCCTGTGCGGCAAGTACAAGCGCATGAAGCACCGCGGCGTCATCTGCGACAAGTGCGGCGTCGAGGTGACCCAGTCCAAGGTCCGGCGCGAGCGCCTGGGACACATCAAGCTTGCGAGCCCCTGCTCGCACGTGTGGTTCTTCAAGGGACTCCCGTCGCGCATCGGCCACCTGCTCGACATTCCGCTGCGCGAGCTCGAGAAG
This sequence comes from Blastocatellia bacterium, assembly GCA_044224215.1. GTDB lineage: Bacteria > Acidobacteriota > Blastocatellia > UBA7656 > JADIYM01 > DAOMFM01. The sequence goes on from JBGAKX010000077.1 coordinate 6,779, forward strand.
GTGCTCTACTTTGAGTCGTACATCGTCATCGATCCGGGTGACGTGCCGAACCTCAAGGAGAAGGAGCTGATCTCGGACGACCGGTACCGGCAGCTCGTGCAGGAGTTCCCCGGCCGGTTCCTGTCCAAGATGGGCGCCGAGGCGATCAAGGAGCTCCTCCAGAAGATCCCGATCGACCAGCTCGCAGACCAGCTGCGCAACCAGATGAAGACCGAAACGAGTCTTCAGAAGCGGCTGAAGTACGCCAAGCGTCTGAAGGTCGTCGAGGCGTTCCGCAAGTCAGGGAATCGTCCGGAGTGGATGATCCTCGACGTCATCCCGGTCATTCCGCCCGAGCTGCGCCCGCTGGTGCCGCTCGACGGCGGCCGGTTCGCGACGTCTGATCTCAACGATCTGTACCGCCGCGTGATCAACCGCAACAACCGTCTGTCCAAGCTGATCGACCTGAAGGCGCCAGAGGTCATCGTCCGCAACGAGAAGCGCATGCTGCAGGAGGCCGTCGACGCGTTGTTCGACAACGGCCGGCGCGGCCGCATCCTCCGCGGTGCGAACAACCGTCCGCTCAAGTCGCTCTCGGACACGCTCAAGGGCAAGCAGGGCCGGTTCCGTCAGAACCTGCTCGGCAAGCGCGTCGACTACTCGGGCCGTTCGGTGATCGTCGTCGGTCCCGAGCTCAAGCTGCACCAGTGCGGCCTGCCCAAGAAGATGGCGCTCGAGCTGTTCAAGCCGTTCATCTACAACCAGCTCGAGAAGCAGAACTACGCTGCGACGATCAAGCAGGCGAAGGAGATGGTCGAGCGGCAGGAGCCGGTGGTCTGGGACATCCTCGAGGAGGTCATTCGCGAGCATCCGGTGCTGCTGAACCGCGCTCCGACGCTCCATCGCCTCGGCATCCAGGCATTCGAGCCCGTACTCGTCGAAGGCAAGGCCATCAAGATCCATCCGCTCGTCTGCACGGCGTTCAACGCCGACTTTGACGGCGACCAGATGGCGGTTCACATTCCGCTGTCGCCTGAGGCGCAGATCGAGGCGGCAGTCCTGATGCTGTCGTCGAACAACATTCTGAGCCCGGCGCACGGCCAGCCGATCGCCGTTCCCACGCAGGACATCGTCCTGGGGTGCTACTACCTGACGCGTCCGCGGTCTCAGACGAAGGGCGAGGGCCGTGTCTTCTCGTCGCCCGAAGAGGTCATGCTCGCGCTCGATCACGGGATCGTCACGACGCAGACCGAGATCAAGATGCTCTTCAAGGGCGGACTGATCGACCTGACGCAGGAGCGCGACGATCAGGATCTGATCCACGCCACGCAGCGCAACGTCGAGCGTCACCTGCTGAGCACAACGGTCGGCCGCGTGATCTTCAACGACTCGCTGCCCGAAGGCCTGCCGTTCATCAACGGCACGATGAAAAAGAAGGGGCTGACGAACCTCGTGTCGTTCTGCCACCTTCGCCTCGGCCACAACGAGACGGTCAAGATTCTCGACAAGCTGAAGGCGCTCGGGTTCCTGTACGCGACAAAGGCTGGTCTGTCGATCGGTATCGACGACCTGGTCACGCCGCCCAGCAAGCCCGACATCCTCAAGTCCGCAGAGGACGAGGTCGTCGAGGTCGAGAAACAGTACCAGGAAGGCGTCATCACCAACGGCGAGCGCTACAACAAGGTCGTCAACATCTGGTCCGAGGCGACCGAAGCCGTTGCCAAGGCGATGTTCAAGGAGATGGACCGCGTCGAGGGCGATTCGGGCGAACTGAATCCGATCCTCGTCATGGCCGATTCCGGCGCTCGCGGCTCCAAACAGCAGATTCGCCAGCTTGCCGGCATGCGCGGTCTGATGGCCAAGCCCTCGGGCGAGATCATCGAGACGCCCATCCGGGCGAACTTCCGCGAAGGCCTGAACGTGCTGCAGTACTTCATCTCGACGCACGGCGCGCGCAAGGGTCTCGCCGACACGGCACTGAAGACGGCCGACTCGGGCTACCTGACGCGCCGTCTTGTGGACGTTGCACAGGACGTCATCATCTCTGAGGACGACTGCGGAACGATCCGCGGAATCTGGGCGAGCCGATCATCGAAGGCGGTGAGGAGATCGAGGCGCTCCGTGAGCGCATCATCGGCCGCGTCTCGCTCGACGAGGTGCGCGATCCGATCACGAACCAGATCATCGTCAACAGCAACACCGAGATCACCGAGGATCTCGCCAACGAGATCCAGTCGGCGGGCGGTATCGACCGGGTGAAGATCCGATCGGTGCTGACGTGCGAGTCGCGACGCGGCGTGTGCATCCGGTGCTATGGCCGCAACCTCGCCACGGGCCGGATGGTCGAGATGGGCGAGGCGGTCGGCGTCATTGCCGCCCAGTCGATCGGCGAGCCCGGCACGCAGCTCACGATGCGGACGTTCCACATCGGCGGCATCTCGCAGATGCAGGATCAGCAGACCTCGCACGAGGCGCGCGTGAGCGGAAAGGTGACGTTCGCCGATCTCAACACGGTGCGGAATCGCGAGGGCAAACTCGTCGCCATGAACCGTCAGGGAGCGATTCTGCTCGTCGACGATCGCGGCCGCGAGGTTGCGCGCTACTCGATGGTGTACGGCGCGGTTCTGAAGGTCGAGGACGGGCAGCACGTCGAGCAGGGCCAGACCCTGGCCGAGTGGGACCCGTTCACGTTTGCGATCCTGACCGAGGTCAACGGAACCGTTCACTTCAAGGACCTGATCGACGGCGCCACGGTGCACGAGCAGGTCGACGAAGTGACCGGCTTCTCGCATCTCGTCGTCATCGACTCGCCCGACGAGAAGCGCCAGCCGCGTATCGAGATCAAGGACGACAAGGGCAAGGTCCTCAAGACCTATCAGATGCCCGTCCGTGCCAACCTGCTTGTCTCCGACTACGACGAGTGGAAGAAGAAGCACAAGGGTCAGACCGCGACGATTCTCGAGATGGAGCAGGAGCGCGTCCGCGTTGCTCCGGGCGACATCATCGCCAAGATCCCGCGTGAAACGACCAAGACCAAGGACATCACGGGCGGTCTGCCGCGTGTCGTCGAGCTGTTCGAAGCACGGCGACCCAAGGAGCCGGCGGTGATGAGCGAGATCGACGGACGCGTGAAGTTCGGCGGTATCGCGAAGGGTCAGCGCAAGATCGCGGTCGTCGCGGACGACGGCGAGACGCGCGAGTACTCGATCCCGCGCGGCGTTCACGTAAACGTCCAGGAAGGCGACATGGTTCGCGCGGGCGAGCCGCTCATGGACGGACCGCTCAACCCGCACGACATTCTGGCCGTCAAGGGTGTCGAGGCGCTGCAGCGGTACCTGACGAACGAGATCCAGGAGGTCTATCGCCTCCAGGGCGTCAACATCAACGACAAGCACATCGAGGTGATCGTTCGCCAGATGCTGCGTTGGGTTCGCGTGAAGGAGGTTGGCGACACCGACTTCCTGCTCGACGAACAGGTCGACCGATTCGTCTTCCACGATGCCAACGACCGGGCGCGCGAGGCGGACGGTTCGCCAGCCGAGGCCGAGCCGCTTCTGCTCGGAATCACCAAGGCGTCGTTGTCGACCGATTCGTTCATCTCGGCGGCATCGTTCCAGGAGACGACGCGCGTTCTCACCGAGGCCGCGATCTCGGGCCGTATCGACTACCTGCGCGGCCTGAAGGAGAACGTCATCATGGGCCGGCTGATCCCGGCTGGCACCGGCATGGAGTTCTATCGCCAGGTCAGCCTGCAGCCGGATCCGGCACTCTATCCGCAGCACGCCGAGACACCGGCGGCGGCGGCAGAAGTCGCTGACGAGTAAGGAGCCGCAGGTGGACGCAGACACACGCAGATATCCACTGCGTCTGTCTGCGTTCGTCTGCGTTCTTCTCTTTTGTGTTGCCGGGTGCACGCCCCGGCAGGAGGCTCAGGAGATCGTCGATCTCGAGCCCGAGCGCCAGATCAACACCGACCTGACGTTCCCAAAGAACCCTCGGCGATGGGCATTCGTTTCCACGCGTGTGACAGGGCAGCCCGGCGAGCCGTTTCCCGGATTCCAGGTCGTCGCCGCAAACCCGTTCGCGGCGCGGCTTCTCGAAGAAGGCAAGACGGCGGACCGCGGCGTGAAGTTTGCGCAGTTCGTATACGACACCCAGACCGGGCCCATGTTGTTCCAGCCAGGCGAGTTGCGGCGTGTCAACCTGCTCGTCCAGGACCCTGATCGGTACGCGGAGACGGGCGGCTGGGGGTATGCAAGCTACGACGGCGCGGGGCAGTCGATCGCGGTGAATGCGGCGACGGACTGTATTTCATGCCACAAGACCGGACCGATCACGCCGTACTTTCCTTCAAAGGCGGCCGGAAAACCTTGAAAATGTAGGTGGTTGCGCCCGCAACCCGGCGCCGGACCCGCGCATCGTACCCGCGCCGGACAAGGGAGATGGAATGACAACATTGCGACATCGACTTCTCACCGTGGCACTTGTTGCAGTGCTTGCTCCAATGTGTGCTACCGCACAAAGCCTCACGGGCTCGCTGCGCGACACGAACGGTCAGGCGGTTCCTGTCGAGCAGCTGCGCGGACACGTCACGGTGCTCCTGTTTGGCGGTCTCGTCGATCCGCAGAGCCCTGAGGAGCTTCCCGTGCTTCAGCGAGTCGCGGCCAAATACGCCGCGCGGGGAGTCGTCGTCTACTGGGTGAGCCTTGATCCCGACGCCACGAGCGACGCGCAACTGACTGGATTTGCAGCGTCGAACGGGTTTCGCGGGCAGGTGCTTCGCGACCCGAACGGGGCGGTATTGCGCACGGTAAGCGGCAGCCGCCGGCCGCAGCTCCCGACCATCGTCGTGCTCGATTCGAACGCCGCGATGGCCGGTCAGCCGATCGGCGGATTTGATCGCGACGCCGACATGGTCGGCCAGCTGTCACGCATAATCGATCCGGCCCTCAAGTAGCCGGCGCCTAACGCGCGCCACGTCGACCTGCCTTTGCGCGTTGAGATTCACAAGCGCAAAAGGGGCCGATGGTGTACTCTCTCTGGAGCCCAATCCAAGGAGAGTGCCTATGTCCGCGGCTCGAGGGAAGCCCGTTGTTCTAACGGCTCCGCTCACTGAGAGTATTGATCACGCCGGCTTCTTTATTCAGATGTCGCTTGCCTCGATTCCGCAATGGATGGAATGGGTCATCGACAAGAAGTATCCGAGCTGGCGTGACGTTCCGGTCCACGCGGACGGGTCCGCGGGAACCGCGCCGGCTGGTCTCCGCGTCGTCGAGGAAGTGCTCGCGCGCGAGTTCGGCCGTGACAACGTCGTCGTCTGCTATCCGGACCAGCTGGATCAGTTCCTTGGGCCCGAGACCCGCGCCGTCGGCATCTCCACGCACAATCCACTCGGCACGACGTTCGCTGCCGGTGTCTATGCGTCGATCTTCGGAAGTTCGAAGGAGCCCGTCAACTCGCTGTACGCGAGGAAGATGTTCGAGAAGATCAAGAACCATCCGAATCGCGACAACTTCAAGGTGATTCTCGGCGGCTCGGGCGCGTGGCAGATCGGCGAGACCGAAACGCACGAACAGTTCGGAATCGACTGCGTCGTCAGCGGCCGCGCCGAGGCAAAGGACGCGATCAACGTGTTCCATCAGGCGCTCGAAGGCAAGGACCTTCCGCGCCACGTCGACGCGCACCATCCGATGAGCGTCACCGAGATGATCGTGCCCGAGACGCGCACGTCGTTCGGCGTCATCGAGATGACGACGGGCTGCGGCCGTCGATGCAGCTTCTGTCTTCCCGATCTCAATCCGCGGATCTCGTTCCCCAAGGAAGAGATCATGAAGGCGGTCCATGCGAATGTTGCCGACGGCAACACGCAGGTGTCGCTTGCGACCGAAGACATGTTCGTGTGGCGCTCGGACGAGGCAGGGCTCCCGTTCTTCGTGCCGAACCGGGCGGAGATGGTCGATCTCTACCAGACGATCGCCGACACGCCTGGCGTGAAGCACGTCACGCTGTCGCACAGCACGATGGCGCCGGCGCTCGTCGACCCTGACCTGATAAAGGACCTCAGCGACATTCTTCTCGAGAAGAGCCCGATCCACCTGAAGGCAGTCAGCACCCATCCGGAGGGCAAGGCGCTTGCGCCGCTCATCGGAATCGAAACGGGCTCGGTGAAGATCGCGCGAAAGATCATGGCCGGCAAGGCCCTGCCGTTCGACGTGAAGTACTGGCCGCACGTCGTCCTCGAAGGTCTCGAGGTGCTCAACAAGAACAACTGGTTCCCCGTGTGCACGCTCATCGTCGGCTCGCCCGACGAGACGGACGAGGATTCGATGGCGACGCTCGACATGCTTTACGAAGCGGAGCGCCGCGGCCTCTACTGCATGTGGGTGCCCTCGATCTTTACGCCGCTCAAGGACACGCGGATGGAGAAGGCGGTCGGTGTCCAGGAGACGATGCAGCTGAGCAAGCTGCAGTGGCAGGTGATCATGAAGGCGTGGCGGCTTGCCTCGAGCATCGGCATCCAGTCGACGTGGGGCAAGGTGTCGTTCGGACTCGGATCGCTCGTCGTGTGGGCGACACGGCTTCGCAGGGTCAACGGCCCGAACTTTACGTGGCCGCTGATGCAGTTCTCCAAGACGATTCCCGAGTCGTGGATGCATCGCACCGGAAAGCTCTACGAGGGCAAGCCGATCGAGCGGATGACGCGCGATCAGCTGCTCGAAACGGTACGCCCCGAATGGCGCGAGAAGATGCGCCAGGCGCAGGAGGCGACACCGGCGCCCGCGCAGGAGCTGGTGGCTCAGTAGGCTGAACACAGAGCCGATCCCGTCAGGGATCGGGGACGCTCTACGCTGCGCGCATCGTGGGCTTACCCCGATCGCTCACGCGATTGGCTCTGCGTTCATGTCACATCAGCGACACTGGATCGACCTCGACCGTGATCGCGCGCAGCGGCACCTTTGCTGCGTCGACGCGCGCAAGCGCCAGGTTGAGCGCGTCGCGCGCCTCCGGACGCGACCGGGCCTTGATCAGCACCTGCCACCGATGGCGGTTCTTCAAACGCGCCAGCGGCGCCGGCGCGGGCCCCAGCACGCGCATCGCGCGATCGCCGCGCACGGCCGCGAGCGCGCGCGCAAGCTCTGACGCATACGACTTGGCCTTCGAAAGGTCCTCGTCCTGCACGAGGCAGTTGATCAACGTCGTGAACGGCGGATAGCTCATCGCCTGCCGGAACCGGATCTCGCGCTCGTAGAACCCTTCGTAGTCCTGGTCCCTCGCAAACGTGATCGCATAGTTCTCGGGATGGTACGTCTGGATCATCACCAGGCCCGGCGCGTCGCCGCGGCCCGCTCGACCCGCAACCTGGGTGAGCAGCTGAAACGTCCTCTCCGACGACCGGAAGTCCGGCAAGGCGAGGCCTGCGTCCACCGAAACCACGCCGACGAGCGTGACGTTCGGATAGTCGTGGCCCTTGGCGATCATCTGCGTTCCGACGAGGACGTCGATCTCGCCCGCAGCGAACTCCGAGAGGATGCGCTCGTATGCGCCGCGTCGCTGGGCCGTATCGCGGTCGAGACGCGCGATGCGATACGCGGGGAACAACTCGTGGAGCTTTGCTTCGAGCTGCTCGGTTCCTTCGCCGACATAGAAGATGAACGAGCCGGAGCACTGCGGACACTGATCCGGCACACCAGCCTGGTGATTGCAGTAGTGGCACACGAGCCGCGACTGGGCCTTGTGGTACGTGAGCGTCACGTCGCAGTTCGGGCACCGGACCGCGTAGCCACAGCTGCGGCACAGCAGAAACGCCGAGAACCCGCGACGGTTGAGCATCACGATCGATTGCTCGCCGCGGGAATGCGCGGCCGTAATGCCATCGAGCAGCGCCGGCGCAAACGTCTGCTGCTTGCCCTCGAGCTTGAAGACCTCGCGCATGTCGATGATGTCGACCGACGCGAGCGGCCTGTCGCCGATGCGACGTGCGAGCCTCAGGTACGTGTACTTTCCCGTGTGGGCGTTGTGATAGGTCTCGAGCGACGGTGTGGCGCTGCCCAGCACCACGACCGCGCCGGCTTCGCGCGCGCGATACACGGCCGTGTCGCGGCCGCTGTATCGCGGCGTCGAATCCTGTTTGTAGGACGCTTCGTGCTCTTCGTCGACGACGACGAGCCCGATGTTCTCGAGCGGCGCGAATACGGCCGACCGTGTTCCGATGACGACACGCGCCTCGCCGCGGCGGATGCGGCGCCACTCGTCGAGCCGCTCACCGTCCGAGAGGTTTGAGTGGAGAATCGCGACGGCCTCGCCAAAACTCGCGACCAGCCGCCGCGAGAAGACGGGCGTCAGGTTGATCTCCGGAACGAGCATCAGAGCCGTGCGCCCGCGTTCGAGCGCGGCGCGCATCGCACGGATGTAGACCTCGGTCTTTCCGCTTCCCGTCACGCCGTGCAGCAGAAAGGCGTGGAACGCGTCGCCGCCGACCGCCGCGACGATCTGCTCGAGCGCGACTGCCTGCTCGTCGGACGCGACGAACTCATCCGCCGCCGGTATCGTGACCGCAGCCATGGGATCGCGCCGCACCTCCTCGGCCCTCACGGTGATCGCCCCGCGTTTCTCGAGCGTACGCACCACCGAAGGGCTCACGTTCGAGCTCTCAAGTAACACCGCAAGCGGCACAGCGCCGCCCTGTCGCTCCAGCTCGGCCATGAGCCGGCGTTGCGCATCCGTCACCTTTGCATCTACATCGGCGCCCGCGACAAGCCTTACAATGTTGCGGCGTTTCGGCTGGACGCGCTCGTCGCCGACACGGTGCTCGACACGAACCAGTCCCTTCCGTTCGAGCTCGCGCGCGATCGCATTCCCGCGCGCCGGCGTGCCTGCGAGGTCGCGAGCGCGCGCCGCGCCTTCCGCCGCGAGCTGCGCGAGCGCCTTCATCACCGCGGTATCGCGTCGTCGTTCGGTCGCCGTCTCGAGCGCGATTCGCCCGTCGGCCGTGATCGCAACCCAGGGCTCGCTCGATGCGGCAAGCCCCGCTGGAAGCGCCGCCTTCAGACACTCGCCCCACGGCGCGTAGTAGTAGTCGGCGATCCACTGCGTGAGCCGGAGTATCTCGGCCGTGACGATCGGCTGCTCGTCGACGAGCTCTTCGATGTCCTTGATGGCTGTGTTCGCGAGCCCCTCGCCAGGCTCGTCGTGGATGGCGACGATGTACCCGGTGACGATCTTGTTCCGCAGCGCGACGAGCACCCTGCAACCGGCCGCCGCACGATCCGCGAGCAGAGGCGGCAGGCGGTAGGTATAGGTGTTGCGGACGTTGAGCGGGACCGCTACTTCGGCAAACCGCTCGGGGAGCAATGACATCTTCGCACCGTGCCGCGGAGCCCGCCCTAGCGGCCGAGCGCTGCGAGCAACTTCTCGTGGATCTGGTCGAAGCCGCCGTTGGACATGATGGCAACCGTGTCGCCCGTCTCGAGCCGGGAAGCGAGAAAGTCCACAATCTCCGCGACGTCCTCGATATGGCACGCCTCGGGGCCTCGGGCGCCAATCGCGTCGACAAGCTCGGTGGGCGACAACCGAGCCTCCGGCGCGAACCGCTCAGGCTCGAAGAGCTTTGCGATCACGACGATGTCGGCCGCGTCGAACGCCGATTCGTACTCCTTCTGGAAGACGCGCTGGCGCGACGTCAGCGACCTCGGTTCGTACACGGCAATCAACCGACCATGCGCATACTTTTCGCGAAGCGCCGCCAGCGTCTCGCGGACGGCTGTCGGGTGATGGGCGAAGTCGTCGATGACCCGCACCCCGCGCACTTCGCCGCGGACCTGCATGCGACGCTTGACGCTCTCGAACGTCGCGAGTGATTCACGCACCGCATTTCGATCGGCGCCGGTCGCCTCGGCTGTGACGATCGTCGCGAGACAGTTCCTGAGGTTGAAATCGCCAGCGAGCGGTGTTCGGAACTCGTCGAACGCCGTGCCGTCGACCGTCACGCGGAAAGTCATCCCGTTCGTGTCGACAGAGATTCGCTCGCCCCGCCAGCGCGCGCCGGCTTCGAGACCGAACGTCTCGATGCGCGAGAGCGCGCGTGGCGCAATATCGCGCACCGCGGGCGAGTCCCAGCCAGCGACGAGCGTACCGCGGCGCGGAACGAGATTCACAAAGCGCCGGAACGCAATCTTTACTGCCTCGAAATCTCGGTAGATGTCGGCGTGGTCGAACTCGACGTTGTTGAGGATCGCGATGTCCGGCATGTAGTGCATGAATTTCGGCCCTTTGTCGAAGTAGGCCGTGTCGTACTCGTCGCCCTCGATGCAGAAGACGTCGCCGTCCGTCCATCGGAAGCTCGAGCCGAAGTTCTCGGCGATTCCGCCGATCAGAAACCCGGGATTCATGCCGGCGCATTCAAGCGCCCACGCGACCAGCGACGTCGTGGTCGTCTTCCCATGCGTTCCCGCGACGACGACGGACTCGTGACCGCGGATGAACTCCTCCTTGATGGTCGCGGCCGCCGATGTGTAGGGAATCCGCGTGTCGAGGACGTGCTCGACCTCGGCATTCCCGCGCGGAATCGCGTTTCCCACCACGACCATGTCGGGAACCGGATCGAGGTGCACGGGCGAATACCCTGTCAGCACTGGAATTCCGAGGTCGGCGAGCATCGTCGACATGGGCGGATAGACGTGCTCGTCGGAGCCTGTTACGTGATGTCCCTTTGCGCGAAGAAGTCCCGCAAGGCTCGCCATCGCGGTGCCGCAGATTCCGATGAGGTGGTAGTGCATGGGTCGAACGGCGAATAATAACGTCAGCTGCTTATCAACTGCCACCGCGCACGCGCGGCTAACGGTGCGATCGCCGGAGCGCGAGTATCTGAGCTGAGCGCTACCGCGCTCAGCTCAGTCATACGCGTTCAACGCTCGAACGGCAGTGGCGCCGACCGCTGGCCAGTCGCCGGGTCGAACACCGTCAGCAGCACCTGCTGGTGTTTTGGCAGGAAGAAGTTCGTTCGGCCGGGCGCCTTGCCCCCGATGCGATCGTACTTGCCGTCCGGGCGCAGATCCTGCGGCGAGTACTTCATGAAGGGCATCGCAACGCCGTTCACTTCGATCACCGCCGTCGCGGTCAGTTCGTCGCCGTACACGAACAACGTCTTCTTGCTGTTGACGAACTTCGCACTCGCGGCCACTGGCGAAGGCGGTGGCGGAGGAGGCGGCGGGTCTTCGCCGCCGTCGTCGCCGAGCGCCGCCTCGACAGCGGATTTCAGATCCAGTCGCCCACCGGTCACCGTCGGCGGCGAATACGGAACCGGAACGGTAGTCTGCAGGATGAGCGCCTTGATCGCGCTGCCCGAAAGCGACGGTACGAGCGATGCGATCAGCGCCACGGTGCCGGTGACATGCGGCGCCGCCATCGACGTTCCGCTTGCATAGTAGTAGTTGCCGTTCGGCCCGGTCGACGCGACAAGCCCTCCAGGCGCATACAGGTCGACCGTCACGGCGCCATAATTCGAGAACGTCGCAGCCTGGTTGTATCGCGTCCACGCACCGACCGAGATGATGTTCGGCAGGTCGAAGCTCGCCGGGAAGCTCGGATACAGATCGTTGTTGTCTCCACGAGCGTCCGAGCCGCCGTTGCCGGCAGACGCGCAGAACAGGATGTCCGCGTCGCCGGCTCGGGCGATGGCGTCACGAAGCGATTGCGAGCCGCTCGGTCCGCCCCAACTCGCGTTGATGGCCCGCACGTTCACACCGCGCTGCTTCATCAGCAGGATGTAGTCGATACACGAGATCGCGTCGGACTCTTCGCCGCTCCCCTGGAGGAACTTGAGCGACATGATCTTCACGTGCCAGCAGACGCCGGTCACGCCCTGCCCGTTGTTGCCGACCGCGCCGATGGTTCCGGACGTGTGCGTACCGTGGAAGTCCGTGCCGTTCGTCGGGTCGTTCGCGCCGTCGTACGTCGTGGCATCGTTGTGCAGAAAGTCCCAACCGTGAATGTCGTCGACAAAGCCGTTGCCGTCGTCGTCGATGCCGTTGTCGGGAACCTCGCCCGTGTTCGTCCAGATGTTCTCGGCAAGGTCGGGATGTGTAAAATCGATTCCCTCGTCGATGTCCGCAACGATCGTGTCCGGTGTCCCCGTGCCGTGCTCCCACGCTTCCGGCGCGTCGATGTCGACGCCCGTGGCCTGGCCCGGATACCCGTCGATCGACTGGCCCGTGTTGTTCAGACCCCACTCCTGATCGAAGTGTGTATCGTTCGGAACGACATCGGTCGAAAAGATGTGATCAGGATGCGCGTACTCGACACGCGGGTCGCGTTCGAGTTGGGCGATCGTCGCTTCGACCGAAGCGCCGGCGGGCAGAGAGAGCGCTTCGAGGTCGGGCATCGTCGCGTACGACCGCGCGACACCCGCCCCGACGCGCGCACGCACGGCGTCGCGTGCGAGCCCGGTCTTGGCCGCCGTGTCGCGATACCTGACCATCACCCTGTCCGGGGCATACGCCGCCACGGGTCCGCTCGCGATGCGGTGCATCACACGGATGGGCTCAAAGCCCGCCGTCGCCGGCGTAGCCAGGGTGCTTACAAGCGTCGCCAGCGCAAACGACTTCCACGAAGCCGGAAACCGCATAGAGTGAACCTCATGAGTACTTTACGTTCGTTGGGCAGCCGATGGGGACGACCTCGACAATTATCGCCGGGCCGGCGTGTCCTGGTCAACACGGCTCTCGGCAAACGCCGCGATCGACCATGGGATGCCGATTGACGCCCCGTCCGGCGAGCGGCTAGGCTGGTGTACATGGCGTTGCATACGATTGCTTCCGAGTCCGAGCTCGACGAGTTGATTGCGTCCTCGAAGGACCGTCCCGTTCTCATATTCAAGTACTCCAACGCGTGCCCCATCAGTTCGCGCGCCTCGAGCCAGGTTGCGCGGTATCTCGACGCGCATCCGAACCCGGCGTTCGGGTTCGGGATGGTCGTCGTGCAGGACGCGAGGGCGTTGTCGGATACGATCGAGGAGCGGCTCGGCGTCCGGCACGAGACGCCGCAGGTCATCGTGCTGCGGGGAGGGCGTGCCGTATGGCACGCGTCGCATTTCGACGTCACGGAAGGAAAGCTGAAGCTGGCGCTGGAGGGCCTATAGACGGGCGCTCCAGACGCACGCGCGCCGCTGCGCCCGCCGACCCGGCGGCGATCCGCGACAAGCTGCGCACTCGAGCGCGCCGGCTGATCGAAGCGATGCCGCGCACGGACGTGGAGCTCGAGATGCGTCTCGCCGAAAAGCCCTGGGCACAGCCGCACCATGCGATCATCGCCGCCGTCGTCGCCGAGTGTCGCATCGCCGGCCTGCTCGGAGGCGATGGCCACGTGCGCGCGCTTCGCGACCGGTTGTTCAACTACGCGGTCGGGCTCCTTGCACACTCTGCCCGCACCGAACAGGAGCTGCGGCGCAGACTGTCGCGGCCTGTATGGAGCGCACCCGAGCTCGTCGACGACGTGATGGACGCGCTGAAGCGCTACGGCTACATCGACGACGAAGCGTTTGCGCGGCGATTCGCGGAACGCCGCGCTGCGGCGGGCAAGAGCGGGGCGCGATTGTTGCGCCTCGAGCTTCGCGCGCGCGGCGTGCGCGACCGCGAGGCGATCGACGCCGCGGTGAGCGAGGCCTTTGAACGGACGCCCGAGGCAGACGCGATCGACGCGCTGATCGAGAAGCGCACGCGCACCAGGCCGGTCGCAAACGCCGACGATCTGCGCCGGCTTCGGGATTTTCTTCTGCGCCGGGGGTTCGAGCCCGAAACGGTGTACGAGAAACTGCGATCGATCAAACCGGGCGAAGTCGAGGACGAGTACGACTAGCCGGAGGATTCGCTACGGTCGTGTGATTTCGAGCTCGCTCGGCTCGATGACGGGCGCCGTGCGCGTGCTGAGCGCCACGCCTGCGAAGATCAGCGCCGCACTCGGTATCGCGCGCGAATCGATCGACTCGCCATGGATCAGGACGGCAAGCAACCCCGTCAGCAGCGGCTGCAGGTAGACATAGGTCGCCACGACGGACGGCGCGCTTCGCTTGAGCGCCCACGCATTCAACACGTACGAACCCACCGTCGGCACAAGGATGATGAATGCAACACCGAGCCACGCGGACGACGGCATCGTCGCAAGCGCGCCCGTCCGCGCGAGCGACGTCCCGCCGAACGGAAGGACGAACAGCGTCCCAAATGCAAAGACCCACGCAATGACCGTCAGCGAATCGTATCGCTTGAGGATCGGCTTTGAGAGCACGAGGTACAGCGAGTACGAGAGACAGTTCACCGCGATCATCGAGTTTCCGATGGTCGTGTCCGGTGTGAACTGGATCCGGTCCGGTCCGATCAGAAAGATCGCGCCCGACGCCGCGAGCAGAATCCCGATCGCGCGCACGGGCGTGATTCGATCGATCCCCATCAGCGCGCCGATCCCGAGCGTGAACGCGGGGATGGTCGTTCCGATCACCTGCGCGTTGATCGCGGTCGTTCGGCTCAGGCCTTCGATGAAGAGCAGCTGGTTGATCGAGACGCCGAGCAGCCCGTACAACGCAAGTCGCGCGATGTCGCGCCAGTCGCGAACGCGGCCGCCATTTCGCATGCGAACGATGAGAAGCAGGATCGCAGCGCCGCCCGTTACGCGCAGCAGCACGAGCCCCGACGG
>JBGAKX010000078.1:0-14255 GCA_044224215.1 Blastocatellia bacterium
CCGCTCCGATCGAGGGCAGCGTCCTCGAAATCAGCCGGCTGCCGGGCGAGCAGCTCGACCGGCTTCGAAGTGGTGAAGCCGTCGTGTTCGAGGACATCGAACTGACGCCGTTCTTTGGAAGTGTCGCGTCGACCGTTGGGTACAGCGAAGTCAAGTCGGGCATACAGGTCCCGATCATCGACAATGGCGTGTTGACGGCGATGCTCTTCGTCGGCGACGCGCAGCCACGGACATGGGAGACTGAGGAGATCGCGCTCGTCCGCGGCGTTTCCGAACAGATGGCGGTTGCGCTGCGACAATCCGAGCTGTATCACGTCGCTGCCCGTACGCGCGAGGAGTGGGAGCGAACGTTCGACGCGATGGCGGACGCCGTCGCGCTCGTCGACGCGGACGATCGCGTGATCCGGGCAAATGCCGCGTTCTGGGCTATGGCCGGCCGCGACACGCCGGCGCTCGGAGAGCAGGTGACGACGCTGATGCACGACAGCCCGGAGGAGGCGGCAGCATGCGACGCGTGCATCGAACGTCGCGCCGGGCGCGAGGGCGCGCTCGTCATCGTGCAGCCGTCCGCCAAGCACCGGTTCGGAATTCACCTCGAGGTGACGTTGAATCGCGTCGAGGCCGTCAGCGACGGCAGGCCCGGCATGGTGCAGGTGGTACGCGACATCACCGCGGTACGGACGGCCGAGGCGCAGATCAGGAACCGCCAGGCCGTGCTCGACACAGTGTTGTCGAGCATGACGGACGCTATCGCGCTGCTCGACGCCACGGGAACGGTCCTGTGGGGCAATCCGAGCGCAGCGCAGTACGGCGAGATGATGGTCGGTGGGATGCAGGGCCTGCGCGTGTGGGACTTCGTCGGGCCCGAGTCGCAGGCCGTGGTGCAGGCCAACTTTGCAAAGGCGCTCGCCGGCGAGAGCACGTTCATCGAGTACTCGATGAACCTGCCCGACGGCACGCCGCTCACGCTCGAGTGCAACCTGATGCCCGTCGTCGAGGGCAACCGCGTAACCGGAGTGGTCGCGACGGCGCGCGACGTGACCGAACGGCGCACGGCGATGGAGCGGGCGGTGCTCGGCGAGAAGCTCCGCGCGCTCGGTCAGCTGTCGGCGGGTGTCGCGCACGACTTCAACAACCTGCTGACGGCGATTCTCGGGCACGTGCAGCTGCTCAGCCGGATGCCCGGCCTGCAGGAGCCCGGGATCGAGCGCCAGCTCGGGGCGATCGAGCGGGCGGCGCGCGACGGCGCCGAGACGGTCCGGAGGATCCAGACCTTCACGCGGGTGCGTTTCGAGGACGCGGCCGAGAGCGTGCCGGTGCGCGATCTTCTCGAACAGTCGGTCGAGATGGCGCGGCCGAGGTGGAAGGATCAGGCGCAGGCGATCGGTGCGCGAATCCTTGTCGAGGTGGACGATATCGATCCCGGGCTCGCGGTTGTCGGCAGTGGCGCCGAGCTTCGCGAAGTGGTCACGAACCTCGTCATGAACGCAGTCGACGCGATGCCCGCCGGTGGTCACATTCGGCTGTCGGCGGACCGGGACGGTGACTCGGTTCTGCTGCGCGTGCGCGACACCGGCCACGGAATCGACGACGAGACGCGCCGTCGCATCTTTGAACCGTTCTTCACGACGCGGGGACCGCAGAATTCGGGTCTCGGGCTCGCGGTGAGTTACGGCATCGTCACCCGGCACGGCGGGCGGATCGAGATCGAGAGTGAGCCGGGTGCGACGGTGTTCACCGTGTGGCTGCCCGCCGACCTTCGATCCGAGCGGACTACGGCCGAGCGCTCGCACCCAGAGGGCGCGAACGTGCTGACACATCGCGTGCTCGTCGTCGACGACGACGAATCCGTGCGCGACATGGTGACGAGCGCGCTCAGCGGCGCCGGGGCGGATGTGGTGACCGTCGGATCGGGGCGCGAGGCAATCGCTGCGGTCCTGAAGTCGCACTTCGACGTGGTGGTGACTGATCTGGGAATGCCGGACGTCAACGGGTGGGATGTCGCGCGGTACGTGCACCGGATCGATCCAGGCGTGCGAATCCTCGTGCTGACGGGGTGGGGGGATTCGGCGGCGCCGGATGCCGACAACGAGGAAGTGAGCGCGGCGGTCGAGCGCGTGCTGGCCAAACCGATCGACATCGACGATCTGATCGCCGTGGTGCGCGGCGGACCGGCGCGGGACGCTTAGGGAATCGGCGATTTGCAAAATTTGCGCAAATTTGCGCAAATCTGCGGCCTGTCCTGTCACCCCAGCGCGACCGCAATCCCGCCGGCGATGCGCGCATTGTTCTCGAGCAGCGCCAGATTCGCGGCGAGCGCTCGCCCTCCTGACCGCTCCGCAATCCGCGCGAGCAGAAACGGCGTCAGCCGTGCGCCGGTGATGCCACTCCGCGACGCCTCGGCGAGGGCCTCGTCGATCCACGGGTCGATCTCCCCGGCCGGTATCGCCGCGGACTCGGGGCACGGCGCCACGACGAGCACCGCCGATTCCAGACCCGACGCCCAGTGCGCAGCGGCAATATCAGCCACTTCACTCGCCGTCTCGACACGCACCGTCACCGGCAGACCGCTCCCCGTCGCATAGAACGCCGGGAACTCGTCCGTCCCGTATCCCACGACCGGAATCCCAAGTGTTTCAAGCATTTCCACCGTGCGCGGGAGGTCCAGGATCGACTTGGCGCCTGCCGATACGACGACGACAGGGCACATCGCGAGCGCGGCCAGATCCGCCGACACGTCGAACCTCTCGGAGGCGCCCCTGTGCACGCCGCCGATCCCTCCCGTCGCGAACACGCGCACGCCTGCCGAGACGGCCAACCTGAGCGTCGCCGCGACGGTCGTCGCGCCCCACGCGCCGCGAGCGCACACGGCGCCGAGATTCTGCAGGCTCACCTTGGCGACGTCGTCGCGCGTTGCGAGCTCGACGAGCTGGTCGTGGCTCAGGCCAACCGTCGGGCGACCTGCAACGATCGCAACCGTCGCGGGTTCGGCGCCCGATTCGCGGACGGCTCGCTCGCACGCCTCGGCGCTCGCGAGGTTGTTCGGGCGCGGCAGGCCGTGCGTGATGACCGTCGATTCGAGCGCGACACGCATCGATGGCACGCGGGACGCGTGGGTCAGGCGGCGAGCAGCGTGTCGAGAAGCGACGAGAGTTGCTGCTCGTTGATCATGCCGACGAACGTCTGAACGATTTTCCCCTGCCGGTCGATGACGACCGTGCACGGCAGCACGCCTGGAAAGCCGAATCTGCCAAGGTCTTCGGGCGTGACGCCCGTGAGCACGGTGAACGGGAACTTCTCGGCCTGCACGTACGGCGCGACGCGATTCACCGTCTCGGGACTGTCGGCCGACGCGGCGATGATGTCCACCCCGCGCGTCGCGTACCTGCCGTGCAGGTTCGCAAAACTCGGCATCTCCTTGCGGCATGGTCCGCACCACGTCGCCCAGAAGTTCAGCACGACGACCTTGCCGCGATGATCCGCGAGCGACGCAGGCTGGCCCGCGAGATCGTTCAGCTCGAGCTCGGGCGCCACGTCGCCGATGCGCGCGGGCGCTGCCGTCTGCGACGCGGCGCCGGCGTCGTCGAACTTCAGCGCGTTCACCTTGATGTAGTGCGTGTCGCCGTCGGTGCGAACCGGCCCGCGAACCGTCACCATCCGCGGCACGAGCTCAAGAAATGACGGGTCGTGCGTCGGGTACGCGCCGCGCTCCATGACATAGAGTGTCGCCTTGTCGCCGCTCCACACGGCGAGCGCGCGCGCGACGCCGTTTCCGCTGCATTTCACCGCGCATTGCAGGTCCGCCTTGGAGCCGTACGGCGTGGTCTTGCGGTCGTACGCCTCAGACCAGCACGCCGCACAGACGACCTGGCCCGACAACGTCACGTCCGACGCGACTGCGTTCTGGGCGCTCGCAGGGAACGTAACCGCACACGCGACAACAAGCATCGCGCCGGCGAGAACTTGCAGGAGGTGTTTCGTAGTCACGCCGGCAATGTAGCAGACCGTTCGCCGGGGCTTCAACGCGCCGGAAGGCGAGCGTGGAATCGCGCGCGGCCGGTCTGCTATGCTCGCGCCGTGACCGAGTTCAGGATCGACACCGAAGAGGCTCAAGCTCGCGCGCGCGTCGTGACGCACTTGTGGCTGGACTGCGACGGCGTGCTGACGGACGGAACGGCGTACTTTGGCGCGGACGGCAGCGAGACCAAGCGGTTCAACATCCACGACGGGCACGGCATCGTGTTGTGGCGGCGCGCCGGGCACAAGGTGGCTGTGATCTCGGGCCGCGGGAGCCCCGCGCTGGAACGGCGGGTCGAGGAGTTGCGGATCGACCACCTCGTGCAGCGTTCGTGGAACAAGCTGGAGAGCTTTGAAGCACTGCTCGCCGAGACGGGCGCCGCGCCCGAGCACGTGGCGTTCGTGGGCGACGACGTGGTCGACATTCCCGTGATGCGACGGGTCGGGTTGGCGGTCGCTCCTGCAAACGCGGTTGCGGAGACACTGTCTGCGGCGCACGTCGTGACGGGGCGCTCGGGCGGCCAGGGGGCGGTGAGGGAAGTGATCGAGTTCCTGCTCAAGGCGCAGGGGCGTTGGGACGAGCTGATGGCGCGGTACGTGGGGTGATTGGACCGATCAAGCCGTGACCCAGAGCCGGGCGCGGTAGCGCTCGGCCCGGTACGCTTGCGTCGACCCACCCTCGAGATGTGGGCCGGGTCCTACCGGGCCCGGCTCTGGTTCAGGCGTTGAGGCATTCCCCTACGTCACCGACCCCTCCAGCACGACCATCAACCGGTCCATTTTGAACTCCCGGATCTGACGCGCGATCTCGCGCCCGAGCTCCGGATCGATCGTCTCGATCTCGAGCGCCACGTCGCCCGCAAGCACCGCGTCGCCGACGTTGAGCGCGTCGTACAACCGGCGCGCAACCAGCGGATCGAGCGTCTTCATCCGCGCAATCACCGCGCCCTGCGTGTCGGAATCGGCGCCCCTCGGCGCTCCGTCGCCGGCAAAGGCGAACCGCACGTGCGCGTGGCGCTCGAGCATCGTAAAGATCTCGGATTCGTCGAACGGCTTGATCACGAGGTCGTCGCACCCTCCGGCGATGATCTCGTCGCGCTCCTGTTCGAACACGCTCGCGGTCGTTGCGATGATCACCACGCGATGGCCCGCGCCGCCGTTGAGCCGCTCGCGCTCGCGGATCCGCCGCGTCGCTTCGGTTCCGTCCATGACGGGCATTCGCCGGTCCATGAAGATCACTCGCGGCCGCCACGATTCGGAGATGTCGAGCGCTTCGCGCCCGTCGCGCGCCTCGCGCACGTCGAATCCAACCGACGTCAGCAGCACGACGAGCAGATGACGGTTCTCGGCGCTGTCGTCGACGACCAGGACGCGGCGCCGGCGCTCGTCGTCGCGCACCTTGACGATCGTCCGGCGGGAACTTTCGAGTGCGTGCTCCGACGATTCCGGCAGCGGAATCTCGAAGCGGAACGTGCTGCCCGTTCCGGGCGTGCTCGAAACGCTGATCTCGCCGCCCATCAGCTGGACGATCTGCTGGCTGATCGCGAGCCCGAGCCCGGTTCCCTCGGTGGTGGCGCGACCGCTCGCCGTCTGCGAGAACGCGTGGAACAGCCCGCCAAACTCGTCCTCGGCGATCCCGCGGCCGTCGTCCGACACTTCGAACGTCGCGCGGTCGTCGCGCCAATCGGCCGAGAGCCGGACGCCGCCCGTGTCCGTGAACTTCACGGCATTTCCGAGCAGATTCAGCAGCACCTGTCTGAGCTTGCCATCGTCGCCAAAGACCACCGGTGGAAAGCCGGCGGCCACGTCGAATGTGAGCGACAGGTCCTTTGCGTCGGCGCGCACGCGCGTCATCGACTCGACGGCGGCGAGCAGCTCGATCGGGGAGAACGGCTGCTCGTGGAGCTCGAGCTTGCCAGCCTCGATCTTTGCGAGCGAGAGCACGTCGTTGATCAGCCCGAGCAGATGCTCGCCGCTGCGCCGGATGATCCCGACCTGGTGGCGTTCGTTCGTTCCGAGCGAACCCGTCCGGTCGAGCAGCTGGGCAAAGCCGAGGACGGCGTTGAGCGGAGTCCGCAGCTCGTGGCTCATGTTCGCGAGGAACACGCTCTTGGCGAGATTCGCAGCCTGTGCGTCCCGTTCGGACGCCATCGCGGTCTGCTGCGACACTTGCAGTTCGCGGACCGTGTCGGCGAGCTCGATCGTGCGGGCGGCAATCGCTTCCTGCAGCTGCACGTTGCGCTGTGCAAACGCGCGAAGCCGCCAGCGGATCGCGAGATAGCCAAGCGCGAGGATCGCCAGCGCGTAAAGAACGAACGCCCACCACGTGAACCACGGCGGCGGCCGTACGGCGAACGACACCTCGATAGGGCCGACGTCGACGCCGGCCGCGTCGCGGCTCCACACGCGGAAGACAAAGGAACCGGTTGGCAGGCTGTTGAACTCGCGTTTCGCGTCGTGCGTCCAGTCCGAGGGCTCGTCCTCGTAGCCGACCAGCTGCGTGCGGTAGACGATCGTCGATTCGCGGTTGTAGCTGAGCAGCGCGTACTCGAACGTGAGGTGATTCCTGTTGTAGGCGAGTTGCGCGTCGTCCTCGAGCGCAACGTCGCCGTCGTCGACGAGGCTGCGGCGGACGAAGATGAGGCGCGAGGGGGCTGGCACGATCTCGGCGCGCGGGTCATACATCGCGATTCCGTTGAGCGTTCCGACCCAGATCCTTCCCCGATGGTCGACGGTGGACGCGCCGGTGTTGCACTCGTCGTTCGGCAAGCCGTCGTCGGTGGTGAAGGTGGTGACATCGAACTCGCGGGTCCGGCGGGCGGTCGGCGGGCGCTCGGTCAGCCGCGCGACACCGCGGTTCGTCGGAAGATAGATCCGGCCGGCGTTGTCGAACTCGATACGGTAGATCGTGTTGTTCGGCAACGCGGGGACCGAGTTCGTCGAGAGCGTCCCCGTCACGCGGAAGGTCCCATCGAGCGCGATGCGCGCGATGCCGAGCCGCGTGCCCACCCACAACTCGTGCACGCCGGTCTTGAGAGTGACCTCCTTGAGGCTCAGCACGTTCTTGGCGGGAAGTCCCGACGACATGTCGATCTCCCGTTGCCCATCCGGTGCGAATACGAGGAGGCCTCGCTCGGTTCCGACCCATAGCGTCCGGCCCCCCGACGGCGCGACGGTTTCAGCGAGGCACGTGACCGCATTGGGCGGCATCGCGGGCCCCGGCTCGAGGCGGTCGCCGACCAACTTGCAGACGCCGGCATCGCCGCCGACCCAGAACACCGACTCGCCCGCCTCGTCCGCCGTCTTGAGCAGGCACGTGACGTCGAACCCCGAGACGCCGTCCTTCTTTCGGAACGTGCGGATGGCGACGCCGTCCTCGACGATGTTGAGGGCGCCGGCTTCGCCGACGATGACACGCTCCCGCGTCGCGGACGGGTCGTCGGCGAGGCACATCGGCCACGGGATCCAGGTGCCATCCGATCGCAACACCTGCCTGGCCTTGCCACGCGCAAACCGGACGAGCCCGCCGTTGATCGCGCCGATCCATACCACGTCGCCGTCGGTCGGATGGCTGGTAGCGAGAATGGAATACGTCGACTCGGTAACGAGCCCGATCGACTTGTCGAACGCCGTCCAGAGGCCCAGGTGCAGCCGCACGAGGCCCGCGCCGGCGGTACCGATCCAGAGCGCATCGGTCGCGTGCAGGTCGCCGGTCGTCATCATGCTCCAGATGCCGACGTCGTGCGCGCGGGTCTGCGTGAGCGCTCGCGCCCACCGCCCGTCCGCGTAGCGATACATCGGTCCGGCGATGTCCGCGGCCCAGAGCGCCGTCGAGCCGTCCGGCGCGCGCGTGTCGCACAGCGCGAACACGTTTTCGAGGCGCATCTCGGACGGCATACCCGGAAACGGCACCCAGGCCGATCCGTCGAACAGGGCGACGCCGTCCGTGCGACCAGCGATGACGTGCGGCGTGCCGTCGAGGGCGTCCGTCAGGACCACGCGGTATGTCGTGACCGAGTGTCCGCCCGCCATCGCCGACGGGTATGTCGTCCACACGCCGTTGCGCAGGCGCAGCGTATCGCCGTTGCTGACGCTGCACCACAACTCGTCGGCGCCCTGGTACCCCCGGACGACGCTTACGAAGTTGCAGTCGCCGGAGAACTGCCTGGGAAACTCAGGATCCTCGACCCACTTTCCATCGATGAATCGCACGAGCGACCGACTGCCGACGCAGACGATCGTGTTCGGCCGTCCGGGCTCGCTCATCTCATACAGACCGTGGACGTACGCGTCGGGTACGCCCCACGGCGCCGAATACACGGTCATGTCGCCGTGCTGCGAGCGCCTGACGACGCCGCCTCCAAGCAGCGCGAACCACATGTCGCCGTTGGCGCCCTGTACGATGAAGCCGATGCCGTTGCGGCCGGCTTCCGGTGGGATGTTGAGGACGCGCCATTCACGCCCGTCGTAGCTTGCCGCGCCGTCCTTTGTCCCGATCCAGAGCTGACCGTTGTTGTCGGTTGCCATCGCGGTGATGGCGTTCTGCGGAATACCGTCCTTGCTGGTAAAGACGCGCACGCTCGGACGGCCGTAGTCGCGCGGGTCGCCACTGGCGGTGGATTCGATCGGCGACGCCGGGGGTGCCGCGAAGCCAACGGTCGCGATGAGAGCCGCAAGCACCGCAAGGCCCGCTCGGAAGGAGAAGCGCATGCGTATCATGTCGGAAGAATCGGAGTAACCCTTTATACCACGGGGAGATCCCGGTACGGTCGGGCGCCTGCAAACGGCCGTGTACGCATGATTTGGCGGTTTCAAGCGCCGGATGGTAGTATTCCCGGGCTTCCAGCGCGGGCCAACCGACCGTACTGCAGAGAGGACCCAGAGTTTCCAATGAGCGAACACCCCACCCGGCCGCCCAGATCTCTCCCTGTGCTCGGCGAGGTCCAGACACGTCCTCCGTTTCCTCCGGCAGATGTTCCTCCAAAGGCGAGCCTCTATTTCCAGATGTTCTGGAACGTCACCAAGAAGGTTGCTCGATCGCCGTACTCCCTGCACACGTGGCACGCGCTGAGGCGCACGATTCTGCCGCAGCTCCTGCCCGACGAGCTCCTCTATCGATGGAAGCCCTATCAGAAGGGCGAATGCAGCCGCTGTGGCGCATGCTGCCAGGTCCAGTTCCAGTGCTCGTTCATGGTCGACGACGGCAATGACCTGACGCACTGCCGGATCTACACGACCGAGCACGCGCCAAAGGCGTGCCTGATGTTCCCGGTCGATCCGTTCGACCTGCACATGCTGCAGCGCGAAATCGGCGATCGGTGCACGTTCTACTACGAGGGCGAGCCCGAGCCGATTCCCAGGATGGAGTACGCGTCGATCATCGCGCGCCACCTGGTGGACCGCGGGCGGCGCAGCTGGCGCAATCGCAAGCGCCGCCCTGCGCTTGAAAGCGTGGATTAATCAGAGCTGAGGCCGGTAGGCCTCAGGCCCCAACGTCGGTCGACGGGTGTGTGCGTTGAACCGTTCAACTCGCCCGCGCCGCGGCGCTCGTTGGGGCCTGAGCGCTACCGCACTCAGCTCTGCTAATAGATCGGCGGTTCCCCCGGCGGCCGCGTCTTCCACCGCTTGTGGATCCACAGCCACTCGTCGGGATGCTCGCGGACGATCTGCTCGACGACGCTCGTGAACCGCTGCGTGTTCACCAGGATGTCGTCTTCCTTTGAGCCCGTGCGCGTCACCTCGACCGGTTCGCCAAAGTAGAGGACATAGCGCTTGGATTCTTCGTCCCAGTACGTGAACGCCGGGACGACCGCCGCCTCCGTTCGCGCCGCGAACGTGGCGAGGCCCGTCGTCGTCGATGCCGGTATGCCGAAGTAGTCGACGAACACACCTTCGTTGTCGAGCGTGTTCAGATCGATCAGGATGCCTACCATCTCGCCCGCAGCGAGGGCCGACAGCGTCGCCCGCGCCGCCTGTTTCTTGTCGATCGCGCGATTACCGCACAGCGTGCGGTAGCTCTCCACGAGCCGTTCCACCCTCGGGTTGTCGATCCGCCGAACGAGAAAGTTCACCCTCGGCGACCCCGACAGGTGCAGACAAAACGGCTTCAGCTCCCACGCGCCCAGGTGGCCCGTCAGGAACAGCACGCCCTTTCCGTCCGCGATCGCCTTCATGATGATGTCGCGGTTGACGAACTTCATCGTCCGGTACGCGTCCTCGGGCGTGCGCAGTTTCGGAAGCTGGCTGAACTCGCCGAGCCCGCGGCCGAGGTTCACGAACGAGTTCCGCAGGATGCGCTCGCGCTCGTCCGCGGACTTCTCGGGAAATGCGAGCGCGAGGTTCGTCCGGCCCGTGCGCTTCAGACCGCCGGCAACCCGGTATGCGCAGATGCCGACGAGCTTTCCGATCCACAGTGCGCCGCGTCGCGGCAGCAGTCCCAGCCCCTTCAGGATCGTCCAGGCCGCGGCGTACTCGACGAGTTCCTTCACAGCGCTCCCCGGCTCAGCCGCTCACCTTGAGCACGGCCAGGAAGGCCTCCTGCGGGATCTCGACGCGGCCGACGCGCTTCATCCGCTTCTTGCCCTCTTTCTGCTTCTCGAGCAGCTTGCGCTTGCGCGTGATGTCGCCGCCATAGCACTTGGCGAGCACGTTCTTGCCGAGCGCCTTCACGGTCTCGCGGGCAATAACCTTGTTGCCGATCGCGGCCTGGATCGGCACCTCGAACAGCTGCCGAGGAATCAACTGGCGCATCTTGTCGACCAGCGCGCGTCCGCGGTTGTACGCGTGCTCGGTGTGCACGATCGTCGAGAGCGCGTCGACCTGTTCGCCGTGGACGAGGACGTCCAGCTTTACGAGCTTGGATTCCTTGTAGCCCTCGAAGTGGTAGTCGAACGACGCGTAGCCGCGCGACACCGACTTCAGCCGGTCGTAGAAGTCGAGGACGATCTCCGACAGCGGCAGGTCGTAGGTCAGCATGACGCGGTTCGACGAGATGTACTCGAATCCGATCTGCGTGCCGCGCTTCTCGTCGAGCAGCGCGAGGATCGGCCCGATGAAGTCGTCGCGCGTCATGATCGTCGCGCGAATGATCGGTTCGGCGATTCCGGCCGTGCGGCCCGGATCGGGCATCTTGGACGGCGAATCGACCTCTTCGACGTCGCCGTTCGTCAGAGTGACCTGGTACCGGACGTTCGGCGCGGTCGTGATCAGTTCGAGATCGAACTCGCGCTCGAGCCGTTCCTGCACGATCTCCATGTGGAGCAGGCCGAGAAAGCCGCAGCGAAATCCGAACCCGAGCGCCGAGCTCGTTTCCGGCTCGTAGAAGAACGACGAGTCGTTGAGCCTGAGCTTCTCGAGCGCGTCGCGCAGCTCTTCGTACCGGTTGGACTCGATAGGGAAAAGGCCGGCGAAGACCATCGGCTTGATCTGCTGGAAGCCCGGAAACGGTTCGAGGGTCGGCCGCGCCGTTTCGGTGATCGTGTCGCCGATCTGGACGTCCGCCACGGTCTTGACGTTCGCGACGACGAAGCCGACTTCGCCGGGTCCGAGCGTGGCGATCTCGCGCGGCTTGGGTGTCATCACGCCGAGCTGTTCGACCTGGTAGTCGCGGCCGGTCTCCATGAACCGGATCTTCTGGTTCGGCTTGAGCACGCCGTTGATCACGCGGACCATCACGATGACGCCGCGATACGGATCGAACCACGAGTCGAAGATCAGCGCCTTGAGCGGTTCCTTCTCGTCGCCGGTTGGCGGCGGGACATCGCGGACGATCGCTTCGAGCACTTCGTCGATGCCGATGCCGGTCTTTGCCGAAACGAGGACGGCGTTGTCGGTCTCGAGCGCGATGATCTGCTCGATCTGTTCGAGGACGCGTTCGGGCTCGGCGGACGGAAGGTCGATCTTGTTGACGACCGGGATCAGCTTGAGGTTGTGGTCGAGCGCAAGATACGTGTTTGCAAGAGTTTGCGCCTCAACGCCCTGCGAGGCGTCGACGACCAGCAGCGCGCCTTCGCACGCCGACAGCGACCGCGAGACCTCGTATTGGAAGTCGACGTGACCGGGCGTGTCGATCAGATTCAGGACGTACTGCTCGCCGTCCTTGGCCGTGTAGTCGAGCCGTACCGCGTGCATCTTGATCGTGATGCCGCGTTCGCGCTCGAGGTCCATCGAGTCGAGGACCTGCTGCTCCATTTCGCGGCTCGACAGCGCGCCGGTGATCTCGAGCAGACGATCGGCCAGCGTCGATTTGCCGTGGTCGATATGCGCGATGATCGAAAAGTTGCGGATGCGGTCGACGTTCATGCTTCGTCGCGGGCGAGCAGCGCGGCGCCGATCACGCCGGCGCTCATGCGGAGTTCGTCCGCCGTGATGCGGCACGCATCAAACGCCGGCTGGAAGGCCCGGTGGCGGGTGTGCTCGATGATGGGGAGCAGGAGCGTGTCGCCGGCGGCCATGACCTCGCCGCCGATGACGACCGTTTCAACGTTCAGGAGATTGATGACGCCAGCGAGCGCGATGCCGAGATACATCGCCGTGCGATCCATGATGAGCTGGGCCATGTCGTCGCCCGTGGCCGCTGCCGCGGCGATGTCCTTACAGGTGAATTCCCGGTCGCGCGGAATGACGAGTCGCGACAGCGAGCTCGTGCGGTCGCGGAACAGTCGTTCGCGGGTACGGCGGACGATGTTCGGCTCGGACGCGACGGTTTCGAGACAGCCGATGTTGCCGCAGGCGCACTCGATCCCGTCGGGATCGATCGTCATGTGGCCGAACTCGGCCGCATACCCGGTCGCTCCGCGCCACACCTTGCCGTCGAGGATGATCCCGGCGCCAACGCCGGTCCCGATCGAGACGTAGAAGAGGTTTCGGCTCCCGCGACCGGCTCCACGAACGAACTCGCCGTACGCAGCCGCGTTGGCATCGTTGTCGAGCACGACCGGGAGACCGGTCATCCGCTTGACCTCGCCGTAGAGATCGAGCGAGGAGAGGTCCGGCAGGTTCGGGAGGACCACAACCTGATGCGTTGCACTGTTTACGAGGCCGGGAAGTCCGATGCCGACGGCCGCGATCCGGTCGTGGGCCTCCGGGTCCGAGTGCAGTTCGGTCACGAGCGTCGTGAGCTGGCGAAACAGGTCGTCGGCGCGCTCGCTCTCGGTCTGGAGGCTCAGCTCGCGAACGAGCTGTCCGGACGCATCGACGAGGCCGCCGCGGACGGTGGTTCCGCCGAGGTCGACGCCAATGTAGAGCGCGTCAGTTCCGCTCGCTCCGTGTTCCGACATCTCCGCTACGCTCCCCGGCGCCGCACAGTCTCGCCGGCGCGGCAGATTAAGACCTCTCACCATAGCAGAGGGCCGAAGTTGCTGTCAATTTTGGCAAACTTCGGTAGAATGCCCGCGCTCTTTTTCCCCATAACGCGCGAATGATCGACGAGTTACAAGGACTGCTCAGGCAGTACGGCCTGTGGGTCGTCTTCTTTGGCACGATGATCGAGGGCGACCTCACGCTGCTGCTCGCGGGCGTGCTCGCGCGGTCCGGGTTGTTCAGTTTTCAGGACGCCCTGCTGGTCGGGACCTCCGGCGGCGTCGCGGGCGATCTGATCGCCTACCTGATCGGGCGAATGTTCCGCAGCCGGGCGCGCACGCTCAGGTTCTACGTCAAGGCAAAGCCCCGCATCGAGCGGCTCATCCGTCGATTCGGCGGCTCGACGTTGTTCGTCGTCAAGTACACGTACGGGTTGCGGACGGCAATGTCGGTGTTCTGCGGGCTCGCGCACTTCGGTGTGCACCGGTTCGCGCCGCTCACGCTGCTCAGCTGCGTGGTGTGGGTCGGGCTGCTCTCGGGGCTCGGCTACTTCTTCACCGGCAGCATCGAGAAGCTGATCGGAGACATCCGCCACCTCGAGCGGTTTGCGCTCGTCATCGGCGTTCTCATCGTTATCTTCTTTGTTGTAAAGCATTACCGGCTCGGGCGGAGGGTCATCGAGGAGTGACCGCCGACCTCGCGTTGCACAGGGCTGTCCCCGTCACGAGCGCAATCGACAACACGCAATGATCATCGAGACCTCAGCACCGACACGCATCGACCTCTCCGGCGGGACGATCGACATCTGGCCGCTCTACCTGCTGCACGGCGGCGCCGAAACGGTCAACATGGCCATCGACATGTATGCACGGTGCCGGATCGAGACCGGAGGAACAGGGTACACAATCGAATCACGCGACACGGGCGCGCGCGTCCAC
>JBGAKX010000078.1:14291-20942 GCA_044224215.1 Blastocatellia bacterium
GCGGCGCCTCCCGGATCGGGGCTCGGCGGGTCGTCGACGCTTGCGATCGCTGTCTCGGGGGCGCTCGACCGGCTCGTCGAAACACACCTCGAACCCGAGCAGATCCGGACACTTGCGACGAACGTCGAGACCATGGTGATCAAGGTGCCGGCGGGCCTCCAGGACTACTACCCGGCGCTGTACGGCGGGGTCAACGCGTGGCACTTCGGGCTGCCGGGCGTCGCGCGCGAGCCGCTGCCGGTCGATCTCGCTCGGCTCGAATCGCGGATCGTGCTCGCCTACACGGGCATCCCGCATTTTTCGGGCACGAACAACTGGGAGATCTACAAGGCCCGGATCGAGGGCGACGCGGGTGTCGCCGAACGGCTCGAGCGGATCCGAGTGACGTCGCACAAGATGCGCGCGGCATTGCTGGCGGGCGATCTGGACACGGCGGGCGAAGTTCTCGGCGAGGAATGGCAGAACCGGCGCGCGCTCGCGGAAGGGGTCTCGACGCCGTTCATCGAGGAGTTGATGGAGATCGCGCGCGCGGCGGGCGCGCCGAACGCGAAGGTGTGCGGCGCCGGCGGCGGCGGCTGCGTGGTGTTCTTCTGCGACGAGGGGCGGAAGGCGTCGGTTGTCGCCGCGTTGGAGGCGACGGCGGCGCGGGTGCTCGATTTCAGGATCGATACCGCGGGGCTGAGAATTTCAGCCGCAGATTAACGCAAATTCGCGCAAATCTGCGTTCATCTGCGGCATCATCCCATCATCGCCAGCCACTGATCCACCGTCGGGATGCGCATGTACGTATTTGAGCGCTTCTCTTCGCCGATCGTGCTCGTCGGCGTCCGCCCATAGTCGTGCCCGGGATACAGAATCGTGTCGTCCGGCAGTTTCGCCAGCCGCTGCGTCAGGCTCTCGTACATCTGCGCCGGATCCGCACCGGGCAAGTCCACGCGCCCGCACCCCTGCACGAACAGCGTGTCGCCCGAGACGAGCCGGCCGTTCACCAGAAAACACTGGCTCCCCGGTGTGTGGCCGGGTGTGTGTAGAAAAGTTACAGACACGTTGCCGACGTCGAGCGTGTCTCCGCTGGCGTGGCGCACCAGGTCGGACGATTCGAGACCGGTGACGACCTGGATGCCGGGCGCTTCGTGCTCGTTCACGTGGAGCTTGACCGGCCGGAGCTCGTTCAGCCTCGCCATGCCCTACGTCGAGAATCCCTGCGACGTCCCACGCCGGATCGACGACGACGCATTCGCGCGTGGCGAGATCGCCGATCAGGTACACAAAATTGACCATACCGGCGGCGACACGATCGCCCGTCGCGAAGTCGCGGCCCGCGAGCAACTGCTTGAAGTAGAGGCCTTCGGACATGGGCTCGAGTATACCGCAGGGAAACGTAGTGCTTGCATCTCGGGACCCGGATGGCTACCATAGCGCGTTAACAATCACGTTACGGATGTGGGCGCATCCGGCGGGTGGAAATCCCGACCGTATGATTGAGCCGATCCTGCGTTTCTACTGACTGATGATCACCAAGACCAAGAAGCTCGCGACCCGGTTCAACGTGGCCAAGTTCATGGCGAAAGGACTGCTGTCCACCAGCCATCCGCTGCTTGCTCACATCGTCCCGATGCGTCGCTGCAACCTTGCGTGCACGTACTGCAACGAGTTCGACGCCGTGTCGGATCCCGTCCCGACCGAGGAGATGATTGCGCGCATCGATCGCCTCGCGTCGTTCGGAACCGGGATCATCACGATCAGCGGCGGCGAGCCGTTGATGCATCCCGATCTCGACAAGATCATCGCGCGCATCCGGCACCACGGCATGATCGCGGGCCTGATCAGCAACGGCTACCTGATGAGCCCGGCGCGGATCAAGCGGCTCAACGAAGCCGGCCTGCAGTACCTTCAGATCAGCATCGACAACGTCACGCCCGACGAGGTGTCCAAGAAGAGCCTGAAGGTGCTCGACAAGAAGCTGCGCCACCTGGCCGCGCACGCCGACTTCAACATCAACATCAACTCGGTGATCGGCGGCGGCATCAAGAACCCCGAGGACGCGATCGTGATCGCCAACCGCGCGGTGGAGCTCGGCTTCACCAGCTCGATGGGCATCATTCACGACGGCACGGGAACACTGAAGCCGCTGACGGACCGCGAGATGGCGGTGTTCCTGGAGCACAAGCGTCTCGGAAAGCGCGGCTACACGCGGGTCAACCACTTCCAGGACAACCTGGCGAACGGCAAGCCGAACAACTGGCGATGCCGTGCCGGCGGCCGGTACCTCTACATCTGCGAAGACGGGCTGGTCCACTACTGCTCGCAGCAGCGCGGTTACCCGGCGATCCCGTTGCGGGAGTACTCGCTTGACGACATCGCGCGCGAGTACCAGACAAAGAAGGCGTGCGCGCCGCTGTGCACGATCGCGTGCGTCCAGCAGGTTGCCGTGTTCGACTTCTGGCGCGACGAGCAGACGCTCGAGGGCATCGGGCACGCGCCGCGTCCGCGCGACGAGCGGCCCGAGGAAGCGATCGACGGCGTCGTCGAAATGCCGTAGTCGCCGCAGAGAAACGCAGATCTGCGCGGATCTGCGACACAATCTGCGTTCATCTGCGGTTCCTGCTTGACCTGTCATGCCTGACAGCCGATACTGCGGCTCGATTGGGTTCCCGCTCGCTGTCTTCAATCCTCAACACTCAGATGGAGGTCGTTCATGGGAATGCTGATAGGTCTGCTCGGAATCGTCGTCTACATTGCAACGCTGGTGTGCCTCGTCATGGTCCTGATCAAGCTCTTTCAGGTTGAGGGCGCGCTGAAGGGCATCCTCGGAATCATCTGCGGTCTCTATACCTTTGTCTGGGGTTGGATGAACGCGGACAAGCTCAATATCAAGAACATCATGCTCGCGTGGACGGTGCTGATCATCATCATGATCGTGCTTCAGGTCGTGGGCGGCGCCGCAATGTACGGTTCCTAGCCGGACGACGCCCGGCCAACGAGCGATGCGCGCGGTCGAAGCCAACGGCTTCGGCCGCGCGCCGCTGTTTACTGCAGCCCGATCAGGATCGCCGTCGCAACCGCGACGAACCCCAGCAGGAACAACGCCGCAAAGAGCGGCGCCGTAAACTTCAGCCACTTCTCGAACCGCACGCCCGCAGCCGCAAGGATCGCCATCAGCGCGCCGTTCGTTGGCGTGATCAGCTCGCACAGGCCTGCGCCGTACTGGTACGCGAGCACCGTCGCCTGGCGCGGGATGTGCAGCAGGTCCGACAGAGGCACCAGCACCGGCAGCGTCAGCACGGCCTGGCCTGACACGCTCGGGACCGGCACGTGGATCACGACGTGCACGATCATCATCCCGAGCCCCGACACGATCGCGGGCAGGCCAGCGAGCGGCATCGACAACGCGTAGACGATCGTGTCGATCACCTGGCCGTCGCTCAGCACCACCGAGATCGCGCGCGCGAATCCGATCAGCAGCGCCGCGAACGCCATCGAGCGGAAGCCCTCGACATAGGCCTCGGCGGTTCCCTCCAGCCCCAAACCGCCGATAAAACCCGCGGCGATCCCCATCACAAAGAAGATCGCGGCGAGCCGGTCAAAATCCCAGTGGAGAACCGTCACGCTCCACACAAAGATCGCGAACGTCACGGCAACCATTCCAAGGATCACGACGGCGTGGCCGCCGCTGACGCGCACCGACGCGTGCTCGTGTTCGGCGGCGTCGACGACCTCCGTGTCGTCCTCCGGCCTGGATCGCCGCGCGTACCTGATCGTCACGAGGATCCACAGCGCAACCGCGAGGAGGAGAAACACCAGCCGAAACCCCGCCGCGGATCCTTGGGGCAACTCGGCGACGTGCTGCGCGATCAGGACCTGAAACGGGTTGTACGGGCTGAACGACGAGCCGACGGCCGCGGCTCCGACGCTCATCGCAGCGACCGTCAGCGAGTCCCAACCCATCCGTCGCGCGAGCAGCAGCAGCACGGGGACGAGCGCGATGATCTCCTCCTGCATGTTCTCGAACGCGCCACCCGCAGCAAACAGGACGCTCGCCACGACAATGACCACCCAGTCGCGGTGGCCGAGCTTCGCCACCAGCCATTCCACCGCGTGACGCAACACGCCCGTCTTGTCGACGACCGCGAACGCGCCGCCGACCAGAAAGACGAACCCGATGACGAGCGCGGCATCCACGATCGCCTTTGGAATGGCGACAACGGCGTCGAACGGCCGGACTGGGCTCGAGTCGACCCGATGGTAGGTGCCGGCGACCACGACCTTTCGGCCGTTGTCGGGATCCTCGCGCCGGTCGAACGCACCGGCAGGAAGAATGTACGTCAGCGCAGCCGCTATGATGATCCCGCCGACCATCAGCACGAGCGGGTGGGGGAAGCGCGGTGTTTTCATGCCGCGCAGTATAGGTTGCGCCCCCTAGAATCCGAACACGATCGTCCGCGGGATTCCCTGCAGGTCGTCGAGACGGTCGACGCAACGGAACCCGCGCTCGGCGGCCACGCGCTCGAGCGCGTCCGCCTGCGTAAACCCGCACTCGCACAGCACGAACCCGTCGCGCGCGAGCACGCGCGGCAGGTCGTCAAAGAACCGCCGATAGATGTCGAGCCCGTCCGGCCCGCCGACGAGCGCGACACGCGGCTCGTAGTCGCGGACCTCGGTCTGCAGGCCCTCGATGACCGTTTCGGGGATGTACGGCAGGTTCGTCGCGACGATCGAGAACGGTCCCGCGAACGGCTCGAACAGGTCCGCCACGACGAAATCGACGTCGGCGCCAAGCCGCCCGGCATTCCGTTTTGCAATGCTCAGGGCTGTCCCCGACACATCCGTCCCGATGACCCGGGCGCCCGGAAGCTCTTTCGACAGAGTAATTGCGATCGCACCGGAGCCCGTCCCCAGATCGACGACCGCGCGCCCCTCGCGGTTTTCAAACTGCTTCCACAGATCCATCGCGCCTTCGACGAGGACCTCGGTGTCGGGACGCGGGATCAGGACGTCGGGCGTGACCAGGAACTCGCGGCCATAGAACTCCTGCTTTCCGGTGATGTACTGGAACGGCGTGCCCTCGGCGCGGCGCTCGATCGCTGCCTTGTACGCGATGATCTCGTCGTCGGTCAGTTCACGTTCGGTATGAGCGACGATGTACGTACGCTCGACGCCCAGCACGTGCCCAAGCAAAAGCGACGCCGTCATCCGCTCGGCAGGGATGTTCGCGTGGAACAGCCGCTCGGCGCCCCACGCGACCGCTTCCTCGACGCGAGGCACCGTCAGGCCGCCTGGCTCTTCAGCTTCTCGGCCTGGTAGTGGTGCACGAGCGCCTGGATCAGGTCGTCGATGTAGCCTTCCATGAACAGGTCCAGCTGGTGCGACGTGTAGCCGATGCGGTGATCCGACACCCGGTTCTCCTTGAAATTGTAGGTGCGGATCTTCTCGCTGCGATCGCCCGAGCCAACCTGCGAGCGCCGGTCGGCCGAGATCTTGGCGTGCTGCTCCTGCTCGGCCATGTCGAGGAGCCGCGCGCGCAGAACCCGCATCGCCTTCTCGCGGTTCTTGATCTGAGACTTCTCATCCTGGCAGCTGACGACGACGCCCGTCGGCAGGTGGGTGATGCGCACCGCCGAGTAGGTCGTGTTGACCGACTGGCCACCCGGACCCGACGAGCAGAACCGGTCGATTCGGAGGTCCTTCTCCTGAACGTCGATCTCGACGTCCTCGGCTTCGGGCAGCACCGCCACCGTCACGGCCGACGTGTGGATCCGTCCCTGAGTCTCGGTCGCCGGCACGCGCTGGACGCGGTGGACGCCGGACTCGTGCTTCATCTTGGAGTAGACCGAATCGCCCTCGATCAACAGGATCGCTTCCTTGATTCCGCCAACACCGGAGTCCGACTGGTCCAGGATCTGGACACGCCACTTCTGCCGTTCGGAATATCGGATGTACATCCGCATGATCTCGGACGCAAAGAGCGTGGCTTCGTCGCCGCCGGTTCCCGCGCGGATCTCGACCAGCACGTTCTTCTCGTCGTTCGGATCGCGAGGGACGAGCATCAATTTGAGCTCTTCGTCGGCAGCGGCCATCCGTTGCTCGAGATCGGCGAGCTCGGTCTCGGCGAGCGCGCGCATCTCGGCGTCGTCGGTCTCGGCGAGCAGCTCGCGCGTCCCTGCCACGCCCGACTGCAGGTCCTTGAACTCTCTGTATTTCTGGACGATCTTCTCGAGCTCGCGCTGCTGCTTGGCGACCTTTGTATAGGCGGACTGGTCCGCCATGAGATCGGGCGAGCCAAGCTGCGCAGTCAGCTCTTCGTAGGTTCGTTCGATGGATTCCAGCTTTTCCTGCATAAGAATTACTTTGCCGCAGATTAACGCAAATCAGGAGGGCTCCAGCTCCAGGGATTGTTCGAGGGCGAAGATCGCGACCTCCAGTTGGTCGTCGGATGGCTCCTGTGTCGTGATGCCCTGCAACCACAGGCCAGGAAGCACCATCGCTCGGAAGAGCCAGCCGGACGGCTTCTTTGCCGCAGCTCGGATGACCTCGAACGAGAGCCCGGCGACGAGCGGCATCAACGCAATGCGCGCCGCCGCGTTGAGCGCGAGCGAATCGAAACGCACGACCGAGAACAGCACGATCGCGACGATCATCACCACCATCAGA
>JBGAKX010000079.1:0-21777 GCA_044224215.1 Blastocatellia bacterium
GCCCGTGGTCGGATGCCGCACCAACTTGTTGATTCGCCCAACGATAATACGGAGCTGAGCCCGGTAGGGCTCAGGCCCCAACAGTCGCTACCGCATCGCTGGGTGAATGGGTCATCTCGCCCACGCGCCCTCACACCTTGGGGCCTGAGCGCTACCGCGCTCAGCTCCGTTTCCTGCGTCCCATCTGCACCACGGTGGAGAACTCTTCCTTTGTCGCGGGCAGGACCGACACACGGCTGCCGCGCTGGACGACCATCATCTTTTCGAGCCCGGCCATGGCCTTGATCTCGGAGATCGAGACGATCTCGCGGAACTTCTCGACGAACTTCAGATCGACCATGTACCACGTAGGTTTTGCCGGATCGCTCTTCGGATCGAAGTAGTGATGGCCCTTCTTCCACGCGAAGTGGTCGGGATAGCCGGCCTTGCAGATCTCTGCGACACCCGTGACGCCGGGAGGCTCGCCGCCCGAGGCGTAGAACAGGACCCGATCGCCGACCTTCATGTCGTCTCGAAGGAAGTTCCGCGCCTGGTAGTTCCGGACGCCTTCCCACGTCGTCGTTCCGTCGCGCTCGAGGTCGTCGATCGAGTACGACTCCGGTTCGCATTTCATCAGCCAGTATCGTTTTGCCATCGATGTTCCGTCCTAACGTTGGAAAAGCAGGCCGCAGATCTACGCGAATTCAGCAGATTAACGCGGATCTGACTTTCAGTCAGCAACAAGAATTCAGATCTGCGTTGATCCGCATCATCTGCGTTTATCCGCGGCCTGTCTTCAATTCCGTCCGCTATGGAGTCCGGTTCTTGTACTCCTCGTAGAACCGCGTGCGGCGGCTTTCCAGCGACACGGACCGCCCTTCGATGAACATCTGCTTCACCTCGGTCCGGATGTCGAGCGGATCGCCCGTCGCCACGAACAGATTGGCGAACTTCCCGACCTCGATCGACCCGACGCGATCCGACACGCCCCAGATCTCGGCCGGCCACACGGTCAACGCCCTGACGGCGTCGTCCTTTGACAACCCGCCGTACGCCACCGCCATCGCGGCCATGAACGGCAGATCGCACACCTGCGCCGAATCCTCGCTCGCAAACGCGAACTTCACGCCCGCCCTGGCGAGCGCCGCCGGCAGTTCCTGCGGCAGGTCGTAGCGGTCGTCCTCCTTGTCGGGCACCGTGTACATCGGGCCGACAATGACCGCGATCTTCTTGCCCGCAAGATACGAACCGACGCCCGCAAGATCACTCGTTCCGAACTTGCCGTTCGAGCGCAGAACCATCCGAACCTTCTGCTGCTCGCAGAACTCGACCGCCTTCTTCACGTCGCGCAGGTCGTTCGTCTGGATGATCAGCGGCTGCTCGCCCGCGAGCACCGGCTGAAGCGCCGCAAGCTTGCGATCCGTGTCGGTCATCGGCAGCTTGGGGTCCTTCTCGCCGGCCGCAACGGCCTTCTGGTACGCGCGCGCGTCGTCAAAGAACGCCTTGATCTCGTCGAGCTTCTTGTCACGAGTCTTCCGCGCGTCCGCGTCCGTCGTCGTTCTGAGCGAGAATGTCGCGAAGTCGAAGCTCTGGCCCCCGACGCCACTCGGGAAGCTGAACGCCAGACCGACCGACTTCTTCAAGAATGCCTGGTCGACCGTCCAGCCGTTCAGGTCCTCGATCATCGCGTATCCAGGCAGCACGCCTCCGTCCGGAAGCGTGACCGCCGACGTGACGCCCGTGACCCGGGCCGCGGGGATCAGCTCGCTCGCAGGGTTATAGGCGTCAAACGCGAAAAGCTGCGGATTGTAGTCGCCGATCTCGGAAACATCCGTCGTCGCCGAGATCGACCCGACCTCGATGATCCCGAGCGTCGTCGCCGAGTCGATGAACCCCGGGTAGACCGAGAGCCCCGTCGCGTCGATCCGCTTCGCGCCCGAGGGCACGTCGACCGTCGCACCGACGGCCGCGATCTTTCCGTTCACGATCACCACCGTTCCACGATCGATGACGGAGCCCGTCCCCGTGACGATCCGCGCGTTCTCGATCGCGATCGTCTCGTCGCCGAGCGACGACGCCGACACGCCGAATCCGGGAATGCAGAGACCGATGGCTGCCAGCAGCGCCGCTGTCAGAATGCGTTTCACTGGTCACCTCCCGTCTTCATGTCGTCGATGTCGCCGATCTTGGGCGGCTTGCTGTCCGGCGGACCGTCGCCCTTCGGCTTGTCCGACGACTTCTCCTTTTCGCGGAGCGCCGCCGCGGCGCGCTGCGCCGCATCCGCGTCCTTGAGCGCTTGCTGCCGGTCGAACAGCAGCACGCCGTCGACGTACGTCTTCTCGCAGACCGCGTATGTCGACAGCGGGTTCGCCGACCACACGACGATGTCCGCGTCCTTTCCGACGTCGAGCGAACCGGTCCACTTGTCGATCCCGAGCTGTTTGGCCGGGTTGATCGTGATCATCTTCAGCGCTTCCTCTTCGGGCACGCCGCCGTATCGCACTGCACGCGCGGCATCGGTGTTGAGCCGCCGCTGCCGCTCGCCGTCATCCGAGTTGAGCGACACCACGACGCCCGCCTTCCACAACACCGCGGCGTTGTACGGCGTGGCGTCGAACGCCTCGACCTTGTAGGCCCAGAAATCGGCGAACGTCGATGCACCGATGCCCTCGGCGGCGAGCTCCTTCGCGATCTTGTAGCCCTCGAGCACGTGCTGGAAGGTCGCGATCTTGAAACCGAACTCCTTGGAGATGCGGATCAGCATCAGGATCTCGTCGGCGCGGTAGCAGTGCGAGTGCACGAGCCGCTTGCCCTCGAGCACCTCGACGAGCGGTTCGAGCTCGAGGTCACGCCGCGGCGCCACGAGGTTCTTCTTGCCCGCCTTGACGTCGGCGTTGTAGCGGTCCCACTCGGCCTTGTAGTCGCGCGCGCGAAGGAACGCGTCGCGGATCGTGTCCTCGACGCCCATGCGTGTGCGCGGGTAGCGCTGCGGCTGTACCTGGAAATTCGAGCGCTTGGGGTTCTCGCCGAGCGCGAACTTGATTCCCGGAGGCGCCCCAACAAAGAGCAGCTCGTCGGCATGCTTGCCCCACCGCAGCTTGATCGTCGCGTTCTGGCCGCCAATCGCGTTGGCCGAGCCGTGCAGGACATTTGCCGACGTCACGCCGCCGGACAGCCCGATGAAGATCGAGCGGTCGGTCGGATCGATGACGTCCTGGATGCGCGCCATCGAGGTCACCGAGAGCGAGCCTTCGTTGACGTTGCCTTCGATGGCGATGTGCGAGTGGCAGTCGATGATCCCAGGCGTCACGAACTTGCCGGTCCCGTCGACAACCGTCGCGGTCGGCGACGCCTTCACGTCCTTGCCGACGTCGGCGATCTTGCCGTTCCGGATCAGCACCGAACCGTTCTCGATCGTGCCGTGCGTCATCGTCATGACGGTGGCGTTGCGGATCAGGATCTCGTTCGCCGGCGCCGTCTGCATGTCGACCGCCGCGGGCTGGCCGCCGATTGCGAGCGATGTCGTGCCGCCGCCGAGGGCCACGATCAGACAGAGTCCCGCTGCAATATTGCGTGTTCTTCTCATCGTACTGCTCCCCTCGGCCGCTTGCCGGTGAACTCGACCGTCCCCTGTCCGCTGACGGCTACCGTCCCGCTCATCGAATCCCCTTCAACGGTGCCGTTGAATGTCGTGTCGATCGACGTTCCGCCGACCGAGACGGTCGCTGAGAACGAGACCTTGTTGCCCGAGACCGTGCCTTCCTTGACGTCGGTCGTCCCGAACATCGCGTTGGCCATCGACCCGGTGAAGCTCGTGCCACTCTGCGTGAGCGTCAGCGTCACGTCCTGATTCCCGCCCGGTGTGACCACCGTCAGGTTCCACGTGCCGGAGACGTCGACCTTGGCAGCCTCGCCTGGCTTTGGCGCTGCCTCGACCTTCATCTCGAATCGCGCGCCGTCGACAAACACGTACTTGATCTTTGTCTTCGCCTCGAACAGGTCGCCGTCGGTGACGACGAGGTTTGCGATCTTGCCAGGCTCGATCGAGCCGAGCTGGTCCGAGACGCCGAGGAGCTCGGCACTCGTGAGCGTCATCGCACGCAATGCGTCGTCCTTGGAGAGTCCGGCGCCGACCGCCTTGATCGCGTTCCCGACGAACTGCTTGGGATCCTTGAGGCCGCCGGACTGGAACGCGAACCGGACGCCCGCCTTCTGGAGCTTCGCGGCGCCGCCCGGAGCGTCCATCCGCGCCTGGACCACGCGCAGCGGCTCGGTGGTCTCGGGGTCCATGTCGCCCGGCCGCTCGGGGTAGTTGAGCGACAGCAGCACCGGGACGCCCGCGGTCTTGAGTGCATCCGCCGCCTTCCACGCTTCGAGTCCGCCCGCGATCATCGCCTTCAGCTTGAACTCCGACACGATCTTGAGCGCGCGGCGGATCATCGCGTCGTCGTTGGCTTCGATCACGACGGGAACCGTGCGATCGAGCGCGGGAACGACGGCCGCGAGGCTTTCGCTGGGCGCGGGGCGGCGATAGCCCTTCGGCGTGGCGGAATAGCGCTGCCACTCCTGCTTGTAGTGCTGGCCGTCGAGGAACTTCTGACGGATGACCGCGATGACGCCCATCAGCGATCCCGGGTAGTCGTTGAAGCCGCCGCCGGTCTCAAAGCTCACGTGCTGGGCGACCGGTGTCTTGACCGACATCGCCTGGGCAGACGCGCCGGCCGTGTCGACGAGCGCGCTCTGTCCGCGGAAGATGCCGCCCTTTGGCACCGCGAGCACGGTCGTGATTCCGGCGTTGCGGAACGACTCGATGCGGCCGTCGGGTTTCACGAGCGGGAGCGCTTCGCGTTCGGGGGTGACGCCCGAGGGGTTGTCGCGGTCTGGCGCACGCGCGCCGCCCTGCGGAGGGCCGCCGCCGCGTCGTCCGCCTTCGGGGCCCGGGCCTTGCGCCTGCTGTTCCGCCTCGACGAACGTGAACGAATCGATCAGACCGGGGTACACGGTCAGACCGGTTCCGTCGATGGTTCGCGCGTCGGCGGGTGCGGCGACGGCCGGCCCGACGGACTCGATCAGGCCGTCGCGGATGACGACCGTGCCTTTTTCGATCGGCGGGCCCGACACGGGCACGATGCGCGCCCCGGTGATGGCCCACACGTCGGGCGCGCCGGCACGCGCCGGAATCGCCTGGCATGCGACCACGACAGCCAGGAAGACAACCCCAAGCTTCATGAAATGCTCCTTTTCTGGGGACAAAGAACGGATATTACGCGATTTCGGGTGTCAGGTTTCGGGCTCGCGCAAAGGCGCAAAGAAAAAGAGACGCAAAGCAGACTTGGCGTCTTTGCGTCTTTGCGTGAACTGGCCTTCAAGGGTTCCATGCTGGCGGTAACAACCTCCGCTTGCCGTCATCACTCAGCGTCACCGTGGGATCTTCGCGATCCGCCCGGTCCCACAGCTTGCAGGTGACCTGTTTGTGCATCTGGTCGAGCCCCTCGCAGTAGTTCGTGAACTCGCACCGCCGCACCTCGTCGCCCCGACCGAGCCTCACCTTCCGGAACCAGTCCGGATCGGCGAGCGCCTGCCGTGCCAGCCCCACGATGTCGGCCTCGCCCCGCTTCAGAATCTGCTCGGCCTGATCGAACGTCGTGATGCCGCCCGCCGTGACGACCGGCGTCGAATGGCCGTCGTCGCGTATGGCCGCACGAATCGCCGCCGCGAGCGGCACGTTGCGCGAAAACGGACCGCGCGCGTCCGACAGCACCGTCGGCATGCACTCGTACCCGCTCTGCCCCGTGTAGGGATAGACGGCGTGGCCGACCTTTGGCTGTTTGGCGTCCTCGAACTTGCCGCCCTTCGAGATCGACAGGAAGTCGAAGCCCGCGCGAGAGAACTCGCGGCCAAAATACACCGCATCCTCGATGCGGTTCCCGCCCTCGATCACGTCGTCGCCAAGATACCGGCACCCGACTGGAAAATCGGCGCCGACTCGTTCGCGCACCGCGCGGAACACCTCGAGCGGCAGGCGGACCCGGTTTTCGCGCGGCCCGCCGTAGCCGTCGGTCCGAGTGTTCCATGCACTAAGAAACGACGCCATCGTGTACGCGTGCGCGTAGTGCAGTTCGACGCCGTCGAATCCGGCCTCGCGCGCGCGTTCGGCGGCGTCGGCAAAGATGCCTGGCAGGACCTCGGGCAGGTTTCTTATGTACTCGAGGTGCGTGTCGGTGACACGCTCGCGGTAGCCGAACCTCAGCGACTCGAGCTCTCGCTCGTCGAGCACCCGGTCGACGAGGTCGTCCGGTGCGGCAGCGAGAAACGCGCGCAGTTCGGGCTCGGCGGCCTCGCGCCATTGCGGGTCTTCGGTCTCGCCCGCGAGCCGGTCGCGCAGTGCGTCGGTGATCGCGAGAAAGCGCTCAAAGAACTTCGCCGGATCGGGCCGGCGGCGCACCGACAGAAAGTCGATGATCTGGATGAAGAGCCGTGTGTGTCCGTCGCTCTCGGTGCGGACGCGCTCGACGAGGCGTTTGAGTCCGGGCAGAAACCGGTCGTGGCCGATCCGCAGCAGCGGACCGCTCGGGATGTCGCGCACGCCGGTGGCCTCGACGACGACCGCGCCGGGGCGGCCGGCTGCAAAGCGGCCGTACCAGTCGAGGTTGTTCCCGGTAACGAGGCCGTCTTCGGTGGCGCGCCACGGAACCATTGCCGGGACCCACGTTCGGCTTTCGAGCGTGGCGGTTCCGATGGAAATCGGCTGGAAGAGCAGCGAGGCTGCCGCTTCCGATTCGGACGGCCACCGTGCCTCGGGCAGCTTGTGCCGCACCGGATGTGCAAAACGCCACATGTGGAAGGGCATGACCCTAGCACACGGGGCACGGGTCAGGGTAGGCGTGCATGGCGAGGGACTGGTCCACGCAAAGACGCTAAGTCGCAGAGGCGCAGAGGACCGCTTTCTTCTCTGAACAAACACTTCCGATTCCTTGGCGTCCTTTGCGTCTTTGCGTGAGACTTCTTCACCTGTTGTACAATCCCGCCGCCGAATCCCCTGCAGTTCCAACAACCTATGACTGATGCACAGCGAGTGAACCCCCTGCCGTGGTTCGTGCGCGGCGACATCGACGGATTCTTCGGTCTCGCGCTCGACAACTTCGTCCAGCTGCTGCTGATCGCCGCCCTCTGCAAGGGCGTCCTCGGCTTCCCGGACGAGCTGCTCTACGGCCGCATCCTTCCCGGCGCGGCAGTCTCGCTGCTCGTCGGCAACATCTTCTACGCCGTCCAGGCCCGACGCGTCGCCGCGGCCACCGGCCGCACCGACCTGTGCGCCCTCCCCTACGGCATCAATACGGTCTCGCTGATCGCGTTCGTGTTCCTCGTGATGCTGCCCGCAAAACTCACGGCCGCCGCCGCAGGCGTCGCCGATCCCGCGCGCGTCGCGTGGCAGGCCGGCCTTGTCGCGTGCGCCGGCACCGGCTTTATCGAGCTGTGCGGATCGTTCGTCGCCGAACGCATCCGTCGCGCCACGCCCCGCGCCGCGCTGCTCTCGACGCTCGCCGGCATCGCGCTCACGTTCATCGCGCTTGGGTTTCTCTTCCGCACGTACGCGCACCCGATCGTCGGGCTCTCGACGCTCGCGGTCGTGATGCTGACCTATTTTGGCCGCGTGAAGTTCCGAGGCGGCCTGCCCGGCGGACTGGTCGCGGTCGCGCTCGGGACGCTGCTCGCGTGGACCACCGGCATCGCGCCGGTCGGCGCGCAGCCGACGGGCGGTATCGGGTTCTTTCCGCCTGTGCCCGTTCTCGGCGACCTGATCACGGCGATCACCAGCGGCCACGCGATCACCTACATCTCGATCATCATCCCGATGGGGATCTTTACGGTCGTCGGGTCGCTGCAGAACCTCGAATCGGCCGAAGCGGCGGGCGACTCGTACGCGACGCAGCCGTCGCTTGCGGCAAACGGGATCGGGACGATCGCGGCGGCGGTCTTCGGGTCGTGCTTTCCGACGACGATCTACATCGGC
This sequence comes from Blastocatellia bacterium, assembly GCA_044224215.1. Taxonomy (GTDB): domain Bacteria; phylum Acidobacteriota; class Blastocatellia; order UBA7656; family JADIYM01; genus DAOMFM01. The sequence continues at coordinate 7,994 of JBGAKX010000079.1, forward strand.
CACCCGGGATGGAAGGCGATGGGATCGCGCACCGGCTACTCCATCCTGAACGGCGTGATGGTCACAATCGTGTGCCTGACCGGAACGCTGGCGTGGCTGGCGTGGGCGGTGCCGGTCGATGCTGGCATGGCGATCGTGTTGTGGATCGGCATCGTGATCACGGCGCAGGCGTTCCAGGCCGTGCCGCGCGAGCACGCGCCCGCGGCGGTGATGGGGCTGCTGCCCGGCGTCGGCGCGTGGGGCGCGCTGATGGCAAAGACGGGCCTGAGGACCGCGGGCTACGGCGGACCGGACAAGCCGTTCACGGATCAGCTCGTCGGGCTGTTCCAGGCGAGCGACACGTGGATCTCGGGTGCGTTCGCGCTCGAACAGGGGTTCATCTTCACGTCGATGATCCTGGCGGCCGCGACGGTCGCGGTGATCGAGCGGAGGTTCGGCGTCGCGGCGGCGTGGTGCGCGGCGGCGGCGCTGCTCTCGATCGTCGGACTGATGCACTCGTACCAGTACACGCCGGGCGACACGGCGATGTCGCTCGCGCCGGGCTGGCCGTGGGCGATCGGCTATGCGTCGATGGCGGCACTGTTTGTCGCGGCGAAGTTCATCACGACGCCCGACGACGCGGGGCACTGAACTGCCACCATCCGCAGCGGTCGTGCTCTCATCTGCGGTGATTCGCGTTCATCTGCGGCTGATTTCTTCCATCCGCGGCCGTCGCGCGCCCATCCGCAGTGATTTCCCGCCATCCGCGGCCGTTTCTCTCCCGTCCGCAGCCGTCGCGCCTCCATCTGCGTTGATCTGCGTTCATCTGCGGCCGTTTCTCCCCATCCGAAACCAGACGGTACGAGATGTTGATGCGCGTACGCGAGTTTGGCGCGAGCCACGCGTTCGCGTTTCCCGCGGGTTCGATCCCGGCCGAGCTGCTGACGCGCGTCGGCGCGACGGTCTGGCCAGCCCCACTTCTTCGGACCGCGAATTATGTGAAGAACACACTCGTCGAGGTGACCGTCCGCTCGCTGACCGTCCTGACCAGCTCCCCTTGAATCGTCGCTTGACGCTCGAGCGTCGGACGACGACGGAAATTGCTTCGATGAGGACCGCCATAAGCGTTCTCCGACGAGGTGTGCCGAGACTGGGACCGCGTCAGTATATCGAGCACCGTTCGCTATCACACCGGTCAGGGGTGAAGCGGGCCGACGGCCCGCCTCACCCCTTCACGCACACCACCTGCCGGAGCGTGTGCACGATGTCGACCAGGTCCGCCTGTGCCGCCATCACGGCGTCGATCGCCTTGTAGGCGCCCGGCGTCTCGTCGATCACCGCCGCGTCCTTGCGGCACTCGACGCCCTCGGTTGCCGCGACGTGGTCGGCGACCGTGAAGCGGCGCTTCGCCTCCGCCCGCGACATCGCACGGCCCGCGCCGTGGCTGCACGAGTGGAAGCTCTCGGCGTTGCCCTTCCCCCGGACGATGAACGATTTCGCGCCCATGCTTCCGGGGATGATGCCGAGATCGCCCTCGCGCGCGCGCACCGCGCCCTTGCGGGTGACGAGCACGTTCGCACCGTAGTGGTGCTCGCGCGAGACGTAGTTGTGGTGGCAGTTGACGACCGTTACATCGTGGGTGAACTCCGGCACCTCACCCGTCGACGCGATTGCCGCCACGACGCCCTGCATCATCAGCCGGCGGTTCGTAAGCGCGAACTCCTGCGCCCAACCGACCGCCTCGACGTAGTCGTCGAAGTGCTCGGTCCCCTCGGGGAAGTACGCCAGGTCCTTGTCCGGCAGGTTGATGTGCCAGCGGCGCATGTCCTGGCGCGCCAGCTCGATGAAGTAGGTGCCGATGCGGTTCCCAACACCGCGCGATCCGCTGTGCAGCATCACCCACACCGAGTCCGACTCGTCGAGACAGACCTCGATGAAGTGGTTGCCGGTGCCAAGCGTCCCGAGATGGCCCGAGTCGTTGCCCTTCCCGACGCGCGGGTGCTTTGCAACGATTTCGGAGTACCGGCCGAGCAGCTCCACCCAGGCGTCGGTATGCGCCGCCGGAAGGTCGCGCCACGCACCGCGGTCGTTGCGGCCGCCATTGTCGGTGCGGCCATGCGGAACCGCCGCCTCGATCGCGCTTCGGATACCGCGCAGCGAATCCGGGAGATCCGATGCCGAAAGCGACGTGCGCACGGCCATCATGCCGCAGCCGATGTCGACGCCGACCGCGGCCGGAATGACCGCGCCGAGCGTCGGGATGACGCTGCCGACGGTTGCGCCGATGCCCCAGTGGACGTCGGGCATCGCGGCGACCCACTTGTGGATGAACGGGAGGCTCGCGACGTTTCGGAGCTGCTTTTCGGCCGACTCCTCCACGGGAACGCCCCGCGTCCACATCTTGATCGGCACGCCGTCGGTCGCGACGACGTTGTAGTTGTTCTCGCTCACGGCCTCTCTCCTTTCAATAGTAATGGAACATACAGAGCGGGCGGCGGGCCTCGAACCCGCTTCCTCCGGTGTGGCACACCGGCGCTCGTCCACATGAGCTTCGTCCGCGTTGTGGTGCCGGCGCGGGGAGTCGAACCCCATCGAGGAGAATCCTCGGCTGATTTACAGTCAGCTGCCCCTCCCGGAAGGCGTCACCGGCGCGCTGCAAGCTCCGAGGCCTGGATTTGAACCAGGATCGTCCGGTTCAGAGCCGGATATGCTGCCCGTTGCACTACCTCGGGATCGAAAAATGGCGGGTGGACGGGACTCGAACCCGCGACCTCCGGCTCGACAAGCCGGCGTTCTAGCCGTCTGAACTACCACCCCGTTCGTGCACCCGTGAAGACTCGAACTTTCGGCCTCTCGGCTACAGGTGCGTGAGAAGAAGAGAGGGCGGGATTCGAACCCGCGGACCCTCACGGGCCTCCAGTTTTCGGGACCGCGCCATCAACCGCTCGGCCACCTCTCCGTTCGATTCGAATGAGTCCGGTGGGACTCGAACCCACAACCTTCCGGTTAAAAGCCGGACGCTCCGAACCATTGAGCTACGGACCTGAGTCTTAGGAGGGAGCCCGGGAACCCCGGGCCAAAAGGCCCGAGGTTCCCGGGACGGTTGGAGGGATCGATGGGGTCAGCGGTCCGAATCAGGAAGCCGATGCGCCGCGGCGACCACACCCGGTTCGACATACTTCAACCACTCCGGACGACTCGCGGCCGCATGGCGGATGGCTGCGTGATCGAGGTCGTACATCAGCGCGGCCGGATCCGTGAGGAGCGGCATCCGCGCCTCGACTGGCGTGCGGTCGCCCTTTCGGCTGTTGCACCGCTTGCACGACGCGGCGAGGTTTTCGGGGCACGTTCGTCCGCCGCGCGACCTCGGCAGGATGTGGTCCATCGTCATGTCGACAGCCGTCCCCCGCTCGCCGCAGTACTGGCAGCGGTAGCGGTCGCGCATCAGGATCCGTGTCCGGAGATTGCCTCGCCGCGCGCCGGCGTCGGACACTGATGTAGGTGATGAGCCGCACGACCGACGGACACGGGTAGGACGCCCGCACCGACCGGAGCACGCGGTCGCCGTCGAGCTCGATGTTCTCGGCCGTGCCCCTCCACACGAGGCGGATGGCCTGGCGGGACAGCCACGATCCCGAGCGGTTCGTAACCCGCGTTCAGAAGCAGCACTTTCCTGGTTGTGATCACGTCTGCGACTTCTTCTTTATGAAGTGTGATTTAGAGCAACGAGAAGCCCCGGGGGGAGTCGAACCCTCCTTGAACGCGTTTTGCAGACGCGCGCCTGGCCGTTTGGCGTCGGGGCTGTGGAACGGAAGAGCTCGCGGTCGGAGTCGAACCGACGGCCTCCTGTGTACGGGACAGGCGCTCTGGCCGTGCTGAGCTACACGAGCGGGAATGGCAGACCCGGCAGGACTCCAACCTGCAACCTCTCGGTTCGAAGCCGAACGCTCTGATGCAATTGAGCTACGGGTCCAACGAGTGGCCGGCGACGAGCCGACCTCGTGATGAGGGGAGTGGGATGGGATTTGAACCCACGGCCTTCCGGGTCACAACCGGGTGCTCTATCCAGCCCGAGCTCCCACTCCGTGCGAAACGAATCGATTGTCAAAGAGCCGATAGTTGCGGGGGCAGGATTCGAACCTGCGACCTGCCAGTGATGTGAAGGCGATGAGCCGCCGGAGCTGACCGTTCTGCTCTACCCCGCGTCAACGATGGAGCGTGACGGACTTGAACCGTCCCCTCCGGTGTGCAGGACCGGGATGCTGCCGCTATCACCAACGCCCCAAGAGCCGGAAGAGGCGGCGGTGGGTTCGACCCCACAGCCTCTCGTGTACAAGACGAGTGCTCTGCGATTGAGCTACGCCGCCGGCAATGGTTGGACGAAGAATCGAACTCCGACCTCCCGGGTTTCAACCGGGCGCTCTCGCCACGCTTGAGCTATCCAACCGGGTTGGCGGGGGCAGCAGGACTCCAAGCGGGCGACCACTCGTTTAGAAGACGAGCGCTCTCGTGCGTCTGAGCTATGCCCCCGTGTGTGAGAAAGACTGGTCGGGGCACCCGGAATCGAACCGGACCCACGAGCTCCCAAGGCTCGCATGCTGCCGAAACACCTTACCCCGACGTGGTAGGGACGGGAGGGATCGAACCTCCGGCCTCCGGTGTGTAGGACCGGCGCTCATCCAGCTGAGCTACGTCCCCGCAAGATGGCTCCTGAGGCAGGACTCGAACCTGCATCCTCCCGCTTAACAGACGGGCGCTCACGCCGATTGAGCTACTCAGGAACACGACGAGTGGCGGCAGGTGGAGTCGAACCACCGACCTTGCCTTTATGAGAGGCCTGCTCTTTCCCGCTGAGCTATGCCGCCATGAACACAGGCGATTGGTGTGAGCGGCGAGGATCGAACTCGCGACCCCTTGATTGGAAGTCAAGTGCTCCGCCAGTTGAGCTACGCTCACAAAAGGAAGCTGCCGAGGAAGGACTCGAACCTTCACTCTCCGGGTTCAAAGCCCGGCGTCTTGCCGGTTAGACGACTCGGCATCTATAAGCGGGTCACGGCTGGAGGCGAACCGGTGATCTCCTCCTTGAAAGAGAGGCGGCTTTGCCACTAGCCCAACGCCCCGAACAGATGCCGGAGGCGGGAGTCGAACCCGCATGAAGCCAGGTTTAAGCTGGCCGCGTCTATCCAGTTGCACCACTCCGGCTCGTCGAGAAAGCAGGGGCAGCAGGACTCGAACCTGCACCGCCGGTTTTGGAGACCGGTACCCTTCCGGTTGGGCCATACCCCTAAGAAAGCGCTTGGTACGGATGGAGGGATTCGAACCCCCACGGCTCGTCGCCATGCGCCCCTCAGACGCACGTGTCTTCCGGTTCCACCACATCCGCACGCGATAAGCCCGGTGGGAGTCGAACCCACGATCTACTGGTTAAGAGCCAGCCGCTTTCGCCACTAAGCTACGGGCCTTCGATGATTGATGACGAAGGAGAGACTCGAACTCTCACGGGGATACTTCCCATGGGCTTCTGAGACCCACGCGTCTACCAGTTCCGCCACTTCGCCGCTCGAAGCGATCCCGGGAGGACTCGAACCTCCGACCCCCACCTTCGCACGGTGGTGCTCTCGTTCCTCTGAGCTACGGGACCGAAACACGACCGAGAGGAAGCAGCGGGGCTCGAACCCGCACGGACCGCTCGCGCGACCCTTCTGGTTTAGCAAACCAGCGCCCGTACCCGTCGGGCCCTGCTTCCGAAATATCCGAATTGCGACTTTCGCTTGTGGTAACGCCACGATGACACACGTGTCCCTCCCCGCTTTCGCAGGGTGGTTGGTTGTTCGACGAACCAGGACGGGCGCACCTGTGACAAGACCCGCAAGGGGACCAGGGCGCTACGTGATGTTCGTTAAGAAAAATCCGCGGGGCGGGAGCGGGTACGCGTACCTTTGGCAAGACCCGAAACCCAAGCTCAGACGCCAATCAAGGCCGGATGGGTGCGTGTCTCACGCGGACGCGCAAAGAAAGCTCGGGGAGCATGAAAGCGCTCCCGCCTCCGCGATCGATAAGAACGGGTATTTTGTTGTCAAATAACCGAAAAGAGCGGATCACTTCCCGAACCCAAGAGGTTCAGGAGCGGCCCGCTCCACGGTGGATCCAGAGTATTTCTCGAGATGTCGGGAGCGGGAGAACCGCTCCCGCGAAATCAAGTCTGCGTGTACGCGCCGGGATTCATTGATCCCAGGGCGACGCTCGCGTCCGTGCCGATAAGGCTCGGCATGGCGGGCGATTCGAACAGCCCACAAACGGACGAATGCCGCCAGCGAGGCCTTAGGCCTTGGCGCTTCGTAAACCGTAATGTCGTGAGCGTTCGCATCGTATTTCCTTGATCGGCTCGCCCTCGAGAGGCTGAGCGATTTGCAAAGATTAGCCGAAAAACCTCGAAAAGTCAAGCAAAATCAGCATTTGCGCGGTTCGTGGGCGTCTTGCACCGCATTTACGGTTCGTGAATTGGGTTTGTTCGACTCTGAATATCTCCGGACCAACGGACGAAAACTGACGGAGCGCGCACACGCGCGAAGGATGGCGAGCCGTTCGATCACCGGGCGCGACGCTGCAACGGTGAACCGACGTCAATTCGCGACCGCAAACGGAAACGGCGGACCGGGCGAACCCGACCCGCCGTACCAAGCCAGCGGAGACAGCCCCTCAGCCGCTGCCGTCCCGCCTACTTGGGTGCCGCAATGATGCTCAAGTCCGGACGGAACTTCGCGACCGCGCGCTCGACCGAAACGATCGTGCCCGCCGGAAGCTTCGTGAAGAGCTTGGTGTACGCCTCCATGCCGATCTTCCGAGCGGCGGGCGGCCCCTTGTCGAGCTCCCCGTAGTTCGGCAGCAACGCAAGCGTCGTGTACTCGTTCGGATCGCCGCCAAACATCGTCTTGTTGACCCAGTAGCCGGCAATTCCGGACTCCTTGATCAATGGCAGCAGGTCGGTCTTCACGAAATTCTCAAAGTCGGCCTCGTGGCCAAACCCGACGTGCACGTTGGTCACGACCGCCATGTTCGGCAGCGCGGTCATCGAGCCCATGATGCTCATGTCGGGCCGCGTCTCGATCGCAAACACCCGGACGCTGTTCAGATACCTGCCCGCCCGTTGCCGCCACGCCGCGAAACCATCCGCACCGAGGGCGCGCTCCATCGCCAGCGGCGAGTCGTACATCGCAAAGTTGTCGATCTTCACGACGATGACGTACTGGGCGGGATTCCCGAACGTCGCGGTCTGCCAGACGTCGCGCTCCTTCAGCCCGCCCTTGATCAGATTAGGGTTTGTCTCGGTGAGCATGAAGTGCTCGAACTCGGAGGTCATGTCGGGCTTCACGGAAACGATCGTGACGGAGTAGTGCTCTCTCGGCGGTGTCTGCGCCGCTTGCCCCTGAACGTCTATCGGACTGGCTGCGAACATCCCGACAACGGATGCCAGCGTGCCGACGAGCAAGATTCTGGAGAGGAATGACCGGTGTGTTCTCATGTGGTGCTGCCTCCTGCCGCGCATGGAAGGGTTGGACGACTACATGGAGGGTCTCTGGCGAGGCCCCGAGGTGTGACGCACGATCGCCGGCACGTGACCACCGGCATGTCCAAGGTGTGTGCCGCCTACTTAGTCCTCCCGCGAGGTGAAGTCAAGCACCGCACGCTGCCGGTTGACCGCTTGGCGAATGCGCGCGTCTGCGGTAGGTTGCGCTCTATTGCGGCAGCTCACCCCGGTGGAAGGTGATTCGATGACATACGGTCGTTCCTGTACAGTCCGCGGCGCACGAGCCGTCGTCGTCGTCCTGGCGCTCGCAGTCGCGGCGGTTGTGAGCCCTGCGGCGCAGGGCGCGGCGGCCACGCCAAAGCAGATGGTCACGACGCTCTATCAATACCATTTCGCGCACAAGCAGCGATGGGACCTGACGTTCAAGCGCTACCGGTCATATTTCTCGAAAGACCTGTTGGCGCTGTTTGACGACAACGACAAGCGCCAGGCGGCGAGCCCAGACGAAGTTGTGGGGCTCGATTTCGACCCGATCACCGACTCGCAGGAAGAGGCGAGCGGGTACGCCGTCACCGGGGTCACGGCGGACGGTACGACGTCGGTGGTGACCGTTCGTGTGCGGACTGGAACCGAGCATCGAGACGTGCGGGTGCAGTTCGGGAAAGAGGGCACGGCGTGGAAGATCACGAACGTGCTGTACGACGAAGAGAACCTGGCGACGATCCTGAAGAGTCCCTAGGCGGGGCGGTGGAAACCCGAACGCAAAGACGCAAAGACGCGAAGGTGCAGATACACTACTCAGCCGCTTCGCGTCTTTGCGCCTTTGCGTGAACTCTTCCCCCCTACTTCGTCGGCGCCCACACGTACGCGCCCGCACGGTCGATCAGCCCCTCGCGCCCGTCTGCAAACCGGACCCGCGCGATCCCGCCGTCGAAATCTCCCGCGCCAACCGCGGATGAATCAAGCGCAACCACCATCTTCCCCGCTCGGTCCAGAAATCCCTTCCGCCCGTCTGAGTACTCGGCGTACGCCAGCCCCTCGCGAAACGACCGGACCACGAGCACGTTCGTGTCGCACGCGAACACCACCGCGCCCGTGCGATCGATGAACATCCGCTTCCCGACCGCGAGCTCCCGCCCGAGGTGATTCATCGACGGCACGTACACGCTGCCCTCGGTGACGAGCGCAAGCCCGTCCGAGAACTCCTCCGCCGACGAGAACCGCGGCGCGATCACCATCCGTCCCGATCCGTCGACGTAACCCGCTCCAGTGACGGCAACATTGAACTCGAACTCGCGTCGTTCGCGCACGAACACCGGCGCGAGCCCGTCGCGAAATCCGCCCGCGCCGTCGAATTGATACGGAATCTGCAGCCGTCCGGAACGATCCACGTACCCCCACCGGTACGCGCGCATCACGGGCGCGAGCCCCTGCGAGAAGTCGCCGGCCTGATCGAACGGTCCCTTGATCGCCACCCGCCCTTCGCGATCGATGAACGAATAGCCCGACGCGGTGATGACCACCGCCCGGTCCTCGCGGAAATCGTTCGCGGCGCGGTAGATCGCGGGAATCACCAGCCGTCCGGACCGGTCCACGAATCCGCACAAGCTGCTCGACGCGCCTCGGCGCGGCAGCTCCACCCGCGCGAGGCCGTCGTGGAACGCCTCCGCCCACTGGAACCGCGGCGCGATCACCGTCCGCCCCGTCACGTCGGCGAACCCGAGCCGCGTGCCGTTGCTCACGACAAAGCGCCCTTCGGCATACCCCCACGCCGCGACGGCTGCCGGCTCGGCGACGACCCGGCCGGTCGCGTCGACGAGGACGCTCTTTCCGTCTCTGCTCACGAAGAACAGACGCGGAGTCTCGGCCGCGCACGGCGCCACGGACACCATGACGAACGCCATGACGGCGACACACAACGACACATGTCTGGCTCCAAGCGTCATGACATCTCCCGAGATGTTGCCACAAAGGACCAGGGTTTTGCCGGGCACGAAATGGCATTCTCCGTTTGGCCGAAGAAGGTACCAATTCTCCACATTTTCTCAGGGAAAATCCCGAAACGCGTCGTATGAGTGCTTTGGTCCAAGGGGTGCCAATTTCCAATCGATTGAGGTATGCATGCGAAAGGCGTTTCAATTCATAGGCAAGACAGCACTTACGGTAATTGCACTGACGGTGGTCATGGTTCCGGCGTTCGCCGGTCCTCGCCCGCCGGTCCCCACGTGCACGGTGAATGGAATCCCGTCGGTGACCTACTCGACGGACCGCGGCAAGACGCTCGCCCAGGTGGCGCTGCCGTTTACGCACGTCAGCTACTCGTTCGGCGTCGCCGCACTCGACGCGCCCGGCGAGCTGATCGCGGAATACGACGGCACGATCTACCGATCGCGGGATGCCGGCTGCTCGTGGCAGGCCGTCGGCGGCGTCGAGATCTCGCCGCTCCAGCTGACCGACGCGCCGGGGCAGCGGGCCTACGGCTGGTATGACAACGGGACGTACATGGTCCGGATCACGCCGCACGGTGTCTTCCCGCTGAGACTTCCGGGCCGCGCCGGCAACGTTGTCGGCGTTGGCGTCGACCGCACGGACGGTTCGCACGTCCGCATCGGTGACTCGAACGGAGCCATCTTCGATTCGACCGACGGCGGCGACACGTGGACCCAGTCGAGCCGCGGTCCCGGGCTCGATCCGAATCGCAACATCCCGTATCGCGTTGCGTTCGACCCACAGAATCTCGACCACATCATGGTCGGCACGTCGGTCGACGGCAACTACTTCACCCTCGATGGCGGCACGCGCTGGGACCGGCCGCAGATCGTCGGCTATCACGGCGAGTACAACGCGTTCAACATGGTGATTTCGCCGGTCGACTCGAACGTCGTCTGGATGAACGCAATTCTGCTGAACTACAACGGCCGTACGTTGCGCGTGATGCTGCGCTCGACCGATGGCGGGCTCACCTACAACTACGCGCTGCGCGACAGCCACACGATCTTCCTTCAGAATGGACCCGTGATGGCGGCGCACCCGACCGATACGAACGTGCTCTACTTCACGTTTGGATCGCCGACGTTCGGATATGGGTCGGACATCTACCGGTACGACGCGCGCACGGGCGTCACCGAGAAGTTCCGGCATCCCGAGTACGACTACATCTCGGCGATCGAGTTCTCGAAGCAGGATCCGTCGGTGATCTACTTCGGCACGGCGGAAACAAGCGCGTTCTAAATGCAGAACCGCAAAGACGCAGAGACGCAGAGAGTATTCTTTGCGTCTCTGCGTCTTTGCGTTTGTTCTTCTCTGCCTATGGTCCGGTATTCCGGTGATCGCCCGCGAATGGTATGTATTCGCGCGAAATCTGTTCGACACCCGGAATCCAGATCATGCGAATCGCCCTGACCCTCCTCATAACCGTTCTTCTCGCCGCCGTTCCCGTCCGTGCGGTCGACGACGACGCCATGCGCCTCGCCGCGCTCTTCGCCGACGCGTGGGAATTCAGCCTTGCGGAGGACCCGCTCCTGGCAACGTCCGTCGGCGACAATCGCGCGAACGACCGGCTGCCGTCCGTCACCGTCGCCGATCTCGAACGCCGTGACGCGTTTGCCCGGAAGCTGCTCGAACGGCTCGCAACGATCGATCGGTCGAAGCTCTCGGACACCGACCGCGTAAGCTACGACGTGTTCCGGTGGCAGACCGAGATCGGGATCGAGGACTTCCGGCGCGGCGCGTGGCGATGCACGCTCACCGGCGACTGGGGCTTTCACATGGCCTTTGCGCAGTTGCCGAACGAGGTGCCGCTCGCCACGACCCGCGACTATGAGAACTACATCGCGCGGCTGCGCGACTACCCGCGCTACAACCGCGAACAGATCGCACTGCTCGCCGAAGGCCTTCGCGCCGGATTCACGCTGCCGCGCCTCGTGCTCGACGGCTATGACAAGACGATCAGCGGGCACATCGTCGCCGACACCGAGAAGAGCGTCTTCTACAAGCCGTTCACCGCGTTCCCCGAAGCCGTCCCCGAGGCAGACCGCGAACGCCTCCGGCAGGCGGGCCGCGCGGCCATTCACGACGCGGTGGTTCCCGCCTATAAGGAGTTCTTCGACTTCTGGGTCAAGGAGTACGTTCCCCGCGCGCGCGCGACCACGGGCGCGAGCGATCTGCCCGACGGCCGCGCGTACTACCAGTACTGCATCCGGCGCTTCACGACGCTCGACCTCTCGCCCGAGGAGATCCACAAGCTTGGCCTGGCCGAAGTCGCGCGCATCCGTACCGAGATGGTCGACGTCATCCGCCAGACCGGATTCAAGGGGTCGTATGCCGAGTTCCTGACGTTTCTGCGCACCGATCCGCGGTTCCGCCCCGCGTCGGGCGACGCGCTGCTGCGCGAAGCGGCGTACATCGCGAAGCGGATGGACGGCAAGCTCCCGCTGCTGTTCGGAAAGCTCCCGCGCCTTCCGTACGGCGTCGAGCCCGTTCCCGCCGACATCGCGCCAAAGTTCACCGCCGGCCGCTACAATCCGGCGCCGGCGGACGGTTCGCGCGCCGGCATCTACTGGGTGAATACCTACAAGCCCGAGAGCCGGACGCTGTACACGCTCGAGGCGCTCACGTTCCACGAAGCCGTTCCCGGCCATCACCTGCAGTTCGCGTTGCAGAACGAGCTGACGGGGCTGCCCCAGTTCCGACGGCTCACGTCTGTCGATGCGTTCAGCGAGGGCTGGGGGCTGTATTCCGAGCGGCTCGGGCTCGAGGTCGGTTTCTACACTGATCCGTACAGCAACTTTGGGCGGCTGACATACGAGATGTGGCGCGCGTGCCGACTGGTCGTCGACACGGGTATCCATTATTACGGGTGGTCGCGGCAGCAGGCGATGGACTACCTGGCGGCGAACACGGCGCTGTCGTTGCACGAAGTCGAGACCGAGACCGACCGGTACATTTCGTGGCCGGGCCAGGCGCTGGCGTACAAGATGGGCGAGCTGAAGATCCGGGAGCTGCGTGCGCGCGCCGAGAAGGCGCTCGGGCCGAAGTTCGACATCCGGGCGTTTCACGACGCCGTGCTCGCGAACGGACCGGTGCCGCTCTCGATTCTCGAGGATCAGATCGACGCTTGGATCGCGGCGCAGAAGGCACGCTAAGGAGAGCCATGGAGCTTTACGGTTGCAACCTGATTGGATACTCCTCATCTCGAGAGGGACCTGCGGTCATCCACGGTGTGAACCCCGGAACCGGCGAAATTCTCGAACCGCCGTTTCATGAAGCGTCCGTTGAAGAGATCGATCGCGCTGCTCGCTCTGCGGCTCGTGCCTTCTCCGCCTTCTCTGCGTCATTGCGGTCGGATTTTCTGCGCCGAATCGCCGCGAACATCCACGCGCTCGGCGACGAGCTGATCGAACGCGCGTCGGATGAAACCGGGCTTCCCACGGTTCGTCTTCAAGGCGAACGCGGGCGAACAGTCGCGCAGATCGAGATGTTCGCCGCGCTCATCGACGAAGGCTCGTGGGTGGACGCGCGGATCGATCGCGCGATGCCGGACAGGCAGCCGTTGCCGCGCCCCGACATCCGCCGGATGCTGGTGCCGCTCGGGCCGGTCGCGGTGTTCGGCGCGTCGAACTTCCCGCTCGCGTTCTCGGTTGCAGGCGGAGACACGATCTCGGCGCTCGCCGCCGGGTGCGCGGTCGTCGTCAAGGCGCATCCGGCGCACCCCGGCACGTCGGAGCTCGTCGGCCGCGCGATCGTCGAGGCTGCGCGCGAGACGGGCATGCCCGAAGGCGTGTTCTCGATGGTCCACGGCGCGTCGCACGCGACGGGGCTCGCGCTCGTGACGCATCCGGCGATCTGCGCCGTCGGGTTTACGGGCTCGCTCGGCGGCGGGCGCGCGCTGTTCGACGCGGCGTGCCGTCGTCCGCAACCGATCCCGGTCTACGCCGAGATGGGATCGTCGAACCCGGTCTTCGTACTGCCGGGAGCGCTCGCGACGCGCGGCGCCGAGATCGCCAAGGGACTCGCGGCGTCGGTGATGCTCGGCGCGGGCCAGTTCTGCACGAACCCCGGCGTGACGGTCGTCGATCGGTCGGACGCCGCGGAGGTCCTGCTGTCGGCCGTCGGGGACGCGATCGCGGCCGGGAACGCCGGAACGATGGTCACCGCGGGAATCAAGAGCGCGTACGACACGGGCGTCATCGCTGCCGAGAACGTCGATGGCGTCGCGGTGACCGCACGCTCGGAGTCGTCCGGGTTACCTGCCGCGCCGGAAGCCGCGTTGCTCGTC
>JBGAKX010000080.1:0-20725 GCA_044224215.1 Blastocatellia bacterium
GACCGCGTCGTCACCTTGTCGAGCGCCGCCTGCCCGCCGAGCGCGCTGACATAGCTCTCGAGCACCTTCTCGATCGTCGGCAGGCCCGCGGGCGGCGGACCGGGAGGCGCTGTCGCCGAGGCGGGCTGGTCGATCGGAACGGACGTCGCCGGATGAACGTTGCCGTGGTGGCAGGTGTTGCAGCTGACCTCCTGCTCGCCGGCGAAATGCTGTTTGTTGATCTCCTCGACCATCAGGAGCATCTCGCGAGCAGCCTTCTTGTTCGCCTTTGCGTCGCTGTCGAACGGGTTCTCGTGGCAGAACGAGCAGTCGACGCCGAGCGAGGCAGACATGTACTCCATCGCGTCGCGCAGCTCCGCCGCAGGCATCGTCTTCAACACCTGGATGTTCTTGAACTGCTCGGCAGCCGTCTTCTCGGCTGGCGCCGGAGCCTGCGTGCCCTGGACGGCCGCCGCACCCGACGTTGCCAGCAACCCACCTCCAGCCAGCAGAACGGCCGTGCACAGAATCGTTCTCTTCACCTCGTATAGCGTCACAACGGTCCCCCGATCGGTTTTTGGTGCACGGGAGAATCCACGACAAGTGCACCGGAATGCAAGCCGCCAGCACTCGCGGCCGTGCGCAAAGTCACGTGTGGGCCGGGCCCTACCGGACCCGGCTCTGGTTCACGCGTTGCGCTCTATCACGGAACCCTGGCGTGGGCCGGGCCCTACCGGTTAACGCATTGGGCTCAATCACAGAACCCTGACGTGGGCCGGGCCCCACCGGTTCACGCGTTGCGCTCTATCACGGAACCCTGACGTGGGCCGGGCCCTACCGGTTCACGCGTTGCGCTCAATCACGGAACCCTGACGTGGGCCGGGCCCTACCGGTTCAGGCGTTGCGCTCAATCACCGAACCCTGGCGTGGGCCGCGCCCTACTGTTTAACGCATTGCGCTCAATCACCGAACCAGAGCCGGGTGCGGTAGCGCCCGGTCCATCCGGCACTCGGCTCAACCGCGAACCAGTCCGTCGCCCTCGAGCCTCAGCCCCGGATCACGCGCCGAAAGCTCCTGCAAAAACGCCGTCTTATCCTTTGGAGAGACGAGACCAAGCCGCGGCTGGCCGCCCTTCGCGTATGCGATCGCAAGCCGGTCGAGCGACAGCGCCGGCGCGCTGAGCGGGTTGTGGGTCGGTCTCACGCTCGTGATCGACGCGATCGGAATATCGGTCCGAAGCACGCCGCTTCGGATCCGCAGAACCGTCGCGTCGACGACGTACTCGATCGGATAGCTCAACACGCCGCCGAGAATCGCTACGACGAGCCACGTGCCAAGCATCGCCAAGCCCGGACCCAGTGTCTCGCCACCCTTGATCACGAGAGATATCCCGATCAGCGGCACGCCTACAAACGGCAGCCCGAGCACGACGACCAACCACGCATCCACCTTTGACCGATATCGCATTGCCAATCGTCCAACTTTGCTCGGCTACTGACGCCCGACCCGCTCCAGAATGTCGTCGAACCGGTACGCCCGAACCAGCAGATGCAGCTCGGCGCCGAGCGGTGCGTCGAGCTTCCTGATCTCGTCGACGAGCCTCAGGCTCCGTTCGATGTCGCCCTGCACGACCGCCTGGTTGAGGTCATCGACAAGCCTAGGCGGCAGCGCGGCCAGCCTGTCGGTCGTGACCGCGGTTTCGCGGCCCGAGCCGTCGTCCGTCTCGCGCACCGAACGGTCGTACACGAAACGCACCCCCGCGTGTTCCGCCAGCTTCTCAAAGATGACCACGTTCCGGAACGGCTTGGAGATCATGTCGTCGCATCCGCATTCCTCGATCGCCTCGCGGTCCTGGGAGAACGCGCTCGCCGTCACCGCCAGGATGCACGTCCGGCGCTCGCCGTTCGCTGCTTCGAGCGCGCGGATCCTGCGGGCCGCCTCGTAGCCGTCAACCACCGGCATCTGAATGTCCATCAACACGATCTCCGCCGGCCACTTCTCCCACAACTCGAGCGCCTCGGCGCCGTTCGACGCCTCCTTCACCTGGAAGCCGACGCTCGACAGGAGCTGCGACAACAACCGGCGGTTCTCCCACCGATCGTCGACGACCAGCACGCGAAACGCCGGCTGGTTCGTCTCGAGTCCCACCACCTGCATCTCTTCGTGCTGAAGATCCGGCGCGTCCGACATCTCGAGCGGCACGTGAAACGAGAACCGCGAGCCCGTGCCCGGTTCGCTCGTCACCTGGATCTCGCCGCCCATCAACTGGATGTAGTTCCGGCTGATCGCAAGACCGAGCCCCGTGCCTTCGCTCGAGCGCAGACCGCTCGACGTCTGCACGAAAGCCTCGAACAGACGGTCCATCTCGTCCGGCGCGATCCCCTGCCCGGTGTCTTCCACCTCAAAGAAGCAGATGCCGCCGTGCCACTTGACCCTCAGCGCGACGCCGCCCGTGTCGGTGAACTTGAAGGCGTTGACGAGCAGGTTGATCAGAATCTGCCGCAGCTTTCCGTCGTCGCCGCTCACGAACGGCGGGATGTTGCGGTCGCTCTCGACGAGCAACTGCAGTCCCTTTGCCTGCGCGCGCAGACGGAACATCTCTTCAAGGTTCTGAAGCAGCAACTGCAGATCGAAGGATCGCACGTTGAGCGTCAACTGCCCCGCCTCGATCTTTGACAGCGAGAGTACGTCGTTGATCAAACTCAGCAGGTGCTCGCCGCTGCGCGCGATGATGCTCAGGTGCTCGCGGTCCTCGGCGACCCTGCCCGTCCGGCGCTCCATCAGCTGCACGAAACCGAGAATCGCGTTGAGCGGCGTGCGCAGCTCGTGACTCATGCTTGCGAGAAAGATGCTCTTGGCGCGGCTGGCGTCGAGTGCCTTCTGTTCGGACTGCCGCAGTTGCACAACCTTCTCGCCGAGCTCCGCCGTGCGTTCCGCGATGCGTGCCTCGAGCACGATGTTCTGGCGCTTGAGCAGCTGCAGCCGCCACCGCACGACGAGGTAGATCGCACATGCGATCGTCAGCACGTAGAGCAGGTACGCCCACCAAGTCCGCCACGGAGCCGGCGTGATCCGGAACACGAGCTCGGCCGGGCCCGATACGTTCCCGGCATAGTCGCGTCCCCAGACCCTGAGCGTGTAGTCGCCCGCCGGCAGATTCGAGCACTCGCGCTTCGCGTCGGCGGACCATGCGCGCGGCCCCTTGTCGAGTCCCACCAGCTCGGTTCGGAACCTGGTGTCCTTCTCGCGGTAGAAGCTGATCAGCGCATACTCGATGACGAGGTCGTTTTCGTTCCACTTGAACGCGTTCTCACTGCGCACCTCTCGCGGCAGGCCGCCGACAAGCACCTTTTCGATCCTGAGCGGCTTGGCCGTCGTGTCATCCGGCAACGCCTTTGGGTCGAGCACGGCGGCGCCGCCCGTCGTCCCGACCCAGATCCGTCCAAGGTGGTCCATCATCGACGCCGCGAAATAGGACTCGTTCGACGGGAGCCCGTCTTCGGTCGTGAACGTGTAGATGTCGAATTCGCGCGGGTCGTCGGCCGTGGGCTCGCGGGACGTGAGCCGTGCGATCCCCTTGTTTGTGCAGAGGTACACCCTGCCGAACGCATCCATCTGGATTCCGGAGACCGAGTTGTTCGGCAGCCGGACGTCTGTCGTGTCCGACAACGTCGTCCACACGGCGTTCGGGTCCGTGAGGTCGAGCCGCGAAACCCCACCGAACGTTCCCACCCAGAGCGTCTGCGGCTTGGCGGGATTGTCGACGCGCATGCTCAGAATCGTGTTGTTGGCGAGCCCGTCGCGCGTCGTGTAGATCCGCCAGTTCCCGTTCTCGAGCCGGGCAACGCCATTGTCGGTGCCGATCCACACAATGCGCTTGCCTTCGCTCGATCGTGTTTCGACGACTCGCTGAACGCGGTTGTCCGGCAGCCCGTTCGCCGTCGAATACGTCACGATGCCGTTGCGCGTGATTTGCGCGAGTCCTCCGCCGGTACAGACCCAGATGGCGGACTGCCCATCGACGTCGGTTCCTTCGACAAGGCTGAGTATTTCGATGCTCGGCAATCCGTCCGCCATCGTCAACACCGTCCACCGGCCGTTCACGCGGCGCGCGAGCCCCTTGCTCGTTCCAGCCCAGAGGACGCGCGTGCCGTCCGGCGACATGGTCTGGAGCAGGCTGCGAACGCCCAGTCCAGGAAGGCCCGTTGTCGTGTCGTCGACGACCCATTGACCCTTGTCGAGGTGCAGGAGGCCCGACCTCGATCCGAGCCAGATCGTGTGCGTGCCGTCGGAATCGACGGCATCGAGGAACGACAGGATGCTCTCGCTCGGCAGACCGTCGCTCGTGTCGAGGTGCAGCCACGCGCCATAGTCCATGCGCGCCAGCCCGCCGCCATTTGTTCCGATCCAAAGCGCCCGCGGTCCGCCCGGACTCCCCGTCTCGTAGAGCGTCGTCACCTCGTTGGATCCGAGGCCGGTCGCCATGTTGAAGAAAGTCCACTGACCGCGCCGCCATCGCGCAAGACCGCCGCGGACGAGTCCGACCCACAGAACCGGTTCTCCGGTCGCGTCGACCGATTCGAGCACGGCGTGCGTCGCAATGTCCGGACGATGCGAAAGGCCTTCGAGCACATGCCAGTTCTGACCGTCGAACAACGCCGGGCCCGAGCTCGTGCACGCCCAGATCGAACGCCGTCCGTGCTGCGGCGGCCCGGCATACACCGACAGCACGAATCCATGCGGCAGGCCCGACGATTCGCCGTAGGACGTCCATACGCCGTTCGCAAGCCGCGCAACCCCGTCGAACGTGCCGACCCAAAGGACGTCCGAACCGTCATTACCGGTGACAAGCGCAAGCTTGGTCACGTACGACGACGGCAGCCCGGACGATGCGTCGTACACCTGAACGTGATCGCCATCCATCCGCGCGAGACCGCGATCGGTTCCGATCCACAGCACCGAACCGCCCGCGGGATTCGGCGCCTCGACGATTGAGTGGATCGAGTTTCCCGGCAGGCCGTTCGACGTGTCGATGGTCGTCCACTTCCCGTCCTTCAGTCTGCAGACGCCGGCCTTGTCGGTCCCGAACAGCATGCTGCCGTCCGACGCGGCGCAGACCGAGTCGACGTAGTTCGACGTGAGCCGGTCAGGCATGTCGACAGGCGTCCAGACCCTGCCGTCGTAGTACGCGGCGCCGTCCTGCGTGCCGACCCACAGATACCCGTCCGCGTCTCGCGCAATCTCGGTGATGGAGCTTTGAGGAAGTCCGCTCTGGTCCGTGTAGATGTGGAACGCGGGACGGGCGAGCGTGCCCGGATCGTTTGCATCCGCGGCACGCGCCGGAAGCTCGGTTGCGCCCGACACCGGAACCGGCGGGGCAGTGCCCGCAGACGATCCGACAATCGACGACACGACAACCGAAACCAGGAGGATGGTACGGCGGAACCGGTTCATTGAGTGTTGTTTGAGAGGGCCAGGACGAGCCACAGATATACCGGACATGCCGCGACGGGCGCAAAGCGATTCGGTATCGGCTCACGCAGGACGAGCGAAGTCGGCAAGCGTTGCATGCGTGACGCGCACGAGATCGCCGGGCGCGA
Organism: Blastocatellia bacterium; assembly: GCA_044224215.1. Classification (GTDB taxonomy): domain Bacteria; phylum Acidobacteriota; class Blastocatellia; order UBA7656; family JADIYM01; genus DAOMFM01. Next base: position 5,580 of record JBGAKX010000080.1, read on the forward strand.
TCAGAATCTGGAGACCGCGCCGTCCGGCACTAATGCTCACCTGCGGCCACAGGACGACCGTTTCGTCGATGAAGACCGGGAACGCGCGTTTTGCCGCGAGCGGCGTGACCGAACCACGGATGTAGCCCGTCAGCTCGAGCACGGATTTCAGCGGCGCGACCTCGATCCGCTTGTTGTGCGAAGCATCCGCGAGCAGCCGCGGCTCCAGATGGCAACCGGCCGGCGTCAGCGCGAACAGCGGACCCGTTCGGTCGCCAATCGTGATGATCGTCTTGAAGACCGACGCCGTCTCGAGCCCGAGATGCTCGGCCACGCGCTCGGCTTCGAGGTGGTCTTCGTCGACGTCGTACTCACGCAGCTCGAACGGGATGTTCTCCCGTTCGAGCTGTCTGACGGCATTGGTCTTCATGGCGCCGACTCTCGGGCACGCGCCTGATTTTTGGTGCGACCCGCGGCTAGAACTGGTACCGCAACCCGAACTGCATGATGCGCGGAGGAGCCAGCGTGTCCTGATACCGGCCAAACGTGCCGCTGTTTGTGAGGTCGAGCGAGATCGACGAGACGTCAAATCGAGCGGTGTTCGTGGCGTTGAAGACCTCCCACCGGAACTGGATCGACTGGCCTTCCCACGGAAGGTTCCAGGTCTTGTCCACGCCGAAATCCAGCGTGAAGTACCCGTCGCCGCGAAGAATGTTTCGGTCGCCACTGTAACCCGCAGACGTGTTCTTGAAGCTTGCGAGCGCAAGCTCCTTGTCGGGGAACAGGTTCGGACCATCAGGACGCCGCGTCGTGTCGCCCTTGATGTCGCCGGTAGCCGTGGCCCATCCCGTGATGTTCCAGTTCGTCGGCCAGATTCGGCCGTTGCCGACGCTCACCGGGAAGCCGGATGTCGCGCGAAATATTCCGGTCACCTGCCATCCCGCTACCAGCTGGTTGATCCAGCCCTTCTCGTCGTTCAGGTATGGCTGGTTCTTGCCGAATGGCAATTCCCACAGCCAGTTTGCATTGACCGCGTGTGTCGTGTCGAAATCCGACACGGACCTGTTCTGCTTGATGTCGAATTCATTGATGATGAACCCGGTCGTGTTGTAGTCGCTGCCGTATTGGCCTGTGCGCTCGCCCTCGGAGGTCAGGTCGATCGACTTTGACCACGTGTAGTTGAAGTCGAACTGCACACCGTGTCCCATACGCTTGCGAAGCATGATTTGCAGCGCGTTGTAGTTGGTGTTCTCGTTCGACCGCCATGCCGAGAGCGCCGAGTACTGGTTGTTGTAGTAGAGGTACGGACCGAATCGCGACGGGTGCACGAGGTCCAGGTAGTACTGAACTGTGGTCCAGTCGGGCGCCAGAACGCTCGCGATGTGGTAGGCCTCCTGTGTTGCGGACCGACCCGGCTGCAGCAGCGCAAGGCCCGGATAGAGATTCTCGAAGTACGGAAGGTTGGGGATCTGGTTGAGACCCTTGCTCTGCGCAAGCCAGCCCTCCATTATGTGCGCGACCTGGTACCAGGTCTGTCCGGACTGAGGGTCCGTAAAGTCTGTGGGCTGCGCCAGGTCCGATTGCGCGAGTCGGTTGTGCGCGATACGGCCTACATATGCGGCCTCCAGCACCATGTTTCCGGGAATCTCGCGCGAGATCGAGAAGTCGAACGTGTAATCGATCGGCGTCACGATGTTGTTGTCGAGTCCAAACGTGATCGCGAACGAGTCCGGTGCAAGCGTTGACGGGAATCCGCCCGGCGGTGGCGGAGGAAGCGGCGGAAGCGCCAGGTCCTGGGTATAGCGCGGCGACTCGGAGACGCTGTACGCACCCGACGGATTCTCGAGCCCCGTGGCAAGACCAACCGAGCCGTCACGATCGAACGTGTTGGCAAGGCCCGCGCCGATGTGCTCGTAGAAGACGCCAAAGCCCCCGCGGATCGATGTCTGCCCGGGGCCGCCGGTCAGCTTGGCAAGGAATCCACTGTCCCAGTCCGGTGACCAGTTCACCGAAACGCGCGGAGCGAAGTTGTTCTTGTCCCAGGGGTAGTAACCCGGCTGCCCGTTGGCGGGGCCGGCAAGATTGAAGGTGACTGCGGGCGACGCACTCGAGGGGACTCCCGTGGCAGCATTCGCAATTCGCTGGGCGCTCCAGTCGCCGAGCGGAATGGTTGGCGTAACCTGCAGTCCGTTGACCTCCCAGGGCGGCGAATACAGGGAGTATCGAACGCCTGCGTTTATCGTCAGGTTGGGCCGGATCCTCCACGAGTCGCCAACGTAGAACTCGAACTCGTTGGCGGCGAAATTGCGCTTGACCGGCGACCCGACCGGCAGCGCGGCTCCTGTCTTGTCATAGCTGTACTGAACGAAGACGTAGTCCAGCAGTCCAAGCGAAGCGACCATCGCGTCGAGGTACGCGACCTCAAAATCCGAGGCCAGGCCGGGAAGCGGATCGCTCGGAACGAGCTCCTGGCCGGTCCCCGCGAGCCACGACGTGTTGGACCGCGTGTACGGGAACGAATTGTCGAACGAGTTCGAATTGAAGCGGATGAAGCGGATGTTGGCGCCAAAATTGACGGTGTGGTTGCCGTGTGTCCACGTGACGTCGTCGGCGATGTTGTGCGTCGGGACGATCTTGCTCGACGAGTACGTGTATGCGGCAAGCGTATCGAGCCCGCGGAACCCGAAGTACGCCGAGCTCGACGCACCTGCGGACTCCGTTCCCTGACGCGTCAGACCGTATCGCGCGACATTCGTCCACGAATTGCTGATGACCGAAGTGAGGCCAACAGCGTAGCCCTTGCTGTTGTCAAAGTTGGTGTATCGCGGCGGCCCGCCCGGGAACTGCGGCGCCTCGGTCGCGTTGTTGTTCGCCAGGTTGCCGCGCCAGAACACCGTGTTGTTGTCGTTGATGGTCCAGTCGACACGCGCGATGTACGTATTGTTGTGCACACCGGCGGGCGCTATGAACCGGAAGCCCTTGGTGTTCAGGTTGTCGCCCGCCGTGTCGTCGTTCGGCAGCGGATACTGCTGGAAGATACTCAGAGCCGTCGGACTCAATCCGATTCCAGCCGGGTCGAGCTGTCGAATCTGGTCCGCCGTGAGCGTCGTGACGCCACCGCTGGTGTTCTTGTACTGGACAAGACCTTCGCGCAATTCCGCTGACGGAACAATGCGCAACGACGAATCCTCACGCGCGTCGCGAAGGCCCTCATAGTTTACAAAAAAGAACAGCTTGTTCTTGATGAACGGCCCGCCAACGGAGAAACCGAACACATTTCGCAGAAGCTTTGGCCTGTCGACTCCAGCGAGGTTGTTGAAATAGGTGTTCGCAGTCGTCACCGTATTGCGGTGGAATTCGTACACCGATCCGTGGAACTCGTTGCCGCCCGACTTGGTGACGAGCGACACTTCGGCGCCCGCTCCGCGTCCCATGTCAGCGTTGCCGTTCGCCGTGACAACGCGAAATTCCTGCACCGAATCGAGGGTCACGGGAAGCACGCTCGTAAACGGGAGGCCTTCCTGCTGATCGTTCACGTCAATTCCGTCCAGAGTGACGTTGGATTGATCGCCTCTGGCGCCGTTGACGGCGCCGCTGCGCTGGTCGTCGTGTCCGTCACCGACGTCGGTCTTGGTGACACCAGGCTGAAGACTGAGAAGATCGACGACGTTGCGTCCCTCGATGGGCAGCTGGCGCACCTGCATTTCGCCAAACGTGTTGCCTACGGATGCGTCCTCATGATTGATCGTCTCGCCGGCCGCCGTCACCTCGACGGTCTCGGTCACCGTGCCGACCTCGAACTTGAGATCGAGCTTGAGTGGCGTGTTCACCTGAATCACCACATCGGACCTGACGATCGTCTTGAATCCGGTCGCCTCAGCGCGAAGGCTGTACGTTCCCGGAGGCACCTGCTTGATCTGCCAGAGACCGTCCGAGGTGGCCGTTGTCGTGCGGCTCTGATTGGTGGCCGTGTTTGTGATCGTGACGGTCGCGCCGGAGACGACCGCGCCCTGCTCGTCCGTGACGTGGCCGGCCACGGATCCAAGAGACTGAGCGAGGACGAGTCCCTGAAGACAGAGAATCGCGACGGCAACGCATGCAAACAGATGAGGATTGCGCAAGCGGATCATCTTTGGCTCCTTTGGTGCACGGAGGGAATCGACAACTGACGGTGCTGCAGGGAGAAAATGAGGCAACCCGCATTCCCCGGGACAGCTGCGACCGTAACCAAGTGAAACAGAAGGGGGTCTTGCCGTGGGAGGACCCCGGCGACGTGCGCGAGGATACGAGAATTCGGAGGAAGTTTCCACATTATTGAATGCGCGTCTCGAATACGTTCGGGAGGGGCATCACGGGGCGGGCCTCAGACGAGCTCGACCAACGGACGTCGATTCGCCGGTTGTTTCCATCCGGCGGTCAGTTGAGCCACAATACGCCACCAACCTTTCAGGGCCGTGGCGAGCCCCATCAGGAGAATTCGATGAATCGTGTCGTGGTCGCGATCGCGCTCGGCGTTGCCGTCGCAGCTCCCGCGCCTGCCCGGACTCCGGACGTGCGACTGAAGGGCTTCACGCCCGAACGGTCCGCGTGGCAGCGCGAGTTCGAACAGAAGCTGCGCGCCTTGCCGCGGCCGGCCGAATGCGACGCGCTGCTGCGCGAGCTGACCCGCCTGCCCCACACCGCCGGCACGCCCGGAAACGATCGCGTGCACTCCCTGATCGCCGACGAGTACCGAAAGGCCGGGCTCACGGTTGAGACGCCCACGTACGACGTCCTGCTCTCCTATCCAAAGAGCGCGTCGCTCGAGATCGTCGGCGATCCGAGCGTGAAACTGGCCCGGCGCGAGGAGCCCATTCCGTCCGATCCCGACAGTGCATCGCCCGACGTGTCGGGGCCGTGGAATGCGTATGCGCCGTCGTGCGACCTGGTGGCGGACGTCGTGTACGTCAATCGCGGCAGCGCGGCCGACTATGACGCACTCGCGCGAATGGGCGTCGACGTGCGCGGAAAGATTGCGCTCGCGCGCTACTTTGGCGGCTATCGCGGTGGAAAGTCGCTCGAGGCCGAGAAGCGCGGCGTCGCGGCGATGCTCGTCATCTCGGACCCGATCGACGACGGCTGGTTCAAGGGAACGGTCTATCCGGACGGCCCTTGGGGACCGGTGGCGCACTTCCAACGCGGGGCGAATGTCTATGACTTCATCGTTCCCGGCGATCCGCTGACGCCCGGTTGGGCGTCGACACCCGGCGCTCGCCGGATTCCGGAATCCGAATCGCGCATCCTCCCAAAGATGCCGATGATGCCGCTTTCGGCGCGCGACGCCGCCGAGATCCTGGGCCGGCTTGGCGGCAACGCAGTCCCCGATGGGTGGCAGGGGGTCGCAATCGCGGACACCTATCGCACCGGGCCCGGTCCGGTGAAACTCCACCTGAAGATCGAGAACACCCGCGAGGTTCGCACGATCCAGAACGTGATCGGAACCCTCCGCGGCACGGACGAGCCCGACCGTGTTGTCCTGCTGTCGAACCACAACGACGCGTGGGTGTACGGCGCGGTGGATCCGTCATCGGGAACCGCGACGATGATCTCGCTCGCGCGCGCGCTCGGGAAGCTTGCGGCCGAAGGGTGGAAGCCGCGCCGGACGATCGTGTTCGGCTCGTGGGACTCGGAGGAGTACACGCTGACGGGCTCGACCGAGTGGGGAGAGCAGCACGAAGCCGACCTTCGAAAGAACGCCGTCGCATGCATCAACGTCGATGCGTCGACCTCGGGCCCGAACTTCACGGCGTCCGCATCGCCACTGATGTTCGACCTGCTGCGGGCCGTGGCCGACGATGTTCCCGACCCCGGCGCGCCCGGCAAGAGCGTCGGGCAGACGTGGCGCGAAAAGTCCGACGGCGCAAACATCCGCGGGTACGGCGCCGCGTCGGCGGAGGCGAGCGATCAGCCGATCTCGATCCTTGGCAGCGGCTCGGACTACACGGTCTTCTTCAACCGGCTCGGCGTGCCGTCGACCGACCTGATCTTTGACGGACCGTACGGCGTCTACCACTCGGTGTACGACAGCTATCACTGGATGGCGACGGAGGGCGACCCGGGTTTCAGGTACCACGCCGCCATGGCGGTCTACTCGGGCGTTCTCGCGCTGCGGCTTGCCAACGCGGACGCGCTCCCGCTCGACGCGGGGGCGTACGGGCGCGAGATCGCGGGGTATGTCGACGAGCTGTCGCATGCCGCCGGAGCTGAGAAGTATTCGTCGGACCTGAAAGAGCTGGCTTCGAATGCACGGGCGTGGGGGGCGCGCGCGGCCGAGGTGCAGGCATCGATCGAACGCCGCCTGGCGGACGGAACGCTGACACAAGCCGATGCGCGAGCGGCGAACGACTGGCTGATGTCGCTCGAACGCTCGCTGCTCGCCGAGGACGGCATTCCGGAAAGGCCGTGGTTCCGCCACCTGATCTATGCGCCGTTGCCTTCGTACGCGGCAGAGACACTGCCGGCGATCCGCGAAGCGATCGTCGCCGGCCGCAACGCGCGGCCACAAATTCAGGTTCTCAGTGACAAACTCAAGAAAGCAGCCGCAAATGCACGCAGATGAACACAGATCTGATTTGCGTTTTTTTGCGTTAATCTGCGGCTAATTCTCCATGCCGGTATTCCACCGTAATTTGCGACGTGACTACCCGCGCATTGCACGTGGCAGCGGCGTCTGGCTTTACGACGATACGGGCAAGGCGTACCTCGACGGGTCCGGCGGCGCGATCGTCGCCAACATCGGCCACGGCGTAGCAGAGGTCGCCGAGGCGGTTGGCCGACAGGCCGCGGCCGTCGCATACGCTTCGGGCGCGATCTTCACGAACGACCCGGTCGAACAGCTCGCGTCCGAGCTCGACGAGGTGCTTCCCGAGCCGCTCGGCCACTCGTACTTTCTGTGCAGCGGATCGGAGGCCATCGAGGCGAGCGTCAAGCTCGCGCGCCAGTACTGGCGCGAGCGCGGGCGTGATTCCAAGTGGAAGGTCGTCAGCCGGTTCCCGTCGTATCACGGCAACACGCTCACCGCGCTTTCGCTGTCGGGGCGCGAGCACTACCGTCAGATCTACGGACCGCTGCTCACCGAGTTCCCGCGCGTTCCCGCGCCCGACGGCTACCGGCGGCCGCACGGCAACACATGGGACGGCACCGCGGTCATCGAGGAGATCGAGCGCCAGGGACCCGACACGGTCGCGGCATTTCTTGCGGAGCCAATCATCGGATCGTCCCTCGGCGCCATGTCGCCGGAGCCCGAGTACTACCGCCGTGTCGCCGAGGCCTGTCGTGCTCACGACGTGCTCTTCATCGCGGACGAGGTAATGGCCGGTATGGGTCGCACCGGGAAATGGTTTTCGTTCGAGCATTTCGGGGTGGTTCCCGACATTGTCGTATGTGGCAAGGGGCTGAGCGGCGGATACGCGCCGCTGTCGGCGGCAATCGCGGGACGCCACATCGTCGAGACGATCGCGAACGGGTCTGGCGCGTTCGTCCACGCGCAGACGTACTCGCACATGCCGCTCACGGCCGCGGCGGGGCTCGCGACCGTGCGATACCTGAAGGAGCACCGCCTCGTCGATCGCGTGGCCATGCTCGACGCCGTGTTCTTCAACAAGCTTGGCGCACTCACGAGTCACCCGTCCGTCGGTGACGTGCGGGGCCGCGGGTTTCTCGCGGGCATCGAGCTCGTCGCGGATCGCGAGACGAAACGGCCGTTTGCGCGGTCGGAGCGCGTGGTCGAACGGGTCGCCGAGGCGGCGCTCGCGAACGGGCTTGTCGTCTGGCCGAACGCGGGGCATTTGGAGAACGGCGACGGAGACATCATCATGCTCGGGCCTCCCTTCACCATCTCGACAGACGAGATCGACGAACTGGTCTCGCGACTCACGCGCGCGCTGGAGCAGACGCTTGGCGAGTAAGCTCATGACAATGGCCGATGCGATCGGCCAGTTCGTCGACGACGGCGACACGATCGTGATCGAGGGCTTTACGCACCTGATCTCGTTCGCCGCCGGCCACGAGATCATCCGCCAGAAGCGCCGCGACCTGGTCGCGTGCCGGCTGACGCCCGATCTCGTCTACGACCAGATGATCGGCGCCGGCTGCGTCCGCAAGCTCGTCTTTTCGTGGGCGGGAAACCCTGGCGCGGGCCCGTTGTACGCGTTGCGCCGCGCGATCGAGGACGGTGTGCCGCATCCGATCGAGATCGAGGAGTACTCGCACTACGGCATGGTTGCGCGACTGACGGCGGGCGCGTCGCGGCTCCCGTTCTTCCCGATGCGCGACTACGCGGGGAGCGATCTGCCGGGAGCGAATCCGCGGATCCGGGCGATCGAGTGTCCGTTCACCGGCGAGCGGCTCGCGGCGGTGCCGGCGCTCAATCCCGACACGGCGATCATCCACGTGCAGCGCTGCGACGTGGAGGGGAACGCTCAGATCTGGGGACTGATGGGGGTGCAGAAGGAAGCGGCGTTCGCGGCGCGGCGCGTGATCATCGTCGCCGAGGAGATCGTCGAGGAGACGGTCATCCGATCGGATCCGAACAGGACGCTGATTCCAGGGCTGATCGTGAGCGCCGTCGTGAACGAGCCGTTCGGGTGCCATCCGTCGTATGCGCAGGGGTTCTATGACCGCGACAACGATTTCTACGTCGCGTGGCGGGACATCTCGAAGGACCGCGAGAAGTTCGATGAATACCTGGACGAATGGGTGTACGGGGTGGCGGATCGATCGGAGTATTCGGCGCGCATGCTGAACCGGTGGCGGGAACTGACGGCGGCGGAGCGTCCGTGCGAACCGGTGAATTATGGGTATTGAAGGGGAGATTTCACGCAAAGTCGCAAAGGTAACAAGAATGTTCTTTGTGTCTTCTTTGCTTTGCGTCTTTGCGTGAACTCTTTATGACCTACTCCACCAACGAACTCATGGTCGCCGCAGCGTCTCGTCTCCTCAACGACGGCGAGGTCACCTTTGTCGGCATCGGCCTCCCCAACCTCGCCTGCAACCTCGCGCGCCGCCGCCACGCGCCAAACCTTGTCCTCATCTACGAATCCGGCGCCGTCGGCGCCACGCCCGAACGACTCCCGATTTCGATCGGCGACCCCGCGCTCGTCACCGATTCGCTCTCGGTCTGCTCGATGTACGACATCTTCTGCAACTACCTCCAGGGTGGCCGTATCGATGTCGGATTTCTGCAGGGCGCGCAGATCGACCGCTTCGGCAACATCAACACCACGGTCGTCGGTGCGTACGAGAGCCCGCAGGTGCGTCTGCCCGGCTCGGGCGGCGCGTGCGAGATCGCGATCCTCGCAAGGAAGGTTCTCGTCATCGCACCGCAGTCGCGCCGCAGCTTCCCCGCCGAGGTCGACTTCATCACCTCGCCCGGATTTCTCGACGGCCCCGGCCGCCGCGAAGAGCTCGGCATGCCCGGCGGCGGTCCACAGGCCGTGATTACCAATCTCGGCTGCTACGAGTTCGTCGACGGCGAGATGACGCTCGTGTCGCTGCATCCGGGCTGCACGCTCGATGACGTGCAGGAGAACATCGGATGGGACGTCCGAGTGTCGGACGCGCTCGGCGAGACGCCTGAACCCACGACGGAGGAGCTCCGGATCATCCGCGAAGAGCTCGATCCCGGTCACCTTTATATCTAGCTGGAGGATCACTTGGGAAACGCCACTGCGGTCGCGAGTGAAGCCGGAAAACGGGCAGTCGTCGGGAAACTGCTCAAGGTCGTCGGTGTCATCTTTGGGCTTGCGGTTATCGTCGGCAACACGATCGGTGGGGGAATCCTACGAACGCCTGCAAACGTTGCGACCCATCTGCCGACGCCGTGGCTGTTCATTGCTGCGTGGTTGATCGGCGGGTGCTATGCGCTGCTTGGCTCGAACTCGGTCGCGGAACTCGGGGCCGCTATCCCAAAGGCAGGCGGGCAGTACGCTTTCGCCATTCGGGCGCTCGGCAAGTACGCCGGCTTTGTCGTCGGCTGGTCGGACGCTCTGTCGACGGCCGGTGCCGTGACGGCTGTCGCGATCGTCTTTGGCGAGTACCTGCCGGGGTTCGTTCCCGCGTTGACCGGCCATACGACGGCTACGGCAGCAGTGGTGATCCTGGTCTTCGGCGTCATCAACTGGCGCGGCATCGTTTGGGGAGGCCGGACACAGGAGGTCACGACGCTGCTGAAGGCGGTGGCATTTGCCGGGCTGATCATCGCGTGCTTTGTCTATACCCCGCAGGTCCCCATTCCCGCTGCGCCGGCTCCACCGCCCATTCCGACGGGAATCTCGCTTGTCGCGGCGTTTGTCATCGCGCTGCAGGGCATCATCTACACGTACGACGGGTGGACCGGTGTGATCTACTTCTCGGAGGAGGTCAAGGAGCCCGGACGCGACATACCGCGCGCCATGTTCGGAGGCGTTCTGGTCGTCATGGCGATCTACATCCTCCTGAACTGTGCGCTGCTCTACGTTCTTCCAATCGGCACGATTGCCACCTCGGAGTTCCCTGCCGCGCTTGCGGCCAAGACGTTGTTCGGCGACAACGGTGACACCGTGATTCGGTTGCTCGCGCTCGTGACGACGATGTCGTGCATCAACGCGTGCCAGATGATGACCGCTCGGACCCTGTTTGGAATGAGCAGGGACGGGCTGTTTCACCATAGCGCGGAGCGCGTCAATCGCGGTGGAACGCCCTCGGTTGCTCTCTGGATGGGCGTTGCGATCGCGATTGGATTTCTCTATCTGAAGGAGTTCGATCGCGTTGCCGCGGTGATGGCGTTCTTCTACGTTGTGAATTACACGATCTCGTTTCTGGCGGTGTTCATACTCAGGCGCCGAGAGCCAAACTTGAAGCGTCCCTTCCGCGCGTGGGGTCATCCGTACACGACGGGACTGGCGCTCATCGGATCGATCGCGTTCCTGGTTGGCGCGGTGATGAGCGACAAGGAGAACAGTCCGTGGGCGGTAGCGGCGCTTGCGGTCAGCTATCCGATCTACAGGATGGTTCGAGCGACATCGCAGACGGACAAGCCAAGCCGGAAACGGCGGCGCAAGCGCAGGTAACTGAGCTGAGCCCGGTAGGGCTCAGGCCCCAACTCGAGCGACAGACGTACGTCGGTACAACACACGCCTCCCGATTCGTACGTTGGGGCCTGAGCGCTACCGCGCTCAGCTCAGTTATCGATTTTGTGGCCCGCACACGTCCGTCACGATCGTGTGCGTCACCTCCAGCCCGAAACGGATGTTCTCGAGCGACAGTCGCTCGTCATCGCCGTGGCTGCGGTCGTCGGCCGCCGCGAGCCTCCACGGCTCGAACCCGTACACGACGATTCCGATCTGGCGCAGCGTCGTCGCGTCCGTCGTCGACAGCAGCGGCGGAGTCAACACGGGCACGCCCGCATCGAACCGGTCGCGTGCGCGCTCGATCGCGCGAAACAGCTCCGTGTCGATCGGGGACTCGGTCGCGACGCTCGACGCCGTGATTTCGAATTTGAGGTCCGGTTCGCCGGCGACCTTCTTGAGCGTCTCGAGAAACGCCGCCGGATCCTCGCCCGGCAGCAGCCGGCAGTCGAGCCGCGCCCATGCCTCGCCCGGGATGACGTTCACCTTGTCGCTGCCGTGCAACCCCGTGACCGAGATCGTCGCGCGCACAGCGGCGTTCAGAAACGGATCGGCAAGCAGCGCCTTTCGCGCCGCCGGATCCTCGAGCGCGGCCGGCAGATCCGCGAGCCACGCCGCACGCGGCGGCTTTTCGCGCTTTGCGATCTCGCGGGCGTAGTTCGCAACCGCCGGAACCACGCGGATCGGCGGCTCCCAGGCCATGATCCGATCGAGCCCGCGCACCAGCTTCGCGACTGCGCCGTTCGGCTCGGGAATCGAGCCGTGCCCGGCCTTCCCGGTCGCCGCGACACGAAGCCACAGGATCGACTTTTCGGTCACGTCCACGTTCCACGACGTGACCTTTCCGTCGGCAACGTCGATGTACGCACCTTCGGTGAGAACGAACTCGGCGTTTCGCAGCTTGTCGCGCTGGTGCGCGATCATCCACGACACGCCGCTCGCGGCGCCGTCCTCTTCGTCCGCCGTGCCGAGAAACACCAGGTCGCGCTCGAGCCGCACGCCGGAGCGCTTGATCAGCAGCATCGTCATCAGCTGGCAGATCGCGGTGCCCTTCATGTCGGTTGCGCCGCGGCCCCACACATAGCCGTCGCGGATTTCGCCCGCGAACGGCGGCACCGTCCACCGTTCGGCGTCCGCCGGCACGACGTCGAGATGATTGAGGAGGATCAGTGGCCGCTTCGCTCCCGAACCCGGGAGCACCGCGAGCACGTTCGCCCGATCGTCGCCCTGGTCAAAGACCTCGCACGCGATCCCTTCGCGATCAAAGGTGCGCTTCAGGAAATCCGCCGCGCGCCGTTCGTGGCCCGGGGGATTCGTCGTGTCGACACGCAGATATTCCTGCAGGAGCGCGGTCATCTCGCGCGCTGCCGCGTCAAAATCGGGTCGCGGCGATGCGCCTGAGCCCGCGCACGGAACGGCTGCAAGCAGCATCGCTGCGGCGAGCATCGACACCAACATGTTCAGTCTCGCGATTCTCACGTCGTTGTCCTCGAAGGTCGGAAGCCGAATTTCGCCAAGGCTAGCACCATTGGCGGCAGAGCGGCATGCCGCGCATCTTTACGTCGTGCCGGTGTCGTGGTAGATGTGTGCTGAGATGGGCGATGCGTCAATGGAGGCCGTCCGAACCGAGGGGCTCTCCGAACACCTCCGGCTCGAGCTCGACCGCGTGCTCGGCGAGTGCAGCACGGCTGCCGACGTTTCTCGGCGGTTGCGCGAGCTGGGGCCGGTCAGCACGGCCGACTCGGTGCTCAAGCGCGCGCTGAGAAACGCGCTCCGCACCGACCTTCAGCGCCGCGAGGCCGACGATGAGGCGCGCATGTACGTGCTCGTCGAACAGGCGCTCGTCTCGGGCGACCTCAGGCCGTACTGGGCGGCGCGCGACCTGTGGGCCGCATCGTCGCCCGAAATGACGTCGCGGCTGTTCCCGCACGAACAGGAGGAGGCCGATCTCGCGCCGCCTCCCGAAGTCGGCATCACGCGCGAAGTGTTCGAAGAGGCGCGCTCGTTCATCCGCCAGCAGATCGCTGCAATCGAAGAGGCTCAGCCCACGGGATCGACGATCGAGGCGTTCACGGTGATCGAGGACGCGATCGAACGCGAGCACCCGGCGCATCGCGAGCCGCTCAGGATCGCGCTCGAGGCCGAGCGGAAGCGGCAGGCACGGACGGCGCGGAACCTGCTCCGAACGCGGATCGCACTGTCGCTTAGCAGCGGACGCAGCTACGACCACTTCCAGACGATCCGCGTGATCTATGCGGACCTGGGAGTCGAGGACCGGTCGGCGTTCTTCCCGAAAGCGTCGTAGGGCTCGATCGCCACGGAACGTCGACGCAGAGCCGATCCCGCCAGGGATCGGTGTAACCGCCCAGTGCGAGCAGCGTCGAGTTCACCCGATCGCTGACGCGATCGGCTCTGCTGTGAAAATTTCCCACTTGACAGCATTACAGTAATCTGGCAATTTACTGTCATGCAGTCGAACGACACCAACTCGTCGAGCAGGTGCCAGACGGCCGCGTTTCGGCCGTCCCCGACGCCCGCACGATTCGGTACTACACGACGCTCGGCCTCGTCGACCGCCCAGTCATCGTCGACCGGCAGGCCCGGTACGGCGACCGGCATCGGCTGCAACTCGTTGCCATCAAGGCGCTTCAGGGCGCCGGCCTCCCGCTCGCCGAGATCCAGCGTCGCGTTTACGCGCGGTCCAACACGGAGCTCGAAGCCATGGTCTCGAGTCTCGCCAGGATCCCGGAACCCGCTGGCCGTCGACCGACCGCCACACGATGGTTCGAACTCACACTCGAACCAGGCATACGATTGATGGTCGAGGAGTCGCGTCTTGGCAGCGGCCTCCCCGCCGACCTCGACGCGCGAATCCGCGCCGCCGTCACGTCCCTCGCACAGGAAATCCCTTCCCCAAAGGAGCAGCAATGATCTTTGATCCCTCCGACACCCCGCTTCCCATGATCGAGTGCCCCACAGAAGGCACCCGCACTGCCGGCAATCTCGAAGTCGAGCTCGACGGCAAGCGCATCGCACTTCCGCTCGCGGCCATATCGGTCGACGCCCATGTCGCGCGCGGCGTCGCGAGCGTTACCGTCAGCCAGACCTATCGCAACACGTTCGCGGAGCCGCTCGAGGCCGTCTACATCTTTCCGCTCGCGGGCGGGTGCGCGGTCCGGGACTTCTCGCTTCGCGTCGGTGACCGGACTATTCATTCCGCGATCAAGGAGCGCGGCGAGGCGCGCGCCGACTACGCACAGGCGATCGAGGAGGGCCGTCGCGCGGCGCTGCTCGAGCAGGAACGCGACGACGTCTTTACCGTTCAACTCGGAAACCTCCCGCCCGGCGAGGACGCGACCGTCGTCATCACGTACTCCGAGATGCTCGACGCGATGGACCTTGGCATGGTCGAACTGCGGCTGCCGTTCGTCGTCGCACCGCGCTACATCCCGGGTGACCCGCAGTCGGGCGGGTCGGTTGGCGACGGTGTCGAATCCGACACGGACGTGGTGCCCGATGCGTCGCGCATCACTCCGCCGCGGCTTGCGCCGGGCTTTGACCCGAACGTGTCGCTGTCGCTCGACGTCGCGATCGACGCTGCGGGACTGACAATCTCGGATCTCGGGTGCTCACAGCACGCGACGCGCACGCACATGGGCAACGGGACCGTCCGAATCGCTCTGGCGCGCAGCGACGAACGGTTGAACCGCGACTTCGTTCTGCGCTGGCGCGAATCGGCCGACGCCGCGATCGGTGCGAGCTATTTCGTGAGCGCCACTGCGACGGGCGAAACGTACGGCATGATCTCGCTCGACGCGCCGGTGAATGACGCGGCGACGTCCGTTCCACGCGACGTGCTCTTTGTGCTGGATCGGTCGGGCTCGATGGGGACCGAAAAGATGGCTTCGGCGGCGCGCGCATGCGCGATGCTGCTCGACGGGCTCGGTCCGGCGGACCGCTTTGCCGTCCTGGCGTTCGACACGTCGATCGAGTGGTTCGACGATGCGCGCTTCGCGCCCGCCG
>JBGAKX010000081.1:0-21180 GCA_044224215.1 Blastocatellia bacterium
GGCGGCCGCGAAGACGTCTGGGAGCCCGACGAGTCCGTCTACTGGGGCCCCGAAGGCAAGTGGCTGGCGGACGAGCGCTACAGCGGCGATCGCGATCTTGCCAATCCGCTTGCCGCCGTTCAGATGGGTCTGATCTATGTGAATCCGGAGGGCCCGAACGGCAACCCGGATCCGATCGCCGCGGCCCGTGATATCCGTGAGACCTTTGCCCGTATGGCGATGGACGACGAAGAGACCGTCGCGTTGATCGCGGGAGGCCACACCTTTGGAAAGGCCCACGGTGCAGGCCCCGCGTCCAACGTCGGTCCCGAGCCCGAAGCCGCCGCCATCGAGGAGCAGGGCTTCGGCTGGAAGAGCACCTTCGGCACCGGCAAGGGCGGCGACGCGATCACCAGCGGCCTCGAGGTCACCTGGACGACGGCGCCTACCAAGTGGGACAACAACTTCTTCGAGAGCCTGTTCGGCTACGAATGGGAGTTGACGAAGAGCCCCGCCGGGGCGCACCAGTGGGTGGCCAAAAACGGCGCCGGCGCCGGCAGCGTACCCGACGCCCACGACCCGGCAAAGCGCCACGCCCCGACGATGCTGACCACGGACCTCTCGCTGCGAATGGACCCTGCGTACGAGAAGATCTCGCGTCGCTTCTTCGAGCACCCTGACGAGTTCGCCGATGCGTTCGCCCGCGCGTGGTTCAAGCTGACCCACCGCGACATGGGACCGCGAGCCCGTTACCTCGGTCCCGAAGTGCCTGCCGAAGAGCTCATCTGGCAGGACCCTATCCCGACGGTCGACCACCCACTGATCAATGCGCAGGACGCGTCCGACCTCAAGGCCAAGATCCTCGCCTCGGGCCTGTCCATCGGCGAACTTGTGTCGACCGCGTGGGCGTCGGCCTCGACGTTCCGCGGCTCCGACAAGCGCGGCGGCGCCAACGGAGCCCGCATCCGTCTCGCGCCTATGAAGGACTGGCCGGTCAACCAACCTGACGAGCTTGCGAAGGTGCTCGTGACGCTGGAAGGCATCCAGAGCGCGTACAACGGCGCGCAATCCGGCGGAAAGAAGGTGTCGCTCGCGGACCTGATTGTGCTGGGTGGCTGCGCGGCCGTCGAGGCCGCGGCAAACAAGGCTGGCGTTGCCGTCACGGTTCCCTTCACCCCCGGCCGCATGGACGCCTTGCCCGAGCAGTCCGACGTGGAGTCGCTCGCCGCGCTCGAACCGATCGCTGACGGCTTCCGCAACTACCTCAAGGACCATTCCAGTGTTTCCGCCGAGGCGCTGCTGGTCGACAAGGCGCAACTGCTGACCCTGACCGCCCCCGAGATGACGGTGCTCGTGGGCGGAATGCGCGTGCTGAACACGAACGCCGGCCACACGAGCCACGGCGTCCTTACAAAGCGGCCGGAAGTGTTATCCAACGACTTCTTTGTAAACCTGCTCGACATGAGAACCGAGTGGAGGCCTGTCTCGGACGCCAAGGACGTGTTCGAAGGGCGCGATCGCAACACCGGCGACCTTCGGTGGACCGGCACCCGAGTCGACCTCGTCTTTGGATCGAACTCGCAACTGCGGGCCCTCGCGGAAGTCTATGCAAGCGCGGACGCGCATGAGAAGTTTGTTCGTGACTTCGTCGCGGCGTGGGACAAGGTGATGAACCTCGATCGCTTCGATCTTGCGTGATCGCGGCGGACGACCAGCAGATGTCGCGCTTTCAACCGTTTCGGTAGGACCTCGAACCTCGCGCAGAGACGCGAAGCCGCAGAGACGCAAAGGTGCATCCTTTGCGTCTCTGCGTGAACGCCGCCGTTTTGTGCCCACGGTCTGCTGTACACCTCCAACATGCACGACTATGCTCGATGCAAGGTTGTAGGAGGCCTATGTATGAATTCTGACGGAACGACGTTGGGGCGTGCAGGTTTCGCCCTCCTGGTGTGCGCATCGATGCTGCTCGCGGGCTGCAAGAGTGAGACCCCGACTGCAAACGAGAACGCAGCCCCCGCCGCAACGGCTTCCAACGCTGTTCCAGCCGAGACAGCAGCTGTTCCCTCGACTCTCGAGCCAAACGACCAGACCTGGACACCGGAGGCCATGGAAGACCTGCTGGCACCGGTCGCGCTCTACCCGGACAAGTTCCTGGGTGAGGTTCTCGTGGCTTCGACGAATCCTCAGGAGATTCTCGATGCCGGGAACTGGCGAGTGAAGAACGACGGTCTGGAAGGCAAGGAGCTCGATGCCGCTGCGAAGCAGGCAGGCTTCACACCTCCAGTCCGAATGATCATCCAGAACCCCGTCGTTCTCGACATGATGAACTCGGAGTTCGGATGGACCGAGGAGCTCGGCCAGGCGTTCGTCAACGACCAGGCCGGCGTACTTGATGCGGTCCAGCGGCTCCGAATCCAGGCGGAGGACGCCGGCAACCTTGTGAGCTCGGACAAGATGGTGGTCAGTAACGAGGTTCAGGACGGGCAGAGGGCCGTCGTACTCTCGTCGCCCGACCCGAACTACGTGTATGTGCCCCAGTACGATCCGGAGGCGGCGTACACACCCGTCCAGCAGGAGAGCAGTGGCCACAGCACCGGGACGGTTGTCGCGGCGGCTGCGCTCGGCTTTCTTGCAGGTATCGCGGTGACCAAGATCTTCGATAACCACCACGACGACGATTGGTACTACAACGACTATTACGCCCCGCGCTACTACGGCGCGCCGATGCCGTACTACCCTCCGTACCCGTACCGGCCGGTCTATGGCGGCGGGTACTACAACACCACCACATACGTCCGCCCGCCGAACTATCGTTACGCGTACAACAACACCACGGTCGTCTATCGTCGGGACGCCAACAACTACTGGAATCGATACGACGACAGGACGTATTCGAAGCGGACAGTCCGCCAGGTCGAGAGCCCGATCACGCGGGCGAGACCGAACAGGACCGAGCTCGCCACGCTCAACGAGCAGGCCAAGCGGGGGCCAAAGCGAAAGGGGCCCGACAAGGCGGAGCGTGAGAGGAACCAGGCGAACAAGGCGGAGAAGCGAGATGCCCAGGACCGCGCTGGTAATGGCGCTGGCGGTGGTGGCCGAAACAAGGCCAGCGGTGGCAACAACGCTGGCGGCGGCGGAAACAAGGCCAGCGGCGGAGGTGGTCGTGAGAGGCCCAATGCCGGCGGCGGCAAACACGGCGACGGCGGAAACAAGGCTGGCGGCGGGAAGCAAGGCGGTGGAAACAAGGCTGGCGGCGGTAAGCAAGGCGGCGGGAACAAGGGCGGTGGCAAGCAGGGCGGCGGGAAGCGTCCGCACTGATCGTGCGATCCGGTAACGCAGAGCCGATCGCGTAAGCGATCGGGGGAGCCTCCCGTTGCGTGTTCCGCGCGGTTACCCCGATCCCTGACGGGATCGGCTCTGCTTCGCTTACTGTACGTCGAGCGTCACGGTTGCCGACCGCGACCTGCCGTCCTTGTCGGTGCCCGTGAACGTGAACGACGTCGGCCCTGACGGCGCGTCCGACTTGATCTTGAACTTCAGCACCAGCGAGTTCCCAGTCACCGTCGACTGCTTCTTTGGCGACTTGAACCCCGCCACCTGGGCCGGCGGCTTTACCTTCACGTTACCGTCGAACCCACCGACCCGGTCGATCGCGAGCGTTACGCTCACCTTGGTCCCCCGCTGCACCTGTACGGTCGCGGGATCGAACGACAGCGAGAAATCCGGCGCCTCGGCAAACGGGCCGACCGGCGAGATCTTCACCAGAAACGCGTCGTTCCGGCCTTTCGGCGTCGACTGGAGCGCGCCGGGAGTCGTCGGGAACGTCGTCGACAGCGTCGTCAGCCCGCACACATAGATGTTGCCGTCCGCGTCGGTCGCGATCGACGCCGGATCGTCGTATCCGTCGCCGCCAAAGAAGCTCACCATCGCCTTGTTGAGGGTGCCGGGCTCGAGCACCGCAACGACCACGTCGTCGTTTCCACCGAACGCCGGCTGAAACGCGTTCACCCGCGTCAGCCGGTCCGAGCTGATGTCGCCGGCGATGTAGACGGCGCTCTGCCGATCGAGCGTTCCAGTGTCGAAGAAGAACTCCTGCAGCAGCGCAAGGTTCGCGTCGCCCCTCAACTGCAACTGTCGATCGAGCGCCACGATCGATGCCGGCCGTTCACACCCTCCGTTCGAGGGCGGCACGGGGCAGTATCCAGTGATGACCCCTACGACGTTCGGCGGCACGCCGCCAGGGGCTCGCCGCTCGTAATCGGACGAACCAAAGCCGATCAGGAAGTTGAGGAGGATCTTCGCACCTTCGCTGAAGTTGCCCGGGTTGAGCGTATACAGGAGAAACAGCATGATCAGCACGAGCTGCGGCTCGCGCGCCTTGACGGCTCGACCGCTCGGAACCTGCAGGGCACACGCAAACGGCGTCTCGGGCTCATTCTCGTCAAACTCCACGTAGCCGCCGAGATAAACGCTTCCAGTGTCGGAATCGACCAGAATGGAGCTGACAAGTTCCCTGCCAAAGCGCGTCGCGCCACCCTGCACGCCGCCGTCGAAAAGTGTCGAGTAGAGCAGCGAGTTCCCCTGCTCGGAGACCACCGATACAAACCCGTCCGAAGCGCCACCTCCATACCCTGCCTGTGCCGCGTTCACGCTCGGAAACGTCGCCGTTCCTCCCGAGACGGGAATAACTTCACCCGTCACGTACGCGCGTCCCGCGGTGTCGACCGCCATGTCTCGCACGCTGTCGATGCCGTTGCCACCCAGCCGCGTCGAATAGATGATCTCGGAACCGTCCGCGCTGAGCTTTGTCACGAACGCATCGGAGACGCCACCGGGTGTCGATTGCGCCGCGTTCTTGATCGGAAAGTCGGGCGAACTCGTCGAGCCCGCGACATAGATCGCTCCCGTCGAATCGACCGCCACCGCCGCTATCGAATCGCTCTCGTCACCACCGAGAAACGTCGAGAAGATCAGCGCCCCTGTTGGGTCGAATTTCGCGACGAACCCGTCCTGGCTTCCTTCGAGCGAATCCCGCAGGGCGTTTCGCGTCGGAAAGTCGCTCGATTCGGTCTGTCCCACAACGATCGCATTGCCGGCCGAATCGACCGCAACGTCCGCCGCACCGTCGAAATTCCCCTCGGCTCCGCCGAGCAGCGTCGAATAGATGACGTGCGGCGTATTGCCCCGCTCAGACATTTGACGTGCAAGTCGCGATCGCGCGGCGCCAGGCGTTGGAATGGCGGCGATGATCAGGGAGACCGCAACAACTGATGCCAGGCACCGGACAGCGAGGGGGACGTGGCGGGGCGTGGTCACGGTGGACCTCCAGTAATGGCTTCTCTTCCGGCCAGTATTGTCAGGTGAACCCGATTCAGAAAGACAACGATCCGGCGCGCAGATCGTCCCAGCTATGCCGACTCGCACCGGGTTACCGTCTCGCCGCACTTGGGGCAGCAGTAGCTCTCGTCGACCATCTCGCAGCCTGCGTCGCGCGAAGCCTCGCGGTCGATCTTCTCGGCGTGGCAGGTCATCTCCGTACCACAGCTCGGACATGCGACAGTGCTCGTGTCACTCACGGACGCCTCCTACTCCTGCGAGATGTTCCGACGCCCGTACCGCAAGGTCCGCGACATCCAGATCAGCTCCTTGAAGAACTTCGCGAGCCGGCGCGCCGCCGCCGGACCGTCAAGAATGTTGCCCTGATCGTCGAACGAGTTCTGCGCCGTGGGGAAGTACCCGTCCCAGAAGATCGTCACGAGGCCCAGCTCGCGCAGCACCGGCAGCAGGCTTTGGATCGCGCGGACGCCGCCCCACGGTCCGGCAGAGACACCCACGATGCCGACAGCCTTGTGGATGTACTCCTTGAGGTTCGTGTCGAGCACGCGCTTGAGCGAGCCGGGAAAGCCGTGGTTGTACTCGGGAACGACGAGCAGGAATCCGTCCGCGCGATCGGCAATTGCCGCGAAACTCGAATTCTTGATCGCCTCGCCCTCGTCATCCCACGAGAGCGGAATGTCGCGGATGTCGACGAGCTCGGTCTCGACTCCGGGAATCCTTGCGAGCTCGGCATGGACGAAGCGGGCGACGTGCTCGCTTGCCCTGCCCTTCCGTATCGTGCCGAGGACGACCGGAATGAAGACGGGCGCGTCAGTTGCCAATGGCGTTCCCTCCGGCGTTTGTTGACGAATCCATGGCCGACTCGGAGCGGAGTTCGCCGGGACACTCCACCGGCGCACGTCACCCCGCCCGAACCGTCAGTTGTTTACGCGGATGTTAATCAGCGTCCAGGGATTCTGGAACGCCTTGAGCTGAAGCTGCTTCTCCTTGTCGAGGCTGAGCTGGCACGACGGCATGAGGGTTCCCGTGCTATCGCCGCTGGTTGGAATGTCAATTTCGCCGGCCGACAGGTTGTACTGCGAAGACCGGCTGTCTGCCCAGTTCTCGGCCATTCGGATCGGACGGTCCGTGACAAACCTGATGCGCGTCCCGGTCGGAGTCTGGAACTGCCGAATGTAGTTCAGGTCGTACCCGAGCGTGCCCGGTATTGCGATCCTGCCCTTGGCATGCATCTTGCCGAGTGCGTTCGCAAGGCCCTGCGAACCCTTCGCCTTGAATGCCTGCAGAAGCGCCGCCTGGTCGTCCGCGGTCGAGAACTCGTTGATGATGATCGTGACGCCGACCGTCCTGCCGAGCTGTGTCGACGTGCCGCGGGCGTTCGCCTCGATGGTGATCCGCTTCATCTCCTCACCCTGCGGCGAGCCTGCGCGCGTCGTCGATCCTGCAGCAATCGAGACGATCACGGTGAGCGATGCGGCGATGACACTTCGCGTGATAGAGCCTGTGATTCTCACGTTTCTCCTCCACTGAACGACGTGTGGGTCGTCGAATTTATGCCATGGCGACTGCCATGCAGCGATGACGCGATGCTGCGATGAACGAACAGGAGCACGATCCGGCTGGTGGCCGCCCGACGGACGGCGATTATCGAGAACGTTGGCGAAACTAGCACCGAGCCTGATCCGTAGCAATGACAATTCGATTCGATGGGCATTGGACCTTGGTCCAATGTACTATCCCCACGGAATATTGGAAGATCCCCGAGGGTCGCTGCGCGACGCGCGCGGCTGCGCATCACCCCGGACCACATGCTCGCGCGCTCGCCACGACGTGGCTGGTCTCGCACTGAAAGGAACAACATCAATGAAGAAATTTATCCAGTTCGTCTGCACCTCGGCGTTTGTGCTCGTTGTGCTTGCCATCCCGGCGTTTGCGGCTCCGGGAGACGGGACCGGCGGCGGTCTGCCGGCGGCACCGAGCGCCGAGTCACTGCCGACGACGGCCGAGCCTGCCACGTCACCCGCCGTCGAGCCGACCGCTGTGTCGGCTATCGCGCCGGCGGTCGCTGAACCGACGGCTGTTGCACCAACCGCAGTCGCGCCGGCTGCAGTTGAGCCAGCGGCGGTCTCGCCTCTTGCTCCGCGTCCGGTTGAGCCTTCGACGAAGGCGCTGGCCGAGGACGACGACGAGTGGCACGGCGTGATCATGCCGTATGGCTGGCTCGCGGGCATCCAGGTCGACGCAAACGTCCGCGACACGGTGGTCCACCAGGACTACAGCCTGGGCGACATCCTCGACAACCTCGACGGGATCTTCATGATGCATGCCGAGGTCGGCAAGGGAAAGTGGACCGGCATCTTTGACGTCGTGCACCTCAGCGTCAGCACGTCGGACTTCAAGCTCGTCCAGGTGACGGGTCCGTTCGGCAGAAACCAGGTTGATCTGACGGTGGGTGGGTCGATTGGCACCAAGACGACGATCTATGAATTCGCTGGCGCCTATCGCTTCATGAAGACGCCGATCGGAAAGTCGCACGATGGCATGTTCGCGTTCGAGGGCATCGCAGGATTGCGCCCGTACAACCTCAAGATGAACATCGTTCCCACGAATTTCGCAGCCCGCGAAGGTTCCAAGTGGGTGTTCGATCCTTACATCGGCGCTCGCGGAACGTTCCGCTTCAACGAGAAGTTCGGCGGATGGCTGACGTCGAACATCGGCGGGTTCGGCGTCGGCTCGGACATATCGACGGAATTCGACGGTGCGCTGTCATTCAAGGTCGCCAAGGCCATCGGCCTCGTCGGCGGCTACAAGCTGCTCTACTTCAACGGACCGGATAACAGCGACGACGAGATCACGAACATCAAGCTGACGGTCAAGGGTCCGTACCTCGGCATCGCGCTCGTGTTCTAGTCGCGTCGGTCGACACGCCCGGAACGCGTCCTGGACCGGATCGGGAACGCGCAAAGGCCCGCAAGCACGCATGCTTGCGGGCCTTCGCCCCTTCACACGGCGCCCTCACAGGCGCCGCATCGTTTCCCCACTTAGTGGAAGGGGTTGGATCGTCTGCCGTCCGGATTCCTCACCGTCACAACGGCGTTGTCCGGCAGGGCAAGATTCGGCTTCACCTTGATCACGGTCGTCGGTTTGACTGCCGACGCAACGCTCGAAATCGGAAGCGCGTTGACTTCGACAATCGACCCCGTCCCGCCAAAGCTCGACCCCACGACCTTCTTCAACAGTCCGTTCGGGTTGTACTTCAGCGTGGAAACCACAGGTGAACCCGTCCCGAATTGCGCCGACACGCTCAGGATGTAGATGTAGCCCATCCCTCCCGCGTTGGTGTAATCCGAGACCTTCAGGTAGTAGTTCCCAGACTCCGGGATCAGAATGTTGAAGCGGGGATCGCGGCTGTCCATGTCGTCATTCGCGAACAGGCGCGTCCCGTACGCGTCGTAGAGCTCGATCACGGGATCCATCGGCAGCAGGTAGATCTGCGAGTGGACGTCGGCAACGATCGTCGTGCCAGCCAGCGCATAGAAGACCGTGTAGTCCGCGTCACCCGGGCTCTGCATGGCGCCGATCTTGACGCCCGGCGTCGTGATCACATCGGCGTAATTTGGCGTGTTGTTCGGTTCAACCTCGAGGTTGGACACGCTGAACACGTCGTTGTTGCATGCCCATGCCGACACGACGTACCCATAGTTCGGGCCGCCTGCCGAGACCGCGCTCTTGATGATCAGGTAGTACGTTCCCGTGTACGGTGCGATGAACCGAACCTGCGAATTCAGGTTTGACGGGAACGAAAGGTCGTCGTTGTACGCGATGATCGTGGACTGGTTCTCGGCCACGACGTAGAGGAACGGATCGAGCGGCGTGTTCAGGTATCCGAACCTGTGAAACACGTCGATCTGGATCGGTTGACCCGCCGTGAAGTTCACCGACATGAAGTCAAAGTCGCCTACGTACGAAATGGAACCCGTACAGTCGAACGGCATGTCCGAGGCGACATTCGCGACGTTGAAGTAGTCATTCGGCTCGATCTCTGGCATGTCGCCGCCGCCGACGCCGTGACCGTTGGCCGGATCAAAGGCCACGCCGCGCTCCTTGAGCGCCTGGTCATTTGTTGTGGGCTTGTCTGGCAACGGTGCACCCCAATCGGGCGCGAGCATCATGTCGAGACCCGGAAACGGTGTGAGCGTCTCGCTCCGTTCCACTGCCAGTGGGGGCTTGGGCGCGTGCTGCCCGGCTCCGGGACCCTGGGCGGCGTACGTGCCGAACGGAATGATGACGATGGCAAGCGCGATCCTCAGCGCTAGCGATTTCATGAGAGCACCTCCTGTTACGCGTCCGTCACAGGCGGCGGGCGCCGCACGTTCTGGCCGGCCGTTGGCGGATCACCGGCGCAACGATCGGCACGGCGAGCTCAGATGTGCCCGTAATACCAATTGAATCACCACTTCCGCGGAACCCGGGCGGGCCTGCTCTCGATACGAAACACCAAGAACATGCCACCAGCAACCATGGTCGAGTGGCAGCGCAAGCTTACAGGATTCCGCGTGAAGACTTCGGTACAGCCTGTCACCGGTCACCGTGACAACGGTCACAGCGCTCGGGTAGGGTAAACGTGGCATGATGAGGTTGATGCACAGCCCCGCGGCTGCGGCAGAGTGAACAACATGAAGGCCCCATACGGTCTCGACATCTGCGAGAACTGTCAGGCGTGCACCGTCCGCGAGCAGCGGTTGATCTGCAATCTTCCGGATCGCGCGCTCGCCGAGTTCAATGCCGCCAAGTTCGCCACCGTCTACCCCAAGGGCGCGGTGCTTTTTGTCGAAGGCCAGCAGCCGATGGGCGTCTTCGTCGTGTGCTCCGGGCGAGTGAAGCTCTACGGCACGTCTGCCGACGGCAAGACCTACGTGCTGCAGATCGCCGAACCGGGTGACGTGCTCGGTCTGAGCGCGGTCGTGTCGGGCCGCGCGTGCGAAGCGAACGCCGAGACGCTCGAGCCAAGCCACATCACGATGCTCAAGCGCGCCGACTTCCTCCGTCTTCTCGCGACGCATGCCGAGATGTCGTTCCGCACCTCGCAACTGCTGGCGCTGACGTGCCATCGTGCGCACCGGCAGGCGTCCGCGATCGGTCTCGCGCAGTCGGCGAGGGAGAAGCTCGCCCGATTTCTGCTCGATTCGTGCGAGCGCGCGGGCGAGACGACCGACGCCGGCATCCGCGTCAGGCTGTTGCTGACGCACGCCGAGATCGGCGAGATCATCGGCACGTCGCGCGAAACGGTGACGCGGCTGCTCGGACAGTTGCGGAAGGAAGGCGTGATCGCCGTTCGCCGGTCGACGATCGTCGTCCGCGACCGGGATGCGCTCACCGGAAACGTGCATTCCTGACGCATGACGCTGAGCGCGGGGTGCGCTATTCTGCCGCCATTGGAGGGACCATATGGCAGGCAGCGTCAAACCCATCCCTGAGGGATATCACACGGCCACGCCGTACCTCGTAGTCGACGGGGCGGCGGCGGCAATCGACTACTACAAGGCGGCATTCGGGGCGGTCGAGCTGCTTCGAATGGACGGGCCGGACGGACGGATCGGCCACGCGGAGATCCGCATCGGCGATTCGCCGATCATGCTGGCGGACGAGCATCCCGAAATCGGCGCGCGCGGTCCGAAATCCATCGGAGGCTGTCCGATCTCGATCATGCTCTATGTCGAAGACGTCGACGCGGTGGTCGAACAGGCGGTGGCCGCCGGCGGAAAGGTGACGCGGCCGGTCGCCGATCAGTTCTACGGCGACCGGACCGGCGGGCTCGAGGATCCGTTCGGCTACACGTGGTACGTCGCCACGCACGTCGAGGACGTGGAGCCCGAAGAACTTCAGAAGCGGTTCGAGGCAAAGAGCTGATCGGCGGACATTGGTCGCATTCGCAATCGGCTCCGTGCCATAACGAGTCGAGAGCCGGCGTAGCCGGCGGTTCTGCGAGTAGCCCCGGGTGAAGCGAGCGCGCAGCGCGAGCGAACCCGGGGATTGGTGAAGCTAGCGAACGAGCCCGCCGGAGGCGGGCGGCTCACCCGGCATGAGCCGCCTGCTGACGCAGGCTCGATCAACTCTTCATCTGGCCACCCACGGTTCCGCTCGCGCTGCTCGCTCCACCGTGGGCTAAAGGTAGAGTCGCCCGCTTCGCGGGCTGACTGCACTGTCTGTTCTACGATGCTGCTCGTCGGTCCGACCGGACACAGAACTGATCCCTGCCGGAATCGGTACTGTGTCGCGTCCTGTGGGTTTCCGGGGCGGTCCAGGGTACGCAGGGCTGTCACCCTCAACTGATCTTCGTCACGATGTCGCCGAGCGTGTTCGCGCACGCCGCCAACCGGTCCGCCGCATTCGATATGTGGCGATAGACCTCGCGCCGTTTGAACATGTTTCGGAAATCGTCGCCCTGGAACAGCTCCCCGAGCGCGGCCCGATACGCCTTTTCGACGTTGCGCTCCGCCTTGCGCGCGAGCCGCGCCTTCTCGCCTGCGTCCGCCGGTGACGTGCCGAGCACCTTGAATCCTTCGGCGAGCACGTCCATGCCTCCCTTGAGCAGTCGCGACATCGTCTGGAGATGTTCGTCCGGGCCAACGCCGAGCTCGTGCATCTCGTACACCGTCGTCTTGCAGTAGTTGACGATGTCGTCGAGGCTGACGATCGCGCGGTGAATGTCCTCGCGATCGACGGGCGTCGCGAACGATTCGTTCAGGATCTGCAGATTGCGCGCCTTGGTCCTGTCGGCTGCGTGCTCCTCGCGGCGGATCTCCTCACCTATGGCGGAGTCGCCCGTCTCCATGAGCTGCACGAGAAGTCCCACGCCATTGCTCACCTCGACCGCCTGCTCGCCGAGCAGTCCGTAGAAATCCGGCATGCTCGGAAATACGCGGTCAAACACTCGTTTGAAGATCGACGGGCGAGACATGCTCTCCTCCTTGGTCCGGTCGGACGACGGGGTCAGTGTGCAACGAGCCGCATCACGCCCGCGATGGCGAGATGGATGACGATGGCCATGGCCGCCGATCCCGGAATGGTGATGACCCACGTCATCGCGATCTCCTGTGCCTTGTCCCAGTGAACGTACTTTGGGCGCTCGGCGGCGCCGACACCCATGATAGACGTCGAGACGACGTGCGTGGTCGAGACCGGCGCGCCAACCGCCGATGCACCGAGAATCACGAGTGCCGACGCGAGCTGCGAATCGAAGGCGTGCAGCGGACGGACCTTGAAGATCGCGAACCCGAGCGTGCGCACGATCCGCCACCCGCCCGAGAGAATCCCGAGCGTGATCGCGCTCGCGCACGCGACGATCACCCAGAACGGCACGACGAAGCGGCCGATGAAGCCTCCGAGCAGCAGCACGAGCGTGAGAATTCCCATGCTCTTCTGCGCGTCGTTTGCTCCGTGAGAGAACGCAAGTCCGGCGGCGGTCACGTACTGGCTGTACCGCAGCCAGCGATTCGCGCGCGGCGTCGTACGATTCATCTGGCGGCGCACGATCTTGTGGAGCGCAAATGCGAATCCGAATCCGACGACGGGCGAGACGAGCAGCGCCAGAATCACCTTTGTGACACCGTGGATCTCGCCCTTGGTGACGAGGTCCGAGAAGCCCCACACAACGTGGTCGACGCCGACCGCAACGGTGACGACGCCCGCGAGCGCCCCGACGAGCGCATGCGAGGACGAGGACGGGATCCCTTTCCACCACGTCAGCAAATTCCAAAGGATTGCGCCGAGCAGGCCCGACACGACGATGCGCAGCGCGGTCACCTCGTCGAGATCGGACAGGTGGACGATGCCCCCGATCGTGTTGGCGACGGCCGTGCCGCCGAGAACCGGGCCGAGGAACTCGAAGACACCGACGACGACGACCGCCTGGCGCGGCGTCATTGCGTTCGAAGCGATGACGGTGGCGATGACGTTTGCGGCGTCGTTGAAGCCGTTCGTGAAGTCGAACAGCAGGACGATCACGACGGCGGCAATCGCGAGGACGAGGGCGGTTGTCATACTTATGAAACACGGAGTTTACATGGAGCTGAGCTGAGCGCGGTAGCGCTCAGGCCCCAAAGTAATTGACGTCCAACGTCCGAGCCCGGGATGGCCGCACGGACCAACTTGCCCGCAGCGCGCGTCGGGGCCTGAGCGCTACCGCGCTCAGCTCAGTTATCATTCGATGGATGCCAACGCTCCCAGCCATCTTCCTCGGCCACGGCAATCCGATGAACGCCATCGCCCGCAACGCAACCACCGACGCGTGGGCCTCCATCGGTGCCTCGATCCCGAAACCCCGATCGATCCTTGCCGTCTCGGCCCATTGGTACGGACCCGGCACGCGCGTTACCGCGATGGAGGCCCCGCCGACCATCCACGACTTTGGCGGATTCCCGCAGGCGCTCTTCGACGTCAGCTATCCGGCCCCGGGGGACCCCGCACTCGCGCGTCGCGTCGCCGAACTGCTCGCGCCGGTAGCGGTCGACCTCGACATCATGGACTGGGGGCTCGATCACGGCACGTGGTCGGTGCTGTGCCATCTCTACAAGGAAGCGGACGTTCCGGTCGTGCAGCTGAGCATCGATGCGATGCGCCCGCCGCAGTTTCACTACGACATGGGACGCGCGCTCGGACCGCTCCGCGACGAGGGCGTGCTCGTCATCGGCAGCGGCAATGTCGTGCACAACCTGCGCGCGTACGCGTGGGGCCGCCAGGGCGCGGCGCCGCTCGATTGGGCCGTCCGGTTCGATACGACGGTGCGAAAGCTCGCGCTCGCCGTCAACGATGCCGCGCTCGTCGCCTACGACCGGCTCGGGCGCGACGCAGCCAACGCGATTCCGACTCCCGAGCACTATCTGCCGTTGCTCTACGTCCTCGGCACGCGCCGGCCCGGGGATGCTGTGACCTTCCCGGTCGCGGGCATCGACGGAGGTTCGGTCTCGATGCTTGCGGTCCGGCTCGGGTAAGCGTCGCAACGCGGCCCGTTCGCTTCTCGCGTCAGATCGATGTATACAGAGTGCGGCGAGGCGGCAGGCAAGGAGCGCATTTATGAGATTCAGACTGTTATCGGTGTCCGCAAGTTCGATCGTCGTGCTCGCGTGCATTTCATTTGCACTCGCAGGATCCCCAGTCCAGCAGGGCCTTCAGGAGCGCCTCGCCGCCGTGAAGGCGGGCGTCGCGCAGAACAAGGCCCAGCTCGCGACCTACGAGTGGATCGAGACGCAACAGGTCGCCCTGAAGGGCGACGTCAAGTCCACAAAGCAGAACGCGTGTCACTACGGGCCTGACGGAACCGTACAGAAGACGCCGATCGGCCCGCCGCAGCCCCCGCCAGGCTCGGGCGGCGGACGGCTCAAGCAACGAATCGTTCAGAACAAGGTCGACGACATCGAGCAGTACATGGAACAGGTCAAGGGTCTGCTGAGTCTGTACGTTCCACCCGACGCGCAGCACATGCAGCAGGCGGCCCAGGCCGGCAACGTGTCGCTCGGCACGGTTCCGGGCGGAGGCGTCGCGCTGGTGTTCAAGAACTACGCGCAACAGGGCGACCAGTACACGATGGGCATCGACCCGGCGACGCACAAGGTCTCGTCGGCGAACGTCAACACGTACCTCGGCGATCCGAGCTCCGTCGTGACGCTCGCGGTGCAGTTCGCGCTGCTGCCGGACGGAACGAGCTACCCTGCGCAGACGGTCCTGAACGCGACGTCAAAGCAGATCACGGTGACGATCACGAATTCGGGATACCAGAAGATCGGCGGGCAGTAGCCGCCGTTGGTCGGGAACGGCACGGGGTGCGACAATGAGCCCATGAGGCTCATTGTCCGCACCCTTTGTGTTGTCGTCGTGCTGACGTCCGCGGCGTTCGCCCAGGCGCCCGCGCCGGCCGTTCCGCGAGAGCTCGCGATCACGATCGACGACCTTCCGCAAAACGGTCCTGAATACGGACTCAAGCGCATGCAGCGCATGACGGAGCGCCTTGTTGCCGCCGTAGCACGTCACCACATTCCGGCAGTCGCATTCGTCAACGAAGCGCAGCTCTACAAACCCGGAGAAGTCGATGCGCGTATCGCTCTCCTCGAGGTGTGGGCGAATGCGGGGCTCGAGCTCGGAAATCACACGTTCGCGCACAAACATTTTCACGAGACGACGCTGCAGGACTTCGAGGACGAGGTCATCCGCGGCGAGACGGTGACGAGGACACTCGACGCCGCGCACGGCCACACGCTGCGCTTCTTCCGCCATCCGTACCTCGACACCGGCGGCGACCTCGCCACGCGAACGGCATTCGAGACGTTTCTGGCCGCACGCGGCTACACGATAGCGCCCGTGACGCTCGACGCCGACGACTGGATGTTCACGCTGCCGTACTCCGAGGCGCTTGGAAAGAACGACCGTGCCGAGATGCGCCGCATCGCCGATGCGTATCTCGCGTTCACGGACGCGTCGATCGCGCGGTCGGAACAGTACTCGCAGGGGCTGTTTGGCCGGCAGATCCGCCAAGTGCTGCTGATGCACGCCAACGAGCTGAACGCCGACGTGTTCGACGACGTCGTACGGCTGTTCGAGAAGCGCGGCTACACGTTCGTCCCGCTCGACCGCGCGCTCGAGGATCCAGCGTACCGCGAACCGAACACGTTCGGCGGGTCGAACGGAATCACCTGGTTCGACCGGTGGGCGTTCACGCGCGGGGTCAAGCTCGACCTGCCCGAGATCGAACCGCCAGACTGGGTGCAGCAGGGGTTTGACCGGCTGAGCGTGACGTTCCCGCCGCGCATCCCGGGGTCCGTGAACTAGCGGAGCTGAGGCCGGTAGGCCTCAGGCCCCAAACAACCGTGCGAACGACGTGGGCGGAACGGTCGCCGTGCCTCTTATCGCCTCAATTTCGTCAGTTGGGGCCTGAGGCCTACCGGCCTCAGCTCTGACGTCCCCTATTCCACGACCACCGACTTCACCAGGTTCCGCGGACGATCCACGTCGCACCCGTTCGCCGTCGCCACGTGATACGCAAACAGCTGCAGCGGGATCACCTCGACGATCGGCAGCAATAGTTCGGCAACCGGTGGCACGAACAGCGTGTCGGTCGCGAGCTCCGACACCGCCTCGTCGCGGTCGTTCGCGACGGCGATCACCGATCCGCCGTTCGCCCGGATGTCGGCGATCGTCACGAGCGTCTTCCGGTACCTCAGCAGCGAGTCCGGATCCGACGGATCGTGCGTCGCCAGCACGACGACCGGACAGTTCTGGCCGACCAGCGCGTTCGGCCCGTGCTTGAGCTCGCCCGCCGGGTACCCTTCGGCGTGCGCGTACGAGATCTCCTTGAGCTTGAGCGCCCCCTCGCGCGCGATCGCGTAGTGCACGCCGCGCCCGAGAAACAGAAACGTCCGCGCGAGCGCGTAGCGGGGCGCGATCTCGCGGCACACGTCGTCCCACTCGCGGATGCGATCGGTCAGCGCGACCGGGATCTTCCGCAGTTCCTCGAGATGCCCGCGGACGACCTCGGACGTCATCCGGCCGTTTCGCCGCGCAAGATACAGCGCAAACAGATAGAGCACCGTCAGCTGCGTCGTGAAGCTCTTTGTCGCCGGGACGGCCAGCTCGGGCCCGGCATAGGTGAGCAGTGACGTGGTCGCCTCGCGCGCGATCGTCGCGCCCGGAACGTTGCAGATCGATATCGTCGTCGCCCCGCGAATCGCCGCCTCGCGTTGCGCCGCGATGGTGTCGACCGTTTCACCCGACTGCGTGATCGCCATGACAATCGGGTCGGCGCTGGCGTGCGCCGTGCGATAGCAGTACTCGCTCGAGTACTCGACGTCGACGGCGACGCCGGCGAGGTCTTCGATCATGATCTCGCCGGCGAGCCCCGCGTGGCGGCTCGTTCCGCTCGCCGCGATGATCAGCTTGCCGCAGCGGGCGAGCGCCGACGCCACCGGCGCAAGCGCGGTCCCAAAGATCGTCTCGTCCTCGACGTGGCGCATCACGGTCTGCGAGATCGCGTGCGGCTGTTCGTAGATCTCGTCGAGCATGTGCGGCCGCGCGCGGGAACCCGTCGTCTCGGCATGCAGTTCGTCGCTCACGATCATTTCCCTGCCCCCGCGCGTTTCGCACCCGCGATCGGAACGACGGCGGTTTCGATGTTCAGGCCGTCGACCTGGACTGCAACGGGCCCCCGCGCGACCGGCGCAGGAACGCGCGCTTCGACGACGCGCGTCTCGCCGGGCAGCAGCGTGCAGTAGTTGTCCGTCCAGAAGATCGGCGCGGCTTCCTGCAGGTCCGGGCCCACGAGCACGCTCATGTGCGGTTGAAACGCGAGCGCGCCCGTCCCGTTGCGAATGCGAACGGTCACGCGCAGCTCGCCCGCGCGCCACGTTGCGCGCGCGGATGCGTCGAGCGTCACGCGCGGCAAGCGTCCGAGCGCGCGCATGTCCTCGTGCGTGGCCGCGGGCGTGTTCACGTACGTCGTCTTTGGATAGTCGAACTCGGTGTACCTGGCCGGCAGCCAGTAGAAGTTCGTGCTGACGACCTTGCCGGTGGCGTTTTCGAGCGTGAGCTTGAGGAACGTGACTTCGGATCCTTCGAATGCCGACGCCGGAATCTCGAACACGCGCTTTGACGTGTCCGCGAACGCGGTAACGTCCGCCGTATTCGTAAACTTCTCGTGGAGCTCGAGATCGTAGAGCGTCGCGCGTGCGCGCATTCCGCGAAACGTCGTGTACAGGCTGTTCGCGACCACTACGCTGTGGTCGTCGTACGAATACTGGATGTGAAGCGGTTCGCACGCCTTCTTCGTGCCGTAGTACCCGCCCGCCGGCTGCAGGTAGTAGTCGTAGAGATGCCAGATCATCGACGGCCAGGCGTTGTTCAGCATCCACTGGATCACGCCCGTCGCCGAGTACTTGTTACGCGTGTACGCCTCGAACATGGCGCGCTCGCCGTCGTAGGCCATGGCCTGCGCCTTGTTGACGTAGTCGTCGAGCCCGCTCGGCTCGCCGTACGTCGCGTTCATCGCGGCGTTGAACGTGGCGAGTGTCTTGAACTCGCTGCCGCCAGCGTGGAAGTTCCAGTACTCGTCGATCGGCCACAGGTGGTCTGCCGGCAGCATTCGGCGGATCGATCCGACGGTCGGGATCGCGGGGCCCGGACCGATCTCGGTGGCGAAGTTGAACGCGCCGCCGACCTCCTTGTCGCGTAGCCAGTACGACGGCGCGACAAAGTCGTACGGTCCGTTCATCTTGACGCCCGAGTCGCCGGTGACGGTCGTCGGCGTCGCCGTGGCGGACGACACGTACGGCACGGCCCAC
Source organism: Blastocatellia bacterium (assembly GCA_044224215.1). Lineage (GTDB taxonomy): Bacteria > Acidobacteriota > Blastocatellia > UBA7656 > JADIYM01 > DAOMFM01. Next base: position 18,645 of record JBGAKX010000081.1, read on the forward strand.
TTCGCGGCGTTCAGCGTGTCGAGGTACATCCGCTCGACGTCGGGCGGCGGCGGGTTGTCGCTCCCGTTGAGCCACGTGAACACCGACGGGTGCCGCCGCATCCTGAGCGCCTGCGACCACAGACAGTGGTTCGCGATGTCGCGGTCGGCGGGCGTCCACTTGTCCCACATCTCCCAGTGGTCGCAACAGCACCAGCCGGCCATCACCAGGATCCCCATCTCGTCGCACAGATCGAGAAATTCGTCCGACTCCATCTTGCCTTCGAGCCGCACGGTGTTCAGGTTCATGTCGCGGACGTACTGAAGCTCTGTCCGCAGCCGCTCGCGCGACGGTTTTCTGAGCATCATGTCGGGCGCCCATCCCGCGCCCTTGATGAAGTTCGGCCGCCGGTTGATCCGGAAGAGACGCGCGCCGCGCGTTGTGAGCTCGGACGAGACTTCGCGGATGCCGAATCGCGAGACGTTGCGGTCGGAGACCTTGCCGTTGGCCGAGAACGTCAGCTCGAGCGTGTGCAGATTCTGCGGACCGAGGGGCGCGGGCCACCACACGGCAGGGTGGTCGACGCGCAGCGCGGGGTACTCTTCGGGTGCGAACACAACGGTCTGGTGGTCGCTGCCGGTCAGCGTCAGCTTCTTGCGAACGGAAACGCCGTCGATCGTCGCGGTGAGCACGCCGCTCACCGCTTCGTAGCCCGCGTTTCCGATCTGCGCCATCACGGTGAGGTCGGCGTGTTCGAGCGTGCTGTCCGAAAAGTGCGTGACGACCTGGGGATCGATGACCGTGACCGGCCCCGATGCGTCGATCGAGACGCCACCCCACAGCCCCATGTCCTTGTCGGGCGGTTGCGGGTTCCAGTCCACCCAGTTGATCCCGAGGTCGTCCGGGCCGGGTGCGAACACTTCGACGGCGAGCACGTTCGTGCCGCTGCGGTTGATCGTGCTCTCGGTCGTGAAGTCGTAAATCCGGTACGGTCCTGCGACGTCGTCGGCGCTTGCGACCTTCTCGCCGTTGAGCCAGATGTTCGCGCGGTAGTTGATGCCGTCAAAGTGCAGCCAGACCCGCTTGCCGGCGAACGTCTTTGGCAGCTTGAACTCGGTCCGGTACCACCACGAGACGGCATACGGGCTGTCTGCCGGCATGGCCAGGTTCGCGAAGTTGTCGCCGATCCCGTACGTCGTTCCCGGGATCTTGCGGAGGTTCATCGCGTAGTACGGGTCCTCGAACTGGCCGGCGGCGACCTGCGCGGCGAGCACGGTCGAAGGCACCCGAGTGTCGGTCCATCCGTCGGTGGGAAAGCCTGGTTTCGAGATCGCGTCGCCGGTGCCGTTGATCTTTGCGGACGATTGGAGTCTCCAGCCGTCGGCGAGGTGCACGCGCTCCGCCGCTGCGACAGCGACAGGGAGCAAAACCAAGAGCAGAAGACCACGCGCAAAGGCGCAGAGACGCAAAGCCGCAGAGACCATGAATTCATGACTTTGCGTCTTTGCGTCTTTGCGTGTTGTTTTCTTCACGCGCCCCACCATCAGAAGAGCAGCTTCAACGCCAGCTGGATCAGCCGTGGATCGTGCGCGCCGACCACCTGGCCGAACTGCGGCGATCCAATCGTCGTGTCCACCGCGCTGAAGCTCGTGTGGTTGAAGATGTTGAACGTCTCGCACCGGAACTGCAGGCTGACGCGCTCCGTCACGAGAAAGTTCTTGAACACCGCGAGGTCCCACTTGTTCAGGCCCGGGCCCGTGATCGTCGCCCGCGGCGCGTCGCCCGGCTGATAGCTGTCGGCCGGGATGTCCGCGAATGCCGCGGTGTTGAACCACTGGTACCACGCGTGCGGCGCGCCGGCGTTCGGATCGCCTACCTGGTTCGGGCGCGACGTTGCCTGCAGCCCCACGCCTCCCGGATCGAAGGACGATGTCGTACCCGGCGAGAGCGTTGCGCCTGAGTTGATCGCAATGATCCCCGAGAATTCCCATCCTCCCAACAGATGCCCCTTGAACCCCTTCTGGTCCGCATACCACGGAAGATCGTAGACAAAATCTGCCGTGAACACGTTGCGCCGGTCGAACCGCGACGGACCATACTCGGCGTTGAGGTTCGACGAGACCTGCGGCGTCGAGTAGATCGGATCACCCTGCAGGTTCGTCAGGCCCTTCGACAGCGTGTAGTTCGCGGAGATCAGCGAACCCGTGGTCCCGAACCGTTTCTGCACGCTGATCTGCAGCGAGTTGTACTTTGACACGAACCGCGGCTGGTAGATGTTTATCGTCGAATAGCCCTGGTACGGACGGATCAGGTTCAGCAGGATCGATGTGACGCCGTCGATCTGCCGGTTGCCGCCGTTCGCGTCGACTTCCGCGAGGTAGTTGGGGTTGGTCTGGATCAGCGGGTTCGTTGCGTAGTCGCCCGGCGTGGGCTGGTTGATGTCGACGAGCCCGATCAGGTGCACGCCCCGGTTGCCGTAGTACCCGACGTCGACGACAAAGTCGTACGGCAGCTGGCGCTGGACGTCAAAGCTCCACTGCTCGGTGTACGGCTGGTG
>JBGAKX010000239.1:0-3155 GCA_044224215.1 Blastocatellia bacterium
GAGCGCACGCGAGAATCTCCGCCTTGCCGTCGCCCGTGACGTCCGCCGCGTCCACCTCGTTGCCGAGAAGATCGCCGGATCGCGCGCCGTAGATGTTGACGGCGTTTCCGGGCTGCGCCGCCTGGTCGACCACGCCAGAGATGCTGTTGGCCGCACCGAAATACACGTGCAGTTCGCCAGCACGGACGCGCTCGTTGGACGGCCCTGACACCGCGAGGAACGGTGCAAGCACCGCGTCGTCGAATCCGTCTCCGTTCAGATCGGCCGACGCGCAGGGCATTCCAAGCGTCGTTCCGTCGATATCCGAGTTGTAGATGGTCAGTTGGCCGTTCTGACCCGTATCGCGCACGTCCCAAATCTGCGTAACCGTCTGCACAGAAGCGCTGGCCGGCAGAATCCCTGTCAATGCGAAGATGGCAACAAGCGCCCGTACAGTCCCTGTGCTCGTCATAAGTGAAGGATTATAACCGTCGTGTAAAGAAGTGCTTACGAGCCGCAGCTCGGTCGGTCCGTGACGCCCGTCACCGCCCCGGCTCTGAATGAACCATCATGTATTACATGAAGTATTCGCCTGTTAATCCCCGCGGAGACGTGCTTCCACCTGATCCAGGGCAACCCGCAGCGCCTTGGCCAGCTCGTCGTCGGTACCCTGTGAGCGCCGGAATCGGAGCGACATCGTGAATTCCTTTGTCTCCGGCTGGAATCTGAATTCGTAAGGCTTCGGACGCGATGTGTTCGGTTTTCGTGCAGCGCGCGCTTCGTCACGTGTCATACCCTGGCTCTGAACACGCTCGACGAAGTGGCGCATGGCTTCGACGTTCTTGAGGCGAACCACCTGCAGAAGCATAGACTTGGAGCTGATGTCGGCGCGCCGACACAGATCCTTGATCTCGGCCGGCAGCGTCGCGATCGAGAGCGCTTCCGTAATGGAGGAGCGGGCCTTCCCCACGCGCTGCGCGATCATGTCGTGGGTGTACCCGAACCTGGTGGCGAGCGCCTCGAGACCATCGGCCTCCTCGAATGCCGTGAGGTCCTTGCGCTGCAGGTTCTCGATCAGACCGATCTCGGCGACCGTCCGGTCGTCGACGTCCATCTCGATGCACGGCAGTTCCTTGAGACCCGCCTGAAGACTCGCACGGTAGCGACGTTCCCCCGAGATGATCATGTAGCGGCCGCCTATCTCGGCCGGCCGCACGAGCAGCGGCTCGAGCACGCCAACAGCCTTGATCGAGTCAGTGAGCTCGGTCAGGTCTCCGATCTCGACACGCGGCTGCGTCGGGTTCGGTTCGAGCCGGTCGATCGGCACGAGACGCCCGATCGGCGCGCCCGTCGTCCGCGACGCGAGCTGTTCGACATAGTGAGCATCGTGGCGCAACTTGAAGTCTCCTGGAAGTCCACGTCTAGACACGGTTGATCACCTCTTCGCATAGCCTTGCGTATTCGGAAGCGCCGGAGGACGACGGCGCAAACGTGTAGATTGGTTCCTTGTAGGCCGGGCTCTCCTCGAGCCGGACCGACTTCGTGATGACGGTGTCGAATACCTTGTCGCCGAACACTCCGCAGATCTGGCGATAGATGTCGCGAGCCAGCGTCGTACGCTTGTCGTGGAGCGTGACGACCACTCCCAGAACCTGAAGATCCGGGTTCGGGCGCTGCTTGACCTTGTCGACCGTTTCGAGCAGGTCTTCGGTCCCTTCGAGGGCGAAGTACGACGACTGGATCGGAATGATGAGGTGCGACGATGCGACGAGCGCGTTCACCGTGATCAACCCGAGCGTGGGCGGCGTATCGATGACGATGAAGTCGAACGCGTCCCGCAGAAGGTCGAACCGATCCTTGAGCCGGAACGGCGCGTCGAACTCGCCGATCAGTTTGGATTCGATCTTTGCGAGCGAAATTCGTGACGGCAGGAGCGCCAGTCCATCGATCGTCGTGGGAAGCACGCACTGCTCGGCCGAGACCATCGAGTCCGTGAGCAATTCGTAAACTGTGTAATCAAAGGAGTTCGGATCTGCAAAGGTCTTCGTGCTGTTCGCCTGCGGATCGAGATCCGCCAGCAGCACGCGCCGGCCCTGGAGCGCGAGCCCCGCGGCGAGATTGATTGCAGTTGTGGTTTTTCCAACGCCACCCTTCTGGTTGGCTACCGCGATGACGGGATTCACATACGCCTCCGTTCTGTCACATCTTGTAGTCGCTGCTGATGTCATCGTCGAAATCGTCCGGCCATTCCGGTGTCTCGCCATCCGTGTCGTCCGCCTCGTCGTCCTCGACCTCGTCCTCGTCGACCTCGAATTCCTCCGAGTCGTCAGCCGCTTCGATCTGGCTGGTGTCGATCGTGCTGCGCGAGTTTGCGATGACTTCCTCGTTCACGAAGATCGGGCAATCAACCCTCAGCGCGAGCGCAATAGCGTCGGACGGGCGCGAATCGAGCAGGACCCGGTGGTCTCCCAGAGTCATCTCGATGACGGCGTAGAACGTGTTCTCGATGAGATCAGTAACTACAATTCTGTCAACAGTTGCGCCCAGTTGGACGATGAGGTTTCTCAACAGGTCGTGCGTCATCGGACGCAGTGGCGCCGTCTTCTCGATCTCGAGCGCGATCGCGTTGGCTTCGTAGGGGCCGACCCAGATTGGCAGCATGCGGTCGGTGGCAACGTCCTTCAGGATGACGATGGGCGTGTTCGCCGTCGGATCCATCATCAGCCCTCGAATCTTCATTTCTACTTCGACCATTGCTAGCTCCCTGAAATCAGCATTTACATGCCGTTTCCGAATCTATTGGATGAGCTTTCCAAAAAGGCTGTGCGCCTTGATCTGGGTGATCTCGACCTTCACAACCTGGCTGAGGAGATCCTGACCATCATCCGGAAAGTTCACGACGTTGTTGCATGTCGAGTGCCCCGTCGCGTGCTCGGCGTTGCGGGCCGATCGCCCCTCAACCAGTACTTCAAGTATGTTCCCCAAGTGTCTCGAAAGACGCCTGTTCTGAATCTCCGCCTGCAGCTGGATGAGTTGATCGAATCGCTCACGTTTTACCTGAGGTGGAACGTCGTCAGGCATTGACGCTGCTGGCGTGTGCGGGCGCGGCGAGTAGTGGAATGTGTAGAGCCCGTCGTATTCCACCTCGCGGACGAGATCGAGCGTCTCTTCGAATT
>JBGAKX010000082.1:0-22175 GCA_044224215.1 Blastocatellia bacterium
GTGTTCGATGCGGCGGACGAAGCGCTCGGCGAACCGATCAGCCGGCTCTGCTTCGAAGGCCCGGACGAGGCCTTGCGATTGACGGCGAATACGCAGCCTGCGATTCTCACGGTCTCTGCAGCGGTGTTTGCTGCCGCGCGGGAATCGGGAGCGCCAATGCCGGATTTTGTTGCGGGCCATTCACTCGGTGAGTACTCGGCGCTTGTCGCGGCGGGTGCGCTGCAGATCGGCGACGCCGTGCGGCTCGTCCGCGCTCGCGGAACGTTCATGCAGGAAGCCGTCCCTGATGGCGCAGGCGCGATGGCGGCCGTGCTCGGGCTCGACGACGAGAGCGTTGCCGCGGCGTGCGCCGCGGCGGCCGACGGCCAGGTGTGCTCGCCCGCAAACTACAACAGCCCCGGACAGGTCGTGATCGCCGGAGCGGCGGAGGCCGTGAAGCGCGCCGGCGAGGAAGCGAAGCGCCGCGGAGCCCGACGCATCATCCCGCTCGAAGTGAGCGCACCGTTCCATACGGCGCTCATGCAACCGGCGACCGACCGGATGCGCCCCTTGCTGGAGGCGACCGAGATTCGCCACCCGCTGGTGCCTGTCATGACGAACGCCACTGCACACCTTGTCGATACGGCAAGCGAAGTGCGCCAGGCGTTGATCAACCAGATTGCTTCGCCCGTGTTGTGGGAGCAGTCGATCATGTCGCTGGCGGAGTTCGGCGTGGACCGGTGGATCGAAATGGGACCCGGCAAGGTGCTTGCGGGACTCGTACGAAAGATTGTAAAAGGCGCCGACTGTTCATCGGTCGAACGCCGAGACGAGATCGATGTGGCGTTCGCAGACGCGGGCGCCGCGGCGACCGATTTTTGAGGACTACATCAGGAGGATCCCATGGCGGATATGTCTATTGAGGAGAAGGTAAAGCAGATCATCGTCGAGGAGCTCGGCGTTGACGAGCCCGAGGTTACCGCGAATGCGCGCTTCATCGAGGACCTTGGAGCGGACTCGCTCGACACGGTCGAACTGGTGATGCGCTTCGAAGAGGAGTTCGACATCGAGATTCCCGACGAGGACGCCGAGAAGATCCAGAGCGTTCGCGACGCGATCTCGTTCATCGAGCAGCACAAGAAGGGCTAGTACCGGGCGCGCCCGGCATGCCCGGGCCGTTCCGGTGTGAAGGAGCGCAGGCGTGAATCGACGTGTCGTAGTCACGGGGATCGGCCTCGTCAGTTGCGTGGGACTGACGGCCGTTGAAACGTGGGAGTCGCTCGTTGCAGGGCGGGGAGGTATCGTGCCGATCACCCGTTTTGACGCGACGGCTTTCCGTTGCCGGTTTGCCGGACAGGTGTCCGGATTCGACCCTGAACGCTTCATCCCAAAGAAAGAGATAAAGAAGCTCGATACCTTTATCCATTTTGCGGTCGCGGCCTCGCACGAGGCGCTCGGGCATTCCGGCCTCGTGGTCACCGACGAGAATGCGCCGCGCATCGGCACGTACATCGGGTCCGGTATTGGCGGGTTCGCCGTCATCGAGCGCGAGCACGAGGCCTTCATGAAGGGCGGTCCGGGAAAGATCTCGCCGTTCTTCATTCCGGCCGCGATCATTAATCTCGCAAGCGGATACGTCTCGATCCAGTTCGGTCTGAAGGGCCCGAATTCGGCGACATGCACCGCGTGCTCGTCGGGTGCGCATGCGGTCGGCGACAGTTTCAAGATCATCCAGCGCGGCGATGCGGACGTGATGGTATGCGGCGGCGCCGAAGCCGCCATCACGCCGATGGGTGTCGGCGGGTTCTCGGCGATGCGGGCGCTCTCGTTCCGCAACGACGATCCCGCGCATGCAAGCCGTCCGTTCGACAAGGACCGTGACGGTTTCGTGATCGGCGAAGGCGCGGGCGTCCTCGTCCTCGAAGAGCTCGAACACGCGCGGGCGCGCGGCGCCACGATCTATGCCGAGATGGTCGGCTATGGAATGACTGGCGACGCGTTTCACATCACGCAGCCGTCCGAGGACGCGGGTGGCGCAACACGCGTGATGCAGGCTGCGATTCGCGACGCGGGCATCTCGGCCGACGCGATCGACTACATCAATGCTCATGGCACGTCGACGCCGTACAACGACAAGCTCGAAACCAGGGCGATCAAGAACGTCTTTGGCGAGCGGGCATACAAGATCCCGACGAGCTCGACAAAGTCGATGACCGGCCACCTCCTGGGAGCAGCCGGCGGCCTCGAGGCCGGCATTCTCGCGCTTGCCATCCACAAGCAGATTGCGCCGCCCACGATCAACTACACGACCCCTGATCCGGAGTGCGATCTCGATTACGTACCGAACGAGCCGCGCCCGGTGGCGATGCGCTACGGTCTGTCGAACAGCTTCGGGTTCGGCGGCACCAACGCAGCGCTGTTGATGAAGAAGTTCGAGGATTAGGCAGCGGGAGATCGAAGCCGTGCCGCCGGGAACGATTCTCCGGCGCGGGCCGATTCATGGGCATCGCTGCCAAGGTAACGATCAAAGGAGTATTCCTGTGAAAATCGTCGTCTGTATCAAACAGGTTCCACGACGCGACGACCTGCTCCGCATCGATGCGTCGAAGACGTGGATCGAAGAGCAGAACCTGAGCTTCGAGGCCAACGAGTCCGATACGTTCGCGCTCGAGGAAGGCCTGCGGCTCAAGGAAAAGCACGGTGGCGAAGTTGTCGTCGTAACGCTCGGCCCCGCCGACGCGAGCAAGACCATCAAGGAGGCGCTCGCAAAGGGCGCCGATCGCGCCATACATCTCGTCGATGCGACGTTCGAGCGACTCGACAGCATGGCGACGGCCCGGGCGCTTGCGGCAGCCATCGGTCCCGAGGCGCCGGATCTCATACTCGCCGGGCTTCAGTCGGACGATCTCGGCTATGGCCAGACGGGTGTGTTGGTGGCCGAGTTGCTCGGCCTCGCGCATGCCTCGATCATCATCGCGCTCGAATCGGCCGAGGACGGGTCGAACCTTCGCGTCAAGCGGGAGCTCGAAAACGGCTGGTTCCAGTGGGTGACGATGAAGCTGCCAGCGGTCATCACGATCCAGTCGGGCATCAACAAACCGCGCTACGCCAGCCTGAAGGGCATCATGGGCGCCAAGAAGAAGCAGGTCGACCTGAAGTCGGCCGGCGATCTCGGCCTGTCGGCCGACGACCTGAAGGCGCGCGAAGTCATCGGATCCCTCTATTTTCCGGTCCGCGAGAAGCGCACCGAGATGCTCGAGGGAGACGCCGAGACGGTCGCAGCCCAGCTGATCGAGCGGTTGCGCGGAAACGGAATCATTCAGGGTTGAGGGGCGAGGGTCGCGCCGTCCGGCACGCAGCCGATGACGCGCGAGACCTCGATGCCCGGAGGATGTTATGGCACACGGAGTTCTCATATATGCGGAGCATCGCGACGGCGAGCTGACGAATGGAACGTGGGAGGCAATCGCCGCCGGCCAGGCGATCGCGGCGGCCGCCGGAACCGACGCGCGGGCTGTCATCATCGGCAGCAACCTTGCCGACAATGCGTCGCGCATCGCCGCCAAGGCGCTCGCGGAAGTCATCACAGTCGAGCACGACAAGCTCGCGACATACACGCCGGACGGGTTTACCGCGGCGCTCGCGCAGACCATCACGTCGGTCGATCCGGAGTGGGTCGTCTTCAGCCACACGTATCACGTGCGCGACTTTGCGCCGCGTGTCGCGGCACGGCTCGATCGCGTGCTCATCGGTGACGTCATCAAGTTCAAGAGCGAGGGCGGCATCACGCTCGTTCGGCAGATCTTCCAGGGCAAGATCAACGCCGACGTCACGTGCGCGACGGCGGCGCCTCGCATGATCAGTTTCCAGGCAGGGTCGTATCGCACGGATGCGGCAAAGGACGGCGCTGCGCCGGCGCCGGTGCGCGCGCACGCCGTGGATCTTGGCGCGGTTGAGATCCGGTGGACCACCGAGGAGCGGTTCAAGGAGGTCAAGGGCGCCGTCGACCTGACGGCCGCTCCACGAATCGTCTCGGTCGGCCGGGGATCAAGGGCGAAGAGAATCTCGGTCTGGTGCGCGAGCTCGCGGAAGCGCTCGACGCCGAGCTCGCGGCGTCGCGGCCGATCTGCGACAACGGATGGCTTCCGATGGATCGACAGATCGGCAGTTCGGGACAGACCGTCGCGCCGCAGCTGTACATGGCGGTTGGAATCTCGGGCGCAATTCAGCACGTCGTCGGGATGAAGAACGCGAGCACGATCGTCGCGATCAACAAGGACAAGGAAGCGCCGATCTTCGATCTCGCGGATTTTGGCGTCGTCGGGGACCTCTTCGAAATCGTTCCGGCGCTCGTCAAGAAGCTCAAGGAATAGACGGCATCGGCCGTCGAGCTGGAACGGGGCCGTGGTCATCGCGATCACGGCCCCGTGCACATTGGGTGCGTGATCGGCGGAACCTCAAGTGTCTTCTCATCCGTTCACCAGCATTCCCTTGATTTCAAATACACAAGTCGTTCATTATGAAGCACTTGTCGGCGTGCCGACATTGAGGTAACGCTCCGCGTAAGGTGTTCGATGCGAATCGTCCTCGTTCGACCACGCGACCCCAACAACATCGGCGCCGTCGCGCGTGCGATGGCGAACTTTGGCCTGACGGACCTGGTGCTCGTGGCGCCGTTCGAACCGACGTGGTTGGAGGCTCGATCGGCGGTTGGCGCAAGGACTGTTCTGCAATCCGCCGTGGTAGCAGGGTCGCTTGCAGCGGCAATCGGCGACTGCACGCTTGTTGGCGCAACGACCGCCGGTACGCGACGTGTGGTTGATGGTGCATTGACACCTGAACAGTTTGCGGCCGCGGCTGCGGGGGTTGAACGAGTCGCGCTCGTTTTCGGCAACGAGAAGCACGGCTTGACGGCAACGGACATCGGTCGGTGCCACTCGGTCGTGACGATTCCTACCTCGCGCGAACAGCCGTCCATGAATCTGGCACAGGCGGTCGCAGTATGCTGCTACGAGTTTTGTCGAGGCAGGGTGGCGGATGTGCCGTCCCCGAGAGCGCAACATACGGTCGCGAGCCTCGAAGCAATCGAGCACCTGGTCGAGCAGGCGGTGCCCGAATCAGGCGACGCAGGCACAGAGGGAAAGCGTGCCGCCGCGCGCGAACGATTCAGAAAGCTCCTGCTGCGGTCGCATCCGACCGACGCGGACGTATCGTTGCTTCGCGGACTGCTCGCGCCGGGACGGCGGACTAGGCGCTGACGAGCCCGGCGATTGCATCCGCCGTGTCCGCGGCGCCGTTGCCCACGATCAGGTGGAACACGTTGTCGCCGACGCTCATGACGGCCTTGACGCCTGCTGCCCGCAGCGCGGCGTCGTCGACGAGCGAGGAGTCCTTGAGGGTGACTCGAATTCGCGTCGCGGCGCACGCAGCCGAAGCCGAGATGTTGCCCGAACCGCCAAGCGCAGCAACGAGTTGCGGAGCGCGCGTCGCGGCGTGAGGATCGACAGCCCGTTTCGGCGCGACCTCCTGTGCAGGCATCGCTGCCACCTCGGCCGAAGAGAGGTCCGCTTCGGGACCCGCGGTTTTCAGGTACTCCTCGAGATCGGTCTTCAGGTTCTCGGACCTCGTGCCGAAGATCGCCTGGACGCCGCTCCCGACGATCACCACGCCGGACGCGCCGAGATCCTTCAGACGCTGAGCGCTCGCGCGCGACACGTCGCGCACGCCAACGCGCAGGCGCGTGATGCACGCGTCGAGACTTGCAATGTTGCCGCGCCCGCCAAATGCGCGCGCCAGATCTCTCAGGAACGCGTTCTCGCCGCCTTCGCCGACCGGTACCGCCGCAGTGGTCTCGTCCTCACGGCCTGGAGTCTTCAAGTTAAACCTGAGGATGGCGAGGCGAAACACTGAATAATAAACAATTGCCCAGATCGGACCGAGCACGAACAGCCACGCGGCGTGCGTTGATTTCGGGTACAGAAGGACAAAGTCGATGCCGCCGTGCGAGAACGTCATGCCGTGCTTGATTCCGAGAATCACGCACAGGTAGTAGGCGATGCCGCACAGCACGGCGTGGATGAAGTACAGGACCGGCGCGACGAACATGAACGAGAATTCGATCGGTTCGGTGATGCCGGTCAGGAACGACGTCAGCGCGGCCGAGATCATCAGGCCGCCAACCTTCAGCTTGTTCTCGGGCTTGGCCGTCTGCCAGATCGCAAGCGCCGCGGCAGGTAGGCCCCACATCTTGAACAGGTAGCCGCCGGTCATGTTGCCGGCCGATGGGTCTCCGGCGACGTAGCGCGCGATCTCTCCGGTCACTCGCTGGCCCGTCGCGGGGTTCACGTATTCGCCGACCTCGAAAAAGAACGGCACGTTCCAGATGTGATGAAGACCGAACGGAAGGAGCAGGCGCTCGACAAATCCGTACAGCGCGAACGCGAGGTCAGGCCGCTCGTTGGCCGCCCATCTTGTTGCGAGCGCGATGACGGCGCCAAATGGCGGCCAGACGATGCTCAGTGCGATGCCGAGGAAGATGGCGAGAAACGCCGTGATGATCGGTACCGAGCGCTTTCCCGCAAAAAACCCGAGGTATGCCGGCAGCTGAATTCGGTAGTACCGGTTGAAGGACCACGCAGCGACGGCGCCGATCAGAATGCCGCCGAATACGCCGGTCTCGATCGAGTCGATGCCCATGATCGGCTTGGTGTGGCCGTCATAGAGCGACGTGACAACGCCGATCGACGCAAGCAGAACCGGCAGGATCTTTGCGACCACGCCCATCGTCGCGAGCAGCACGGCAAATCCGACCGTCGCCGCGAGCGCCGCGACGCCGTCGTTCTCGGTCAGTCCTACCGCGACGGCGATGGCAAAGATCAGTGCAAGGTTCCCGAAGATCGCGCTGCCGCTCTGCGCCATGACCGACGATACGATCGCGGGAATGAAGCTGAGGTTCGCGCTGCCGAGGCCAAGCAGGATGCCGGCGATCGGCAGGACCGACACGGGGAGCATCAGCGACTTGCCGATCTTCTGCACAAACGAGAATGCGTTCTTGAGCGATTCCACGTGTCAGTCCTTGTGGCGCGATGCGCTGCCGAGCGCCTCGGGCATCTCGTCTTCGACGGACCGTCGAACCTCCGCTGCGGAGCCCGATTCGAGTGCGCGGCCGGCGAGCCGTCGGCATCGCTCGATGTTGAGCGCCCGTACTTCGGCCTTCACCGTCGGAATCGACGGCAGGCTGACGCTGAGCTCGTCGACGCCCAGACCGAGCAGGATCGGAATGGCGTGCGGGTCGCTTGCGATGCCGCCGCACACTCCAACCCACCGGTCGTGTGCACGAGCGCCATCCACGGTCGACGCGATCAGCTTGAGGACCGCCGGCTCGAGACTGTCCACGACCTTGGCGAGCTTTGCATGTCCGCGGTCCATTGCGAGCGTGTACTGCGTCAGATCGTTGGTGCCGATCGAGAAGAAATCGGCCTCGCGCGCAAACACCGGCGCGAGGATCGCGGCGGCGGGCACTTCGACCGTGACACCGAGCGCTATGGCGCCAGCGCCAAGCTTTGCGCGCTCGTCCTCGAGAATGGCGCGCGCTTCCTGGAATTCCTCGAGCCGAGACACCATCGGGAGCATCAACCGGATGTCGCCGTGGCGGGCGGCGCGCAGGACTGCACGGAACTGGATCCTGAGGATGTCCGGCCGTTCGAGGCCAACGCGGATGCCGCGCATCCCAAGAAACGGATTCTCTTCGGCGGCGATGGGCAGGTAGGCAAGCGGCTTGTCGCCGCCGACGTCAAGCGAGCGGATGATGAGCGGCCGCCCGTCGAGCGCTTCGACGATCCCCCGGTAGACATCGTACTGTTCGTCCTCGGTCGGCGCCGTTGTGCGGCCGAGAAAAAGAAACTCGGATCGGAGGAGCCCGACGCCATCGCCGCCAAGACGGACAACTTCGCCGGCTTCGGCGAGACCGCCGATGTTCGCCGCGACCTCGACGCGATGCCCGTCGGTTGTCGTCGCAGGCTCGGCCGCGCGTTCGGCATCGAGCGTGCGTCGCTGCTCGATGAGCGACTGACGCTCACGAATCTCTGCGACATTTTCGGCGGACGGCTGCAACGTGATCGTCCCGGCCGTTCCGTCGAGCACGACGGTTGTTCCGTCGGCGATGCCGAGCGCGCGTGCGTCCGTCCCGATGACGGCGGGAATTCCGAGGGACCGGGCGAGAATCGCAACGTGCGACGTCGCGCCGCCGAGCGTGGTGGCAAAGCCGAGCACGCGCGAGCGGTCGAGACTCGCGGTGTCGGTCGGCGTCAGGTCCTCGGCAATCAGAATGGTGTCGGCCGGGTACACCCTCGACGTCGACGCAGCGCCGGTCAGAAGTTTCAAGACCCGCATGCCGACGTCGCGCAAATCGTTGGCCCGGGCAGCGAGCAGTTCGTTCCTGAGCGCGGCCAGGCGGTCGGCGCTCGATGTGTACGCGCACTTCCATGCATAGGCTGCCGTCTTTCCTGCAGCGATCGACGCCAGCGCGGCGTCGACGAGGTCGGGGTCCTCGAGGAGTTCGCGATGCGCGGCGAAGATCGCAGCCTTGCCCGCGTCGGACGTTCGCGCGAGCGACGATTGCAGCGCGTCGAGGTCCGCGCCTGCCTGCGCGAGCGCGGAGTCAAGATCGCCGCGTTCGGTGGCCGCGTCGTGCGAGACCTCTTCGACCTCGATGTCGAAGCGGTGCAGTTGCACGACCGTGCCGACGGCGAGCCCCGGCGATGCGGCAACGCCGCGAAGGACATTCGGATTGCGGGAGGCGATCACCGGCTGTGGCACGGGCGCAGCCTCCGGCGCGGTCGCGACGGTGGCTTCCTCCGGGGCTTCGCCGAGACCGGATCGCACGAGGTCCGACAAGGTCGCAACGGCAGTCGCCGCATCGCTGCCAGTCGCCAAGAACGCGATCGCGTCGCCGCAGCCGATCTCGAGCGCCATGATCTGCGTGACACTGCGCGCGTTCGCCGATGAATCGCCGAACACGACGCGGATGTCGGACGCGAACCCGCGCGCTGCGTGCGCAATGACTCCGGCGGGCCGTGCGTGCAGGCCCGTGGGCGTTGTCACGACAAGCTGTTCGCCGTGGATCGTGGTCTCGCTGCTCGCTTCGAGCGAGGGCACGGCATCGCCGCCGACTTCGATTTCATATAGCGGGTCGCCGGCGGTGATCGTCGCGCCCGCGACCGCGATCGGAGCGACGGTCTGCCCCGTGGTAACGACGATCAGCGTGAGCAGGCTCTTTGCGTGCGTCGCGACGTAGTCGGCGTCAAAATCGATGAGCGGATCGCCGGCAACGACGTCGGCGCCGGCGGCGACTCGCGGCGTGAAACCGTTCCCGTTGAGCGACACCGTATCCAGGCCAATGTGAATGATGAGCTCGACGCCGTCCGCCGGCGAGATCGAGACGGCGTGGCCGGATCTATGTACGAGCGTGACATGACCGCTGCATGGCGCGACGAGCGAACTGGTCACAGGGTCGATCGCGATCCCGTCACCGACGATGCGATCTGCGAAGGCCGCGTCGGGGACCTCTTCGATAGGCACGACGACGCCCGAGATCGGCGCGTGGAGCACAAGCCGTGAAAGCCTGGCGTTGGACATTCGGTGATCCTTCGTCGGGAAGTTGCCGCAGTATAGACGGAAGCCCCTGTCGAATCACGGGAAACGAGGGTTGAACGGGGTATTCACGCAAAGTCGCCAAGCCGCGCAAAGACCGCGAAGGTCGGCTTGTCCTGGTGTCTTCATTTCTTTGCGGCTTTGCGAGAACTCCGTCCGATAATGTTTGAAAACAGTCACCCACACCTTGCCCACGGTGACTGTGGTATAACCGCCCAACAGCAAACCAATCACTATGAGGCGGGTAACGTGATCAGACGCATTCTGAAGCCGCGGCTGGGGGTCCCTATGGGATTTGCCCTCGGGCTGTTCGTTCTCTACGAGCTCGGCGTGGTTCCCGTGCCATTCGACCCTGGAGCGAATCCCATTGCGGCTGCCGCGATTGCGATCGGCATGGGAATCGTGGGCGCTATCATCGGGTATTTTGTGCAGGTCCTGCTCAGACGCCTCCTAGGGGACTGACGCGGGAGAGGGCGGGTTTCCGGGTGGGCGCCGCTTCGCTATACTCTCGCCGCGGCGTCGCCAGTCCCGCGAACCCGGGAACACAACACCATCTATGGCAACGATCGAGCGCGAAGAACTTCCATTTGACGTCGTCTTTGTCGGTGCAGGCCCAGCGAGCTCGCCGGCGCGCGTACCATTTGGCAACAACTCGTCAAGGCGCACAACGACGCCGGCGGGAAGCTCGGTGACATCGAGATTGCCGTCATCGAAAAGGGCGCCGAGGTCGGCGCCCACGGCCTTCGGGAGCGGTGATGGACCCGAAGGGGATCGCCGAGTTAATGCCCGATTTTCTCGAGCGCGGATGCCCCGTCGAGGCTCCCGTCGGCGACGACGCGGTGCTCTACCTGACCGAGAAGGGGAAGTTCAAGCTCCCGATCACGCCGCCGCCAATGGTGAACCACGGCTACTACGTCGTGAGCCTTGCCAGGCTGCTCCGGTGGATGGCGCCGTTGTGCGAAGAGGTCGGCGTCAACGTCTTTCCCGAGTTTCCCGGGGCGAGTCTGCTGTACGACGGACACCAGGTGGTTGGCGTGCGCACGGGCGACAAGGGCATCGACAAACACGGGAATCCAAAGGAGAACTTCGAGCCCGGTGTCGATTTGAAGGCCCGCGTCGTCGTGCTCGGCGAGGGTCCGCGCGGGACGCTCACAAAGGAGCTGACGGCGCGGCTCAACCTCGACCGGCGGAGCGATCCGCAGGTATACGCGCTCGGCGTCAAGGAGATCTGGGAGCTGCCTGACGACCGGCTGGCGCCGGGAACGGTGTATCACACGCTTGGCTATCCGCTTCCTGGTGAGACGTTTGGCGGCGGTTTCCTGTACATGATGAAGGACCGCCTGCTCGACATCGGCCACGTCACCGGTCTCGACTACCGCGATCCGCTCACCGACCCGCACACGGTATTTCAACGGTTCAAGACCCATCCTTGGGTCCGGTCGCTTCTGGATGGAGCCAAGATGATCGGGTACGGCGCCAAGGCCATTCCGGAAGGCGGATATTATTCCGTTCCAAGACTTTACACCGGCGGCGCGCTGATCGTTGGCGACTCGGGCGGTCTCCTGAACGGGCAGCGACTCAAGGGTCTCCATATTGCTATAAAATCAGGAATGCTCGCCGCCGAGACGATTTTCGAGGCGCTGGTCAAGGACGATGTATCGACGGACGCCATGCGGTTGTACGAGCGCAAGCTGAAGGCAAGCTGGATCGAAAAGGAGCTCTACGAGGTCCGCAACTTCCACCAGGGCTTTGACAAGGGCCGCGTCGCCGGAATCGTAACTGGTGGAATATCAGTACTTACGATGGGCGTTTTTCCGCGTCGCATGCACGTGCACGCGGGACACCAGCAGATGCAGACGCTCGAGCGCTACTACGGCAGCGCGGTCGACGGGAAGGCGCCGTTCGTTCCGGACGGGAAGCTGACGTTCGACAAGGTGACCGACGTGTATCATTCGGCCACCGCGCACGACGAGGACCAGCCGTGCCATCTGAAGGTCGCCGACACGACGATCTGCGTCGACCGGTGCGAGCGCGAGTACGGTAATCCGTGCCAGCGGTTCTGTCCCGCGGCCGTCTACGAGATGGTGGGTGAAAACGCGGATCGCAGGCTCCAGATAAACTTCTCGAACTGCGTCCATTGCAAGACGTGCGACATCATGGATCCGTACCAGATCATCACCTGGACACCTCCGGAAGGCGGAGGCGGACCCAACTACAAGCGTATGTAGCTCTTGTCGAGGAGTGAGGACCGTGCGGGAGCTGGTAGCCGTCGACACGCGGTCGCTCGAAGTCGTCGAGGCGTTTCTCGCGGACGTCGCGGGGCGGCCGCTGACGCTTGGCAGGGTGTGGCTGTCGGTCGGGCCCGTCGGCTGGGTCGTGACGTCGGTGTCGCGGGCATCGGCCGTGACCATCGGGAGGGTCATCTTTCTGTCGCGGAAGCAGTCGCGGGAGTTCGACGGGGACGCGGTCGGGCGGCTTGGACCACTGCTTGTCCACGAGTGCGTGCACGTCTGGCAGTACCAGGAAAATGGCTTTTACGGTTTTATGCGTAAATACCTACAATACTATTTCAACGAGCTCAAGACAGCGTCTTCGTTGCGTCGATCCGCGCGACGTGCAGCGTACTTTGCGATACCATTCGAGGCCGAAGCGTACTACGTCGAGGCCTTGTGGCGAGACAGGTCCGATTCCAGTGACCATCCACCCAGGCAGCCATCCGGGCAGCTGGGTCTTGCTTCATAATCTCTCTTACCAGACGCACTGATTATCCTCTATGACCGTCTCCGCCATCGACGAAGACCATCTCGGGATCCTTCTGTCTCGAATTCAGATCGACCTGGGTCGGCGAGCTCCCCGTCTGCCGGCTCGACGTCCCCGAGATCCAGGATGCGTTTCTGGCCACGGGGCTTCTCGGTCCCCGGAGCTCGGTCTACTCGATCGCCGTGGGCGACGCGGATCTCTTCGCCCAGGCCTACGTCGCCGGCGACACGCACGACTGGCGAACCCTCAGGATCGGGATCGCGGCCGGAGACGGCGTCTCCGCCGAGCTCGCCGGCGAAGCCATTCGCGATCTTGCGGCGCCTCCTCCGAACACCTCCATACTCAAGGTCGAGCGGCTCGTCGACACTACCGACGCGCGCGGCGCCGCGATGTGCGCCCACGCCGGTCTGCGCGCCGAGGGCTCGCGCACCGAGGCATCCGCCGCCGATGGCCTGCCCCACCAGTATTCGGTCTTCTCGGCCGTGCGCGCAGCGCACTCCACGACGACGGGCCGTGGCGCGTCGGCAATCAAGCGCATCGCCATACTCACCGGTGGCGGCGACGCGCCAGGGCTCAACGCGGTAATCCGAGCCGCCGTGAAGACCGCAGTCGGAATTCACGGCTGGGAGGTGCTCGGCATCGAGGAGAGCTTCGAAGGCCTCCTCGCGACCGGCGAGCCGCGTCGACTGACGCCAGACGACGTCCGAGGCCTGTTGCCCCGCGGCGGAACGATCCTCGGGACGACGTCGACGGGACTGTTCAACTGGATGCGTGACGACTCCGGCGCCCTGATTCCGCCGACCCACGCCGTGGAGCGCGCACTCGCAAACCTCGAACGTCTCGGCGTCGACGCCATCGTCGCGATCGGCGGCGACGGAACCCAGTCGCTCGCCGCCCTCTTCGCCGAACGCGGATTCCGCATCGTCGGCGTTCCAAAGACCATCGACAACGATCTCGAAGGAACCGACCAGACCTTCGGATTTGCAACCGCCGTTGCGCTCGCAACCGACGCCATCGATCGTCTCCACACGACCGGCGAGAGCCACCATCGCGTCATGGTGCTCGAAGTCATGGGCCGCACGACCGGCTGGATCGCGCTTCACTCGGCGATCTCGGGCGGCGCCGACGTGGTGCTGATCCCTGAAATCCCCTTCGACTTCGAACGCGTAGCCGATGCGATACGCCGGCGCGATCGCGCCGGGCGAAAGTTCTCCATCGTCGTGGTCTCGGAAGGCGCCTCGGCCGCGGGTGGTCGCGGTTTTCAAGTCGCCGCGACGCAGGGCGGCGTGACGCCGAAATTCGCGGGCGCAGGAGCTGCCGTTGCCGAGCGGATCGCGGAGCTCACGGGCAAGGACGCCCGCTGTGTCGTGCTTGGTCACCTCCAACGCGGAGGCACGCCGACGCCGGCAGACCGACTCCTTGCGACGATGTTCGGAACGGCCGCGATCGACCGTCTTGCGGCTGGAGAATCGGGAGTCGTCGTCGTGCTCAGCGGCCGAGAGATCGGAACCGTCGATCTCACGGTCGTCGCGGGAAAGGTGCGCCGCGTTCCGCTCAGCTCTCAGCTGATTCGAACTGCGATCGACCTCGGCATCGAGCTTGGCGCCGACCTCGCGGACTAGCCGATCAGAACCTGACCTTCTCGATCGTCGCGCCCTCGTGCCACGACGGACACTCCTGGGCCGACTTGTACTTCGGGACCTCGACGTCCATCAGCGAATAGACCGGCACCTCGGGTATGTCGATGTCCGCGCCTGTGTGACGCACGATGACGCCTATCGCGAGGACGTCGCCGCCCGCTCCCGTAATCATTTCATAGACCCTTCGAACCGTCCCCCCCGACCGCGCGATGTCGTCAACGATCACGCACTTCTGACCCGGCTGAATAATGTTGTACTGGCGAAATCTGATCTCGCCACTCTCGCGCTCGGCCCAGAAGATCTGCTCGGCGCGCAACGCCTGGCGAACCTCAAACGCGACGGGCACGCCACCGGATCCCGGCGCAACGATCGAGACGCGCGGCAGTGCCGAGATCAACTCGCGTGACCGCCGCAGCAGACGGCTGAGCGCAACCGACAGCACCTTGGCATTGTCGGCGTACCGCATCGCTATCGGCATCTGGAAATATGACTCGGTAAAGAAGCCTGCGGGGTGCTCAAAGATTCCCTCACGAAATGCGCCGGTTCGCCTGAGGATGCTCATGATGCGATCTTCGCTCGGGATGAGACTTGTCATCTGCAACGGCCTCCACGATGTGATTTCGGGCCTCTCCTTATACCACATCGGATGGCGAGTGTCAGGGAGCTCAACCGGTGTGGTATAAGCCTTCGGCATGTCGAAGATGCGACGCCGTTCGCGCGACGCCCGCCCCGATTCACCACCGACTGACGACGCGCGAAACGTGTCCGAAGCTGCCAACGACACCACGCCGTCGTCGCGCAAATGGACCATCGCGATCGTTGCCGTGTCGGCCGTCGCGGTTGCACTCCGCTTTGCGGATCTCGGCGGCAAGAGCCTGTGGTTCGACGAAGCGCTCTCGATCGCCGACTCGGTCTCGCTGTCGTCGCGCTTCGGTTCGGGGTATCACCCACCGCTCTTCTACTACGTACTGCACGCAATGATCGCGTTGTTCGGCGAATCGCCGTCGGTCGTTCGACTGGTGGCGGCGATCCCGGGCGCGCTCACCATCCCGGCGCTCTATCTTGCGGCCCGCCGAATGTTCGGCGAACGCGCCGCGCTCGTCGCGTCCATCCTCCTCACCGTGTCATCGCTGCACGTCGAGTATTCGCAAGAGGTTCGGATGTACGCGCTTGCAACGTTCTTCCTGACGGTCGCGACGATCGCGGCAAGCCATCTGTTTGCGCGCGACGGCGAGCTCCCGGCCCGGCGGCAGTGGGTCATCGCGATCCTCTACACGTGCGGCGCGTACCTTGCGATGGCGACGCACTACCTTGCCGTGTTCGTCGTCGCGGCACAGGCGCTCGCGCTCATCGTCTGCTGGCCGCGCACGCGCGCCGTCGTCATCAAGCTCGCCGCGCTGCAGGCACCGGCGCTCGTCGCAGCCGGCGTCGTCGTGGCACTCGCCGGGTATGGTCGACGCATCGGTGTCGCCGCAGAGTTCTTTGCGAACCGCGGCGGCGTCAACCAGACGATCTTCTCGGACGTGGGCCAGCACCTGCTCCACCTGCCGCAGGATCTTCTGCTCGCCATCCTGCCCGGCCTGAACCTGAAGTGGCTCGCGATCGCCAGCTACCGATTGCCGGCGTTCATCGTGTTCGACGTCATTGCCATCGTCGCGTTCGTCGTGCTCGTGCGCCGCAAGGACATCCCGTACGAGCGCCGCGTGTTCGCGCTCGTCACGGCGCTCGTTCCCCTTCCCGTCGTTTCGCTGATGCTCGGGCCGGAACAGCTGCGATTCTTTCTCGTCGTGGCGCCGTTTCTCGCGCTTGCGATCGGTGCCGGGCTCGACGGACTCCGACCCGCGTGGGCGGTCTGGACGGCCACGGCGGTTCTCGTCGTGACGTCGGGTCTGGCCGTGTGGTGGTACTACGATCCGGGGATGGACAAGCAGCCGTGGCGCCGCGTCGGCGAGATCGTCAGTCAGCAGTCACGCGCAGGCGACATCGTACTCATCAACGAGCCGCACCTCGAGATTGCCTTCGACCGCTACTACACGCCAAAGACCGGTGTCGACGTCGAAGGCTACCCGGAAGTCGGGGGCATCCGCGTCACACCCGAGAATATGGAGCGGTGGTTCTTCCCGCTCGTCCGCGACGCGCGGCGCGTGTGGTTCGTGCGCATGAGCGCGACCGCGAGCCACTCCGATCCGGATGCGCTCGCGCTCAAGTGGCTCGACGCCAACTTCCACAGGGTGTCTCGGGTTCGGGAGCTCGGCTACAACGGTGACATCGAAATCGTGCTGTATGAGCGCTGACCGGGTTCCGGACAAAAAAAGAGCCGTAGCCTGACGATGAAACCTGAGGAGTTCGTGGAGTGCGCCAGGCTACGGCATTCGCCCCTGTAAGTTCGCTCTCACAAAGGCAACCAATGTGCCAGAGTGCGGCGAAACTGGACATTAATTCGCAACCGACAATGAATCAGTAGTTAACCGGCTGTACTGAATGTATTACTTGAAGTTTGTGATGGTGCAATGTGAGCCACGGGGCCGGTCATTGTGACATGAGTGGGTCAACTTGACCGCAAATCTGGTCGAACGTCACGCTTCGCCGAACTCGCGGAGTTTCCGGTAGAGCGTCTTGGTTCCGATTCCAAGCGCGCGCGCAGTCTGCTCGCGATGCCCGCCAAAGTGCCCGAGCACGGTGAGGATGTGGCGTCGCTCCAGGTCCTCGAGCGTGACAATCGGACCCGTCCCCGAGTCCGTCGCGTCGCCCGACGCCTGAGGCGAGCGTCCACGCACGCGCGCCGGCAGATCGCGCGCGCGCACGACTCCTCCTTCGCACAGAATCACCGCGCTCTCCATCGCGTTCCGCAACTCGCGAACGTTTCCAGGCCACTCGTACGCCATCAGCGCCTGCTTTGCGTCGTCGTCGATTGCCGCAGCGCGGTTCCCCGTCTGCACGCCAAACTCCCGCACGAAGTGCTCGGCGAGCAATGCGATATCCTCGCTGCGATCACGCAACGGCGCGACATCGAGCGTCACCACGGCAAGCCGGAAGAACAGGTCACGCCGAAACGATCCGCCCTCGATCAGTCGGTCGATCGGCTGGTTCGAGGCCGACACGACCCGCACGTTGGCCGACAGCGTTCGGACGCCGCCGAGTCTCCGAAACGTGCCGGTCTCCAGAAATCTCAGCAGCTTGGCCTGCACGGCGACCGACATCTCCGAAACCTCGTCGAGAAACAGCGTTCCACCGTCGGCCGCCTCCACGAGACCTTCCTTGCGACCTCCCGCCCCGGTGAATGCGCCGCGCTCGTGGCCAAAGAACTCGCTTTCAAACAGCGTGTCCGGCATGGCGCTACAATTCACGTCGACAAAGGGCTTTTGATACCGCTTGCTCATGCGATGGATGAGCTGCGCAGCCAGCTCCTTCCCCGTGCCGGACTCGCCGAGCAGCATCACGCTCGCATCCGTCGGCCCGATGCGTTCGATTCGCGCGACGAGCTCCGCGACCGCCCGGCTGCGGCCGACGATCTCGACGTCGCCTTCGCGCCGCCTCAGTACCGTTCGCAGCGCGGCATTCTCACGCTGAAGCTCTCGGTGCTCGCGAGCACGCTGTATGACTGCGCGCATCTCTTCGACGTCGCACGGTTTTGTCAGGTAGTCGTACGCCCCCAGCTTCATTGCTTCGATCGCCGTATCGATCGAGCCATGCCCGGTCATCATCACCACCTGCACGGATCCGGGTTCACCCGCCTGGATTCGCCTCAGGACCTCGATTCCGTCCATCCCGGGCAGGCGAATGTCCATCAACACAACCGAATAATCGCCGCTCTCGATTGACTCGAGCGCCGTTTGGCCGTCAGCCGCGCTGTCGACTTCGAACCTCGAGGTCGCCGAGCTCGGCCAGCAGGAATCGGCGGTACGCCTCGTCGTCCTCGACGACAAGCACGCGAGCCGGCGTGCGCGACGTTTCAGCGGAGGTCATTCGTTACGCCTTGACCTTTCCAACGGGCAGACGCACGACAAACGTCGAACCGCGCCCAACCTTGCTCTTCGCCTCGAGCTGTCCTCCGAGGCTGGACACGATGTTGTGCGAAATCGACAGGCCCAGCCCGGTTCCGCGGCCCGGCGGCTTGGTCGTGAAGAAGGGATCGAAGATCCTGTCGAGGTCCGTTTCTGCGATCCCCGCCCCCGTATCGCGAACCTCGATCCGCGCGGATCGCCTCAACCCGCGAATCGTCACCGTCACGTCGCCCGCCCCGCGCTCGTCGACGGCATCGAGCGCATTCGCAACGAGGTTGATCAGCACTTGGCGGAGAAGCTCCGCGTCCGTCACGACGCCCGGCGCGGAGCCTGCCTCGACAATGCGCACGTGCGACTCGCCGCGCTCGCGCTCGAGCATTTCGATCGCCTCGCGCGCGACGCGGACGATGTCCGTCGGCGCCAGGGTCGGACGCGTCGGAGCAGCGAAGTTGAGGAGGTCGTGCGTGATGCGCTTGCAGCGAAACGACTGCGCGACGATTGCCTCGAGCCGCTCGGATATCGCACTCCAG
This sequence comes from Blastocatellia bacterium, assembly GCA_044224215.1. GTDB lineage: Bacteria > Acidobacteriota > Blastocatellia > UBA7656 > JADIYM01 > DAOMFM01. The sequence goes on from JBGAKX010000082.1 coordinate 18,565, forward strand.
CGCTGCCCCTCGACAAGCTCGGGGATTCCCGCGAGCTGTCTCGACAACGATTGCGCGGACCCTGCAATCGTTGCGAGCGGCGTGTTGATCTCGTGCGCGACACCTGCGGCCAGATTGCCGATCGACGCCATCTTTGCCGATTGCGTCAGGCGTTCGCTGATCATCCGACCCTCCGTCACGTCACGCACCGTGTAGATGAACGTGAGTCGTGACTCGCCGGTGAGGCGCGAGACGGAGATCGACAGATGTCGCCCGGTCGCGGGCTCGAACAGCTCAATGTCGGCGTGCCGACGTGTCGCCGCCACACGGTCGCGGGCGGCCGCGAGAATCTCGCGATTCTCCGGCGAGAAGAGCTCAAAAAAGTCTTTGTCCAGAATACTTGTGAAGTCTAACTTCATAAGTCGGATGAATGCGGTATTCGCCCGCACAACTCGTGCGGTGTCGTCGTGGACGACGATGCCGTCCGCCATCGCGTCGAAGGTGCCTTCCCACACCGCCTTCGCCGCGGTCACGGCCTCGAGCAGACCGGACGCGCTGATCGCGACGCCAAGGTGGACGGCGACGGCTTCGACTAGCGCCTCGGCGTCCTTGTCCGTCGGCAACGTTCGCTCAACCCGCAGTACGCCGTGCCCGCCGTCGCGAATCGCAAACGGTGCGGTGACGGCGCGCGTGACGGACGTCGCGTCGTCGTCCTCGTCGGTGGCTGACGGCACTCGCCGGGCGCGTCTCGCGCGCCATGACCACGCGCGAGCGTCGTGCGAGCCGGCCGACCCGATCGAAATTTCGACGGCCTCGGCGTCGAGCACGGACCCGAGCGTCGACGACGCGATTTCGAACGCGCCCTCGAGCGAACCGGCCGCGTGAATTTCGGCGGCGAGCCGGCCGACGACCGCCTCCCGCTCGGCCTGTCGCCGCACGCGGTCGAGACTCTCGGTGTGCGCGATGGCAAGACCGACCTGGCTTCCGATCGACGCCGCGAGCTCGACGTCTGCATCCGACCAGTGGCGCAGGTGCTCGCAGTCGTGAATCGCAAGCACGCCGCGCGCTTCTCTGCCGACGGCGATCGGAGCTACCAGCGTCGCGCGTGCGCCCGACGCCGCGAGCAGTCCGCGCAGATCCGCCTGTGGATGGATCTCGGCGTTCTCGACGACGAGCGGCGTCAGGCCGCGCACCGCGGATGCGACGAGCGGGCTTGCATCGAGATCTGCGGCGAAAGGCTCGACCGCCAGGAGATTCGGCCGGCGATATTCGTGCGCCACGCGGATTTCGCCGTCCGGATCGAGGAGGACGATCTGACAGCGACTTGCGCTCAAGAGTCGGCCCGTTTCGGCGACGGCTGTTTCGAAGACCTCGTCGACGCCAAGCGACCGGTGGATAAGGCTCGCCGTCTGGTAGACGAGCCGCGAACGGCGCGCGGCCTCCTCGGCCTGAAATCGCTGATGCCTGAGCTCGCGCTCGGCGCCGAGCCGATCCGTCGAGTCAGACACGCGAACGAGCACATCCGCGTCGCCCGCGTGCGCCCCCGCATGAACCTCCACCTCGAAAATTCGTCCCCCCGCGTCGAATTCGATCACCTCGACAAACGGCGCGTCGTCAACCTTGGCGCCGCTCGCCTGCAACCGCTCGAACACCGCGCGCGCCTCGTCGGTCGTGACGATCTCGAGAAAGAAGTTCCGCGAGCGCAGGTCCTCGCCGAACAGCCGCGTGAGCGGCTCAAAGTGGTTGTGATCGAGAATCCTGCCGCTCGAATCGAGCGTCAATACGCCGATCCCGAGCGCATCGAGCAACGTGCGGTGAAACGACCTCACGCGCGACAGTTCGCTTTCGAGCTCGCGCTCGCGCGTCACGTCGCGTAGCGCGACGACGCACGCGGTACAGCCATCGAGCTCGAGCCGCGCGGCTCGCACGACGACCGCCCGCAACTCGCCATCGACGCGCTCGAGCGACAATTCGATCGGGCCGCTCTCGGCAGCGTGGACGACGTCGCCGACCGCCTTCTCCTGGTCGAGCGCAAAGAGCGTCTCGAGCGCGACGCCGATCAACGAAGCGCCGTAGAGCGATTCGGATGACGGAGTCGCTGCGACGACGCGCCAGCTCGCGTCATCGACGACGAGCGCCGCCTCGAATGCCGTCGAGACGAGTGCGGCGCCCACGACCCCGTTGACTGGAAAGCTGGCCGTCTGCATGCGTGTTACGCGCGCGGGTGAAATTTCATGAAGGTCTCGCGCAACCGCTCGTTCGTGACGTGCGTGTAGATCTGCGTCGTCGAGATGTCGCCGTGGCCCAGCATCATCTGGACTGAACGCAGATCCGCACCGTGCTCGAGCAGGTGCGTCGCGAAGGTGTGTCTGAGCATGTGCGGCGTGATCCGGCCGAGCTTCGCCCGCTCGCCGTAATCGACGAGCCGGCGCCAGTACATCTGCCTCGTCACCGGACCACCGCGGAGCGTCACGAAGAGCCGCTCCTCGTTCGAATCGCCGAGAATCCTCCGCCGAGCGGGCAGGTATCGCCGAACCCATTCGACGGCCGAGCTTCCGAGCGGCACGCTGCGCTCCTTGCTCCCCTTGCCGAGGCACGTGACGAGCCCCGCGTCGATGTCGACGTCGGCGAGCTTCAAGGAGACCATCTCTGACACGCGCAGCCCGGAGGCATACAGGAGCTCGGTCATCGCCCGGTCGCGAAGGCCTTCGTCGGTTGTGATGTCGGGCTCTTCGAGCAGCCGATCGATTTCGTCCCGGGTCAGGAACTTCGGCAGCGTCTGCCAAGAGCGTGGCGTCTCGATGTTGACGGTCGGGTCGTGGTGGATGTGTCCGTCGAGGATCAGGAACTTGTAGAGGTTCCGAACCGTGACGAGCGTCCGGGCAAGCGACTGCGGCTCGAGTCCGGCCTCGCGCAATTCGCGGATGAAGGCCATGACGTCCGCCCGCTCGATGGTGACGATTTCGCGCTCGCGACGCTCGGCAAACCTCATAAGCTTCTTGAGGTCTCGCTCGTAAGCTTCCAGTGTATTTGGAGAAAGTCCACGCTCCACGCGCAGGTAGCTCAGAAACTCCTGTCCCAGGTCGCGGCCCATCGATGGCCTCCTTGTACCGGCCAAAAAACCCGTGTAGGCTGAGTGCCCCTCTCCAGATACTGAACCCGTGCGGTTCGTTATCGGACTATAAGGTGCATCGACGGAGACATCAAGTATGAAATTGGCCGATTTGGCGAGGTCTCTGGGTCTGGAGGTTCGCGGTGGCTCCCCGGAGGATATTGAGATCACACGACTTGCGGCCCTCGACGACGCGGGGCCCGGCTCGCTCGCCTACCTCGCGGAGTCCCGGCTTGCCGCACAGCTCGACACGACCACCGCTGCTGCCGTCATCTGTCGGGCAGACGATGCTGAGCGATCACCGGTCGCTTGCCTCGTCTCGGCCGTGCCGGGGGTGGATTTCGCACGGGCAAGCCGTCTGGTGGCGCCGCGCCGCCGGATTGCAGAAGGTATCCATCCGACAGCCGTCGTGTCGCCGATGGCCACCGTTGGAAGCTCCGTGCGGATTGGGGCGCACGTTGTCGTGGGTGACGGCTGTGAGATCGGCGACGATGTCGAGATCCATGCGAATACGACGCTC
>JBGAKX010000240.1:0-3135 GCA_044224215.1 Blastocatellia bacterium
GTCACCCGACGAACCCGACCCGCTCGCCGAATTCGCAAGCCCGATCTCGTTCGCCGCAACACGCGCCGTCTCGCGGCCCTCCGGATACCACCGCTCGCACGCGCCGACGATCGCCGGCGCCAGGAACTGCGCAAACGCCAACTCGTCCGACAACGCGCCGAGCGACCCGCCACCCGCCCTCGCGCTCACGATCGCCACCCGGATCGCCTCGAGTCGCGCGACGGCCAGAACCAGCCACCTGCGAACGTTCGCCGGCGTGCCGTTCCGGTCCAGCTCCGCCGTCGCGCCGAACGTCAGCAGCTGCCCGAACGTCGCCGCCTGGAACAGGTTGGGGATCGTCGGAGCACCGCGCTCCAGCGCCCCGAGCCCCGCATCGACTGCGCGTCGCGCCGGGTCGGTCTCGAGCTCGCGGATGGCCGACCAGCTCTGCGGATCGAACACACCCTGCTCGAACGACGCGACGATCAGGCCCTCCGCAGCCAACGGGTTCGTCTCCACGACCGCGGCCGCCAACGCCGCAAGCAACCGCGAGCGCTCGCCAGGCCTCGCCGCAAGCAGCTCGAGCTTTGCAAATCGTTCAACTGCAGCTCGCGCCGCCTCGGGATCGCGCACCGCCAGATTCGACATGACCGTCGGGAGCGCATCCGCGACGGCCGGTCCCTCGTCGTGATCGCCGAGCAACACCTCCGCGCGATCGAGCACGCGCGTGAACAGCCGGCGGCCGAGATCCGGATCGAACTTCCACGCAAGGCTCGCCGCGCGCGACGCCGGCAACACGCCCGACGCGCCGCGCCGCGGATCGATCCCCGTCTGCACCACGCGCTGCACCAGGTCGATCGCGGCGTCGCGCCGCGCAATCCGCGCCGGGTCCTCGACGGGTTTGACGCGCTGACCCGCACCCGCCGGCACACAAACGGCGAGTGCGAGCAGCAGCCCGACGATCACGGACGGCGCACGCGGCATCAACGCATTCTCCGAGCTACGTACGTGCCCAGCTTTACACATCGGCGCCGTGAATCGGCTGGGCGTCGTAGCACCCTCCACCCGGCACGCCCACCCGAATTTGAACGATGATCCTGTTGCATGGCCGCGTCACACGCCCCTGTGGATCCGCCGTCATCGACACAGACGACCCGTCGTCGTACGTAATGATGTACGTGCACCCCGGCGTGACCCCGGTCTGATAGCACGTCCCCGGATTGACGGCAACGGCGCCCGTCACCGTCGCGCCCGCCGACATACACAACGCGGCAAGCACGCACGCGAACAGCATTGCTCTGATCTTCATCTCGACCTCCACGAGCATTCGAGTCAGGGACGTGACCCACGTCCCGGACCGCCGACGTTCGACGCGGCGGTCGCGGGTCGCTGCGCACGCCGCGTGCCGGAGGAGACAGCAACGCGAATTCACGCAAATTCGCTCAGGTAATCCGGTGTTTCCACGACACAACCCGCACGCACCACGATGCAGCGTTGACGAATTTCTTGACCGGCATTTGACCGTCGCCTGAAGAAATTCATCGCGCACATCGGCCGTCGTCGGGACTACAATGCGCGTGCGCGCGACCGCACCACCTACCCGATGACCCAGCCAAAATTCCCATGTCCGAACTGCGCGGCCGAGATGGTCTACGAGCCCGGCGGCGCCTCGCTCGTCTGCCCGTACTGCGGCACCCGGCAGGCGATCGAGCCCGAAGGCCGCGTCGACGAGCAGAACTACCAGCAGTTCCTCGCGGAACAGGCCACCCACCTCACCGTCGCAAACGCCGCCGCGCTCGAAGTGCGCTGCGAACGCTGCGGCGCCGTCGTCGAATTCACCCCGCCCGAGGTCGCCGGCGAGTGCGCCTTCTGCGGATCGCAGATCGTTGCGCTGCCAAAGGCCGCCGATCCCACGATCGCTCCCAACGCCGTCCTGCCGTTCTCGCTCCAGCAGCAGCAAGCCACCTCCGCGATCAAGCAGTGGCTGTCGTCACGATGGTTCGCGCCGAACGCGCTCAAGAAGCTCGCGCGCCAGGAGGCCGTCACCGGCATCTACCTGCCGTTCTGGACCTACGACGCGAACACGGCGAGCGACTACACGGGCCAGCGCGGCGAGCACTACTACACCACCGAGACCTACACGACCACCAACGCCCAGGGACAACAGGTCACCCAAACCCGGCAGGTTCAGCACACCCGCTGGTACCCCGCCTCGGGGCACGTCGAACGCGCATTCGACGACGTGCTGATCGCGGCGACGACCAACATCTCGACAAAGTTCCTCGACCGGCTCGAACCGTGGGACCTCGGGCGCGTCAAGCCGTACGAGCCCGCGTACCTCTCGGGCTTCAAGGCCCAGCGGTACCAGGTCGACCTGGCGTCCGGATTCGAATACGCAAAGGCGGTCATGGCCGACCCGATCCGCGAAGACGCTCGCCGCGACATCGGCGGCGACGAACAGCGCGTCGAGAGCGTCGAGACGTCGTACAGCGACGTCACGTTCAAGCACCTGCTGCTGCCCGTGTACCTGGCGGCCTACCAGTTCAACCAGAAGACCTACCAGGTCATGGTGAACGCCCAGACCGGCGAGGTCACCGGCGACCGGCCGTACAGCTGGATCAAGATCACGCTGTTCATCCTGATGATCGTCGCCGTCGTCGCACTGCTCGCGCTCGTGTTCTCGAATCGCTGAGCCTCGCGAATCCCACGGGAATAACGCCACCATAGCGCGACATACACGTGACGGAGCTCGTGTGGGCTCCATCGAATCCGGCCCGACCGGACCGTCGCAGGGGAAGGGAACGAGGCGCAATGAAGGAGCAGTCGAATCGTGCAGGCGGTTTTTCGGATCTCGTCGAGCGAATCCTCGAGGTGCGCAGGTCGCGCGCCGGTGTTCCATCCGCACTCGCAAGTGCGGTCCGGGAGCTCCACGTCACACGGGCCCCGGCCGCGACCGCGTCCGTCTCGATGCGCCTCTCGCCCGCGGCGCGCGAACGCATTCGGCGCGTCCTCGCCGAACGATGGCGCGAGATGTGCGCGGCCGGTTAGCGCACAGACGCCTTGTCGGTCTACGCGCTCCGTTATACCCTCGACCGCCCGGGCGATCCTCACACACGGGAGACCGATGCGTGGCCGAACGACTCTGCACCGACTGTG
>JBGAKX010000083.1:0-20450 GCA_044224215.1 Blastocatellia bacterium
GGACCCGCGCAAGCCCCAGTCCTCCGAGTCGGTCATCGGATCGCGCGGCATGTGGCGTAGAAAGCGCACGCGCGCGCCCTCCGTTCCGACCACGTTCGCCGGAATGAACCCCTCGACCAGAATCTTCAGCTCCTTGGGATAACCCGTCTTGGTGCGCCACTGGATAGGAATCGCCTGCCCGCCGGTCTGATCGTTGAGCCGCTTGTAGGCGTCGATCGCCTGTCGAAGCTCGCGCAGCGATTCGCGCAGCTCGACTTCGCGCTGACGCTTCACGGCGTTGCGCAGCAGCGGATACGACGCTCCCGCAAGCACGGCCATGATCGTCAGGACGATGATGATCTCGAGAAGCGAGAATCCTCTCTCGGCGACCGATCGGAGCCTTGTGTGTGCGAGTGACTTCACAGTGGGTGCCTTACCGCGTCGTGACCGTGACGGCGCCCGATGTACGCAACTCCGCGACTGCGTTCCCCGCGCCGGTCAACCTGGACGCGGTTGGCACGATACTGAGCGTCGCCGCGCCGCTTCCGATCACGTCGAACCAGATGTTGAACATCTGGCCGCTCGCGGGCTGTTTCGAGGCGTCACCGGCACGTCCCATCGTGATGTACACGACGCCGTCGCGCACGTCGAACGGCAGCTTTGCACCGAGCTGACCATCGAACAGGCCTGTCGACTCGACACGCGACACGCGCATGAGCTTTGGATCGAATGTGACGGCCACGACCGCGGACGTCACCGCGGTCAGCCCGTTGCCAAACACCGCGACCGGAACCGGCTTGCCGACGGACGCCGTCTGCATTGCCGTCAGCCGCATCTCGACGGACGACGATGCCTTGTTGGCGTTCGGTTCCGAGTCGTCATCGTCATCGTCGTCATCCTCGTCGTCGTCCGCGGGAGGTGTGGCCTGCACGGTCGGAGCCTTGGGAGGAGCCGACGGAGGCGGCTTCGGCTTCGGCGTCGCATCTTCGGGAGCCACCACCGGCGCAGCGGCCCTGCCGCCGGGCGTCGATATGACTTCGCCTGGCGACGCGCTGACCTGCCGAGTCGCTGCCGGCGCTCCGATCGGAAGATTCATGTCGACTTCCGTCACGTGCGACCGGGGTCCGGGCGGCGCGGCGGCCCGTGCCGGAGTCGCCGCAGGTGGTGCGGAGGCGATGGGTGGCGTCGCGCCACCCGCCTCTTCGAGCTCGGCGCGGTACACGATCTCCTCGATCGAAATCTGCCGGTCGGGCGCCGTCGAGGAGCCCGCGGGTATCGCGCGGTTGTCTTCCTCGCGGTACACCGGGGACCGGATGATGTGCGGCGTCACCGTGATGACAAGGTCGACAACCTTTTTCTGGTTCTTTGGCGTCGCGAACAGGCGCCCAATGCCCGGCAGCAGACTGATCAGCGGAAGGCCCTGCACGCTGTCGCTGCGGGTGACCGACGAGACACCGGCAATCAGCGTCGTCTGGCCGTTCTTGATGCTTGCGACCGAGGACATCTGCCGTTGCGTGAAGATCGGGTTACCACCGATGCCGGCGCCTTCGGCGACGTCCGACGTCTCGAGCTTCATCTTGATCTGAACCATGTCCTCGCGCACTACGGGCTGCATGTCGATGTTCAGACCGACGTTCTCGTACTGATACTGCGTCGCGGGACCGCCGAGCGTGCTGACGTTCTGGTTCTGGTTGTTCTGATTGTTCCCGCCGCCGTTGCCAGTAACGACCGTCGTGCTCGTACCAACGTAGGACGCCGTCTGGATCGGAACACGCTGGCCGATGCGGATCGTGTGCTGCTCGTTGTCGAGGACGTGCACCTGCGCCGCGTTCAGCAGTCGTGTCTTGCCCTTGGACTGGAAGGCCGTGAGCGTCGAGGTGGGCAGCGACAATGCGAGGCCGATCGGACCGTAGAATCCGGCCGGCGTCACGCTGCGCAAGGCGTCCGCCTGGCCGACGCCGCCAAAGAACGTGGCGAGTGATCCCGTCGACGCGGCGCCAGAGGTCGCGACATTGAACTGGTTTCCGAGCTGGAGCAGATCCGAATGGTCGACCTCGTACAGGTTCACGTCGATCAGTACCTCGGCCCGGTCCTTGTCGATCGAGTCGATGACCGTCTGGATCAGCTCGAGGTTTGCTGGCGTGTCGCGAACCGTGAGCGAGTTCTGCTGCTTGTTCGCAACGAGGTACTTTGTCGCAACGATCTGCTGGATCAGCGTTCGAACTTCGCCGACGTCGGCGTTTCGGATCATGAACGTCTTGACCGCAAGGTTCTGGTACCGAGCACGGTTCGGCGGCTGATCCGGCGCGATGATCAGCGTGCGCGAGTCGGCCTGCACATAGAAGTACTTGTTTGTGAACAGGAGCATCTCGAGTGCTTTGGCCTTGGTGACGTTGCGCACCTCGAAGTCGATGTTCTTCTCGTCCTTGAAGTCCTTGTCATAGATGACGTTCAATCCGAGCGACTCCGCGAGCGAATCGATCACCTGCCGCAGCGAAGAGTTGTGGTAGATGACGTCGGTGTACACCTTGCGCGACTTGGGGACCACGATCGACGCATCGTCGCGCTCGTACCGCGCCCGGACGATGTCGTTCGGGTTCGACTCCTTCTCAGGCTCCATGCCGAGGAGCTTCATCGAGTACTTCATCTTGGCGCCCGACAGCTCGTTCGTCGGATCGTACGAATATGCCTTCCGGTACGCCTGGTACGCCGCGTTGTAGTCCTTCTGTTCAAAGAACTTGTCGCCCTGCTGGGTGAACATGATCGACGCGCTCGAGACGGAGCGCAGGTAGTGGAGCTTGTATTCGGTGTTCGAAGGGTCCTCGGCAAGCGCCAGGGCGAACTGCTCCGACGCGCGTTCCCAGCGCTCGGCCTGCTCGTTGTCGAGGCCCTCCCTGAACTGCTTCCTGCCGTTCCCGGCGCGGACCGCAACCGGCCCGCCCAACATGCAGACGATCGCGAGCACCGTCACGAAACGCACACACGCGCGGCTGGGGGTCATCCTGTGTCTCAATTCGTTCGCCATGAATGGTTGATCTGTAAACCCGCTACCGGTACTTCCTGGTTCGAGAGGGGTGCGACGACGGCTCAAACGCCTCGCGATCGACTTCGTTCCGTAACCTTGAGGACGGCCTATTCAACGAATGTCACCCTGTTGATCTCGTGCAAAGACGTCTGGCCTTCGTACACGCGGTTGAGCGCCGCATCGCGCAGGCTGTTCAGCCCCTCGGCGCTCGCGGCTCGACGCACCTCGGAGCCCGGCCGCCGATCGAGCACGAGCTCGCGGATGTTGTCGGTGACGTCGAGGAGCTCGTGGATCGACGTGCGGCCGCGATACCCCGTGAAGTTGCAGATCTCGCAGCCAACGTTCGTATAGAAGATCCGGTCGGCGTGGTCGTGCGCCTTCAGGCCCGATTCGTGCAGTTCCACGTCGTCGGGCGTGTAGCGCTGCTTGCAGCGCGAGCACAACGTGCGCACGAGGCGCTGGGCAAGCACGCAGTTCAGCGAGCTCACGAACTGGTACGGTTCGACGCCCATGTTCATGAAGCGGCCGATGACGTCGATCACGTTGTTGGCGTGAACCGTCGTGAACACGAGATGGCCCGTCAGCGCCGCGTTGATGGCGATCTGGGCTGTCTCGTTGTCGCGAATCTCACCGACCATGATCTTGTCAGGATCGTGACGCAGGATCGAGCGCAGCCCGCGCGCGAACGTCAGTCCCTTCTTTTCGTTGACCGGAATCTGAGTGATCCCCTGAAGCTGGTACTCGACCGGATCCTCGATCGTGATGATCTTGTCCTCGTCGTTGCGGATCTCGTTCAGCGCGGCGTACAGCGTCGTCGTCTTGCCCGAACCCGTCGGTCCCGTCACGAGCACCATTCCGTACGGTTCGGCGATGAACCGCCGGAACTTGACGAGGTCGCGTTCGGCAAAGCCGACCGTCGTCAGGTTGAGCTCCTTGAACGACTCGTTGATCTGTTCCTTGTCGAGAATACGGATGACGGCGTCCTCGCCGTACACGGTCGGCATGATCGACACGCGGAAGTCGATCTTCCGCCCGCGCACGAGCACCCGGAAGCGGCCGTCCTGGGGAATCCGGCGTTCGGCGATGTCGAGCTCGGACATGACCTTGATACGCGCGATGATGTTCTGCGCGTACCGGATGTCGATCGGATCCGTCGCCGGATACAGCGCGCCGTCGATGCGGTACTTCACGACCATCTCGGAGTCGCGCGTCTCGATGTGGATGTCCGACGCGCGCCGCTCGAGCGCGTTGAACACGATCAGGTTGATGATCTTGATGACCGGAGCGGTCTCTTCGTCGCCGGCGATCGACGCAATGTCGACGACCTCTTCGCCGTGCTCGGTCTCGCGCACGAGATCGACCGACACGCCGAACGCGCGGGTCTGCTCCTGCATGATCCGGCTCGACGTGTTGCCGCGCTTCAGGGCCTCCTCGAGCGCGAGGCCCGACGCGACGCAGATCTCGAGCCTGTGCCCGACCTTCTGCTCGAGCTCGTCGATCAGCTCGTAGTTCGTCGGGTCCGCAACCGCGAAGGGCTGCAGCTCGCCCGAGCCCTCGAGCGGGATCACCTGGTTCCGCACGAGAAAGTCGACCGGAAGCCGCTCGACAAGCGCGTAGTCGATGCTCATCTCGCGCAGATCCACATACTTGAGGCGGTAACGTGCGGCCACCGACTGCGCGAGCTCCTCAGCCTGCATGCGCCGGTTCTCTTCGAGCGCGCGAGTGCCCGAGCGCCCGCTCGTCACCTTGACGGCCGGCTCGGGACGCGAGTGGTGCTCCTCCGCGACGTGCTCGTCGACGTGCGACATCGTTGTGCCACTGTCCTGCTTCATGCGGTCGGCCTCCTGCACCCTAGCCCCTCCCCTGCCCGATCGTACCGATCACCGTGAGAATCGGCAGATAGATGGCCAGGAGAATCGTCAGGACGAGCCCTCCCATGAAGACGAGGATCAACGGCTCGATGAGCGTCGTCAGCGTGTTCAGCCGAACGTCGATCTCTGCGTCGTAGAAATTCGCCACTTCGTCGAACATCGGCTGAAGCGCGCCGGAACTCTCGCCGACACCGATCATGTCGAGCGCCAGCTCGGGAATCCACGTCGATTCGTCGAGCGCGTCCGTCAATGTCTTGCCTTCGCGAATGCGACGGATGACGTTCCCGCTGCGGCGCGCAAGGTACCGGTTGGTGATGGCGTCCGACGCGATCTCGACCGCGTCGGGAACTGTCAGACCGCCAGCCAGAAGCGTCGAGAGGCTGCGCGCCAGGCGCGCCACCGTCATCGACTTGACCAGGTCGCCGACAACCGGGATCCGGATCATCACCCGGTCGATCGTGAGCCGTCCCGACGGGCTCTTGCGCCAGAAATACACGAACGTCACGAGACCGGCGATGACGGGGATGATGATGAGCAGGTTGTTGCTTATGACGTTCGAGATCCCGACGACGACCATGGTGATCGCCGGCAGTTTCCTGGCCTGACCATAGAGCGTCGCGAACTGCGGCACGACGAACGTCGTCAGCACCGCGATCAGGATCATCGACGCGCAGATCAGGATGATCGGATAGGTCATCGACTTGCGCAGCTTGCGCGAGATCTCGCTCATTCCCTTTGTGTAGGAAACGTACCGCGCGAGCACTTCGTCGAGACTACCCGACCGTTCGCCGGCAAGCACCGACGCCACGTACATCCGCGGGAACGCCTCGCCCTGCGCCGCAAACGCGTCCGACAACGCTTCGCCTGTCTTGATACGCTCCTCGACGTCCTGCAGGATGACGCGCAACTGCTCGTTCTTCTGGCGTTTTCCAAGGATCTGGATCGCCTGAAGAATCGGAATGCCCGCACGGAGCAAGGCCGCAAGCTGCTGATTGTAGGTGAGAAAATCGCCGAGCTTGATTCGTTTTGACGACCGGCTCGCGAACAGGCCCGAGCCCGCCGACGGTGCCGAGACCGCGAACACACGAAACCCTTCGCGCTCGAGCCGCGCGCGAAGCTCCCTCTCGGCCGTCGCCTCGAGCGTTCGTGTGACAACCTCGCCGCCCGGTGTCCCGAGACGACATACGAATTCAGCCATAGCTCACCTGATCGACGAAAAAGCGTAGCATAGCGAGTGTAAGAATCGCTACGGCTTGGGGTTTTACAAACGCCTGTGTCTGCACCAAGTTCAACTATGTGGTGGCCGATTTTTCGCGTGTGCTACACTTTGCCTACAACGTCGACTGTTGCGTTTTCTAGCCAGGCATTGCGTGCCGTCTCTGACCGGTTGGGCTCCTCGACAGGGCAGAGTTGGGGGATCCGAGAATGAGGAATGGCCTCTCTTTCCTTTCCTTTGGTGTGGGAGGGCTGTCGGTATGCGGTCTGGTGAATACACCAGGATCCGCCCAGACGCCGGCCGGCGACCACGCTGCCCCCCCGCAGATGACGACCGCGCCGCCGGCCCAGAAGACGCCGCCGCGCACCGTAGCCGCCGACGACCTCCACCTGAACCGCGACCTGATCACGGTAAACGTAACAATTTCAGATCCTTATGGCAGGTTTGTGACCGGGCTCGACAAGACGCACTTCGAGATCTACGACGACAAGATCAAACAGGACATCACGTTCTTCAGCGACGACGATGCTCCGATCACGCTTGGCATTATCTATGACGTGTCGCAGAGCATGCAGAGCAGGCTCAACCGGTCGCTGCACGCCCTGAAGCGGTTCGTCGAGACGAGCCATTCGGACGACGAGTATTTCCTGGTCGGATTCAACCAGCGGGCGCAGTTGCTTCGCGACTTCACCACGAGCGGCATCGAGGTCGTGAACAGTCTGACGCTCGTTCAGCCTCAGGGCAGGACAGCGCTCTACGACGCCGCGTACATTGGCATCGAGAAGGCTCGGCAGGGCCGGCATCAGAAGCGCGCGCTGCTGATCATCTCGGACGGACAGGATAACAACAGCCGCTATACGTATTCGGAGCTGCGCGACCTCGTCAAGGAGTCCGACGTTCAGCTCTACGCGATCGGCATCGTAGACCTGATTCGCGACACCGAGCTCGGTCCGTACGGTGAGGCCGTGCTTGAAGAGCTCTCGCGGTCCACGGGCGGCCGCGCGTTCTTCCCTTCGAGCGAAGAGGAACTGGTCGACGTCTGCACACAGATCGCGCTCGAACTGCGGCACCAGTACAGCATCGGCTACTACCCGACCACCGACATCCGCGACGGGCGCTGGCACAAGCTGAAGGTGAAGGTCATGCCGCCGCCTGGCCTGCCGCACCTCTCCGTGCGGGCCAAGGAAGGCTACTACGGCCTCAAACGCTGACAGCGAACGTGGGCGGAATCCGGGTCATCACACGACTTTGGAGTTCGGCTGGAGGATATCGATCGTGACGAGACCAGGGGCGCGGCGACGCGTGACCGTCGTTGTGGGAACCGCGCTGATGCTCGGGATGATCGTGCTCGCCACGCTCTCACCGGCGTCGGCCCAGAAGAAACCGGCGGGCCTTTCCCAGTCGCAGCCTTCGGGCCAGACAGGCGACGAGGTACACCTCGGCACCGAGCTGGTCGTGCTCGACGTCTCGGTCATCGACCGGGCGAATCGCCCAGTGTTCGACATTCCCAAGGATCGATTCACGGTCGTCGAAGACGGTGTGCCGCAGACGGTCGACTTCTTCTCCAAGGAGCTCGCCCCCGTCAGCCTCGCGATTGCGATCGACACGAGCGGGTCGATGCGCTCAAAGCTCGAGACGGTCGTCCAGGCCGTGACGAACCTGGTGCGCACGAACCGGCCAAAGGACGAGACCGCCGTCATCCAGTTCAAGGATACCGTCGAGCTGCTCGAAGAGTTCACGACCGATCCGAGCGACGTCGAGGACGCGCTCGGCGACCTGTTCGCGAATGGGCAGACGTCCCTGTTCGACGCAATCCTTCTCTCGTCCGACTATGTGCAGAAGGACGGTCACAATCGCCGCAAGGCGCTGATCGTCGTCACGGACGGCGTCGAGAAGGGCTCGTATTACTCGCTCGAAGAGGTCGTCGAAAAGATGCGGAAGCTGGACGTCCGGCTGTACCTGATCGGATTCACGTCGGATCTCGACGACTCGCGCGGTCTGTTCAAGCGGTCCCAGAAGTCCAAGGCCGAGAAGCTGCTGTCCAAGATGGCCGAGGAGACCGGTGGCCGCTCGTTCTTCCCGCGGGAACCGTCCGAGCTCGGGCCGATCGGCGAGGAAATCGCGCTCGACCTGCGAACCGTCTACGCAATCGGCTACTACCCGACGAATACAAAGAAAGACGGGACGTACCGCACGGTGAACGTGGGCATTCTGGGATCGGCCGGGAAGGCCGACACAAACTACACCGCTCGAACGCGTTCCGGTTACTATGCGGCGAAGCAATGATGCCGCGGTGACGGCGAGTGCGCGCCTTCACGCACTCGCCGCGGGGGCAAACCGAAGGCTGGGCTAGGACCTGCTCGGCAGCAGGCGGAGTGTCATCACGAGTTGTGTCCGCGTACGCGCCGCCTCGGCCCGGGCAGCGCGATACTCGTCGAGCGCCGCTTCGCGCATTCGCTCGAAGCGGCTCCTCGTGTCGACCGGCGCGTGGCGCAACTCGAGCTCGATGTCGCGCAGCTTCTGCTGCGTTTCGCGAACCCGGCTGCGGCGCGCAACGACCTTTCGCATGAGCCCCGCAAGCCGTGTCGGCGAGTGTTCGACGGGCTCGACAACCGGTGAGGCCTCGAGCACCTCGACTCCAACGGTACCTTCTGACGACTCGACCGGCAGCTCTTCAATCCCTGCTTGCTGCTTCTTGGATTTCATTCTTTCGCCCCCCTGGATCCTTGATTCAGTGAAACCCCGCACTGTTCGCTCGTGTGTGGTGAGTCCCGGAGAAAACGCGCCGGGCCGCCGTCCGTTCCACGATTTCAACGCAAAAACCCGCTGAGGCTTGCGCAGTCGTATTACGGCGATTCGGGCTGTCTCGTTTCAGTTCTCGTCCGCAACGCCTCATTTGAACGTGTTCGGATCGGTATTTGCCGTCGTCGACGCAACATTGCGCGTCCGATTGCCGATCATGGGTTGCCACGACGAGGAGGCCACAGATGTCCGACGACGCAAACAGTGAAAGACTCAGGATGGTCGCCAGCGGCGAGCTGACCCTCGCGGAGCTCGAGGGCCTGACTGCCGCCGAAGCGTACGCCATCGCGGATTTCGGATGGATGCTTCTCGAGCAGGGCCGTCACCAGGCAGCCGCTGTCGTGTTCGAGACATTGACGCTCGGCAACCCGAACCACGCGTACTTTCACGCGTTGTTTGGCGCCGCGCTCCAGCGCGGAGGAGATCACGAGGCCGCGCTGGACGCTTACGGGAAGGCGCTTTCGGCCGATCCGGACGAAACGGCGGCGCTCGTGAACAAGGCCGAACTGCTGCTCCTGCGCGGCCTTCCGCAGGACGCAGACGAGGCGGCGACGCTCCTTTCACGAGCATTGGCCCTCGACGAATCGTCGAAGCGCCCCGAGACCGAGCGCGCCCGCGCACTCGCGGAGGCGCTCGCCGAGCGCATCCAGGCCGCTGGTTGACCGTGTGATATAAATCCGATGTGGGCCTGTGCGGTGTCGAGCGCTTCTTCCACGAGCGGTTTGTGCGCGAGTACGACCGGTTCGTCGCGCCGTTCGAGCGCGCGGCGTTTCGCGAAGCGCGGGCTCGCATCGCGGCGTCCGCGCGGGGCCGCGTACTCGACATTGGGGCGGGAACGGGCGCGAATTTCGCCTACTTCACGGCCGCGGACACGGTGACGGCGATCGATCCCGAGCCTCGTATGCTCGCCCAGTCGACGGAGCGTGCGCTGGCGTCACGCGCACCCGTCGCACTTGCGGTGGCCGACGGCGAATTGCTCCCCTTCCCGAGCCAGACATTCGACACGGTGGTCGCCACCCTCGTGCTCTGCACGATTCCGAGCGCACGACGCGCTCTGTCCGAAATCCGGCGGGTGCTCAAACCCGGCGGGCGGCTGCTTGCGCTCGAACACGTCCGGTCAACGTCGCGCGCGCTTGCCGCACTGCAGACGGTCGCGACACCGGTTCAGCGAATCATCGCCGGCGGCTGCGAGCTCGACCGCGATACGGTGGCCGAGGTCATCACGGCCCACTTCACGATTCAGAATTTGCGACGTCGATTCGCCGGAGCGCTCGTCGAAATCGACGCACTTCGAGAGGACTGACACACAATGCCCACCTTTCAGAGCGGCAGCCGAACAACACGGCGCGCCACCGTGCTCGTTTTTCTCTCCCTCGTCGCCGCAATCGGCGCGTTCGCGCAGACGAGCTCCAAGGCTGTCGTCACGACGACTGCGGCCGGACCGTCGGCCCCTGCAAAGCTCGGCCAGCCGTTCAATGTCGTGATAACGCTCGCGATCCGATCGGGATATCACATCAACGCGCAGAAACCGTCTGAGGACTACCTGATCGGCACAAGCGTCGCCGTGCAACCTCCCGACGGCGTGACGGTCGTGAAGACGGCATATCCGTCGGCCAAGTATGCGAAGTTCAGCTTCTCGGACACGCCGCTCGCCGTCTACCAGGGAACCGCCCAGATCACGGTGACGCTCAAGGCTTCTGCGTCCGCTACAGGACCGATCACCGTTCCATGCAAGGTGACGTTCCAGGCGTGCAACGACGAGCAGTGCCTGCCGCCGTCCACCGTGGAGGTCACTGCATCCGTCGAGCTCGAAGCAACGGACGCGGATCAGGCGGCTCAATCGATCACGATTACGGGCGCGCCTGCCGGAGCCTCCGTGCTCGTCGACGGCCGGCCCGCCGGCCAGGTTGGCGCGCAGGGGCGGTTCATCGCCCGCAACGTTGCGCCCGGGCGGCACAAGGTTCGGGTAGAGATGGAAGGCTTCGCGCCGTGGGAGCAGCAGCTCGTTGTCGCCGACGAACCACTCGTCGTCGCAGCCGCGCTTGTGCCGTCCAACGCCGCTCAGCCGCCGGTTCCTACCGACGTTCCGAGCACGCCCGTCACGCCTGCGCCGCAAGTGGCTCCCGTACCTGCTGCGACGCCCGACTCTGCGCCGGCCGGTCCGTCGAACACGCGAACCTACGTGGCGGTGGGAGCGGTCGCAGCGATTCTCGCCGCGCTCGGAGTATTCGCGGTCACGCGAACTCGCTAGCGGCGCTCGGCGGCCGTCTGCTCCATCAGCGTCACGAACTCGCGAAACAGGTGCTCGGCGTCGTGCGGACCGGGACCCGCCTCCGGGTGGTACTGCACCGAGAAGACGGGCAGCCGGCGATGCCTCAATCCCTCGACCGTCCTGTCGTTCAGGTTGATGTGCGTTATCTCCACGTCCGCTTCCGGAATCGAGTCCGCCGCCACCGCAAAACCATGATTCTGGGCGGTGATCTCGACACGCCCGGTGCGGAGGTCCTTTACCGGGTGATTCCCGCCGTGATGACCGAACGGCAGCTTGAACGTCGTTCCCCCGACTGCGTGGCCGAGCAGCTGATGCCCGAGGCAGATCCCGAACGTCGGCGTGCCCGACGCGATCACCGACCGGATCGAATCGACCGCGTGGGTCAGCGTCGCGGGATCCCCCGGCCCGTTCGAAAGGAATACGCCGTCGGGTTTCGCAGAGAGGATCTGTTCCGCCGTCGCCGTGGCCGGGAGCACGGTGACATGACAGCCCAGCGCCGCGAAATACCTCAGACTGTTGTACTTGACGCCGTAGTCGATTGCCACGACGTGCAGCGGCTCTCGCGCAGACGCCGGATGTGATGTCGCCGCGAACGGTGTTCCAAACGACTGGCTGGCGGAGTCGTCCATCCAATCGTAGCCACCGGGACACGTGACCGCCGAAGCGAGCTCGCGCCCCACCATCTCGGGTATCGTCGCGGCGCGGCGCACCGCCTCGCCGACGTCGTCCGTCTCGGTCGTGATGCACGCCCGCATCGCGCCCGCGCTGCGGATGTGCCGCACGAGCGCGCGCGTGTCGATCTCCGAGATCCCCACGACGCCGTAGCTCTTCAGATACTCGTGCAGCGACCCGGCTGCCCGCCAGTTGCTGACATACTCGCTCGCCTCGCGAACGACGAACCCTTCGAGAAAGACGCTTCGCGCCTCGACGTCCTCGGGGTTCACTCCGTAGTTGCCGACGTGCGGATACGTCATGACGACGATCTGGCCGGCGTAGCTCGGGTCCGTCAGGATCTCCTGGTACCCGGTCATCGACGTGTTGAAGACAATCTCGCCGCATCGCTCGCCGCGCGCGCCGAATGCGCGCCCGCGAAAGAACCGGCCGTCCTCGAGTGCAAGAAGTGCTTGTGTCATTGCTGTTTCAGAAATGTCTCGGCTTCTGCGAGCCAGCGTCGTTCCAGCCGGTATTTATACATCGGCGCCGTCCGCACCGCCTCGACGACGGCACGCATCTGCTCTCGCGCCTCGTCCCTGCGTCCCAGAGCGTCGAGCGCGACGCCCATATGATACAGACCTTCGGCGTCCGAAGGCCGTCGATCCAGAAACCGTTCGAATGCACTGCGCGCGTCCTCGTACTGCCGGGCCGCAAGGTAGGTCATCCCGATCTCGCGCCAGATCTCGAACGCGCTGTGGTCGCTGTCGATCTGAACGACCCTGTCGAACGTGGCGATCGCCTGCGGCAGTGAACCGCGCTCGCGCTCGATCCGCCCGATCTGGTAGAGCGCATCCACCTCGGTCGGATCGATCTCGACCGCACGCTGAAAGTGCTCGAACGCCCGATCCAGATCGCCTTTCTCCTGGTAGATGAGCCCGAGGTTGAGATGTGCGCTCGCGTCGGCAGGATTGACCGTTGCCGCCTCGAGGTTGCGCTGCAGCCGCTCGCGATTCGCTCGCGTCGTCGACCAGTCGCGGAACACGCCGCGCAGTATGAAAAACAGGATGATCACGAACACCGGCGACGTCAGCAGCATCGACGACCACAGCGCCAGCGGGAGAAGCATCAGCGAGCACGTGGCGGTCAGCGCCGCGGACGCGCCCAGAACGTAGCCAGCATCCTCAATTCCGGCAAGGTTTACGGCCATCGGCACGAGGAACGTGATCGCCGGCAGCAGCGACCAGACGAGCCGGCTCGTCACGCTGAACGGATCGGCAAAGATCGCCGCCGGGATGGTCCAGAGCAGCAGCACCACGGCCCACGACGAAAGCGCGACCGTCGCCGTCGCACGATACTCGCGGCGCATCGTGTCGTATGCGCGCAGGTGCCTGTGAAACCCGCCGAGGACAAACAGCGCCACCGGAACGTAGACAGCCGAAATGAAGACTGTCGACACGACGTACCGGGGAAGCGCGTACACGTAGGAGAACAGGATTCGCATCGCGCCGACGTCGTGCGCGCCGACACGGGCCATCGTCACGATGTCCGAAACGAATCCGGCGAGAACGAGGTTGTAGACGATGCTCGCGATGATCGACGCGCCGATCGCGTGCACGATGGGCCGCTCCGACCGCAACGCCGAAACGGCTCCCTGCGGGTCGTAGAGAAGGCGTGCGAGCAGCGCGACGTAACTCATCAATGCGTACCGTCGACCGGCGTCAATGCTCGAGCACTCCGATCTCGGTGAGCGGCCAGTACCTGAACAACGCCTGTCCGTAGATGTACTTTTCGGGAACGAGACCCCACGCGCGGCTGTCGTTGCTGTGATCCCGGTTGTCGCCCATCACGAAGTACTTGTGCTCTTTCACCGTCTTGACGATCGTCCGCTGGGGAGCACTCGTGTACTCGGGTGAAAGGTAGGGCTCGTCGAGCAGCTTGCCGTCGATGTACACCTGCCCGTTCGTGTCGACTCGGACCGTCTCGCCCGGAAGCCCGATCACCCGCTTGATGAACGACTTGCCGGGATCGCGCGGATACCAGAAGACCACGATGTCGCCGCGTTCGATCGGATGCCCGCAGGACAATCTTTCGGACGGCCAGTCGTTGAACTGGTAGGACCACTTGTTGACAAAGATGCGCTCGCCGTCGTGGAGCCGCGGGAGCATGCTCGTGCCCTCGACCTTGACCGGCTGGATGACGAAGACAACCAGCAGAATCGCCGTAAGCACGGCGAACAGCACGTCGCGGATCAGGGCCTTGGCTTCGCCCCATACATGAATGGATGGAACGGCGATCTCGGCAGGAGAGACCTCTCCGGCGGAAGCGTCACCTTCGGGCAGAACTCCGGGCAACGGCTCGCCCGCTTCGTGTTCGATCACGCGAGGTCCTCTTTTAGCGGCGTCGTGCGGAATGACTCTAGTACGCGCCAGAAAGGCTTGTCAAACACTGCCGTCTCGGACGGTTGTGATGCCGCATTTGCGGCTGAATTGCGCGATCCGCCTGATTTGAGGGCACCTTTCACCGCCCTCTCCCTTCGTGTATTCTCTGATCTGGAATGTACGACCTGATCATCATCGGGGCGGGGCCCGCTGGTCTGGCCGCTGCTCGCGAGGCCAAGCGACACGGTCTCGAGTTTGTCGTGCTCGACCGCGGCCTCGTGGCCGACACCATCCATCAGTTTCCTGTCGGCAAGCAGCTGTTCTCGACCGCCGACGAGATCGAGCTCGCGCCGGGTGCGCTGGTCTGCCGCGGTCCCAAACCGACCCGCGAAGAGCTGCTCACGCACTACACGCGGTACGCAGTCGACGAGTGCCTGCCTGTGCACTGCAACGAGCCCGTGACGGCACTGCTGCGCGACGACGATGGTTTCACCGTCGAGACGGTGGAAGCGACGTATCGCTCCCGCACGGTCCTTGCCGCGACCGGGATCAACGGCTTTCGCCGGCAGTTCAATGTTCCCGGCGAATCCGACGTGCGAGTGCAGTACCGGTTTGTCGAGGCGTATCCCTATGCGGGCAAACCAGTTCTTGTCGCAGGAGGCGGCAACTCGGCTGCAGAGGCGGCGCTGTTTCTCGAGGAGGTGAGCGCCCGCGTCACGCTCGCGATGCGCAGGCCGAGCTTTGCGGAGGATCCACGGACCGGCAAACCGGCAATCAAGTGGTGGGTTCGCGAGCCGCTCGAACGGCTGCAGGCGGCCGGGCGGCTCGACGTGCTCTTCGACGCAACGGTCGTCGAGATCACCGAGGATTCCGCAATCGTCGAGTCCCCGGCATTCGGGCGGAAGGCCGTCGCGTGCGACACGATCTTTGCGCTTCTCGGCACAACCCCCGACCTCAGTCTCCTTCGCCAGTGCGGCGTGCAGGTCGGAGACGATGGCGTCCCCGTCTACGAGCCGTCGTCGAACGAGACCAACGTTCCTGGACTGTACGTTGCTGGGCACATCACGCACGACCGCCACATGAAGGGTGCGCTCGCCGTCGCTCCTCGCGTCGTCGAGCACATCGCACGAGTTCTGAGCGTCGACCGAACACCGGCCTAACTGGAGGCAGGCGCACGTGCGCCACGACCCGCATGCCCGTTTGCCCGAAGTGCAACACGTCATTCGAGGACGACGCAAACTTCTGCAAGTTTGACGGCACGTCACTCATACCGCTCTCCAGCGAGACGCACCTGCCGCTCGGCGTGCTGATCAACGAGAGCCTGCGTGTTGTCGAGCGACTTCGGACCGACCGGTTCGGCGTTGTCTACCGCGTCGAGGACGAGATCGGGTCGAGCCAGACCTATGCGCTCAGGCTCTTCCGTCGCGGGCTCGTGAACTCGACCGTCTTTGGCGGTCTGCAGCACCTCGCGCAACGGCTTCGGGAAGCGCTCAACGAGCGCGACTTCCTGACCGACTACATACCGATTCAACTCGAGGACGGCCGGTATGCGTTGCTCGCCGCAGACTATCCGGGCGTCACGCTCGACAGCGTGATCGTGGCGGAGGCGCCGCTCAAGCCCTCGTTCGTCGTCACGACGCTGACGCGAATCGCAGACGTCGTCAGCCAGGCGCACCGATCGGGCCTCGTGCACGGCAACATCACGCCCGAGAACGTCCTTGTCGTCGACCGCAACGAGCGCGGGCTGAACTTCAAGGTGAGCGACTTCGGCATTGCGTCGACGATCCGCGAGCACAATCCGCGGGCGCTCACCGCGCTCTCGGGAATGGCCCGATTGCAGAGTTACGACAGCTACTACGCGCCGGAGCTCGTGACGGGCCGGAGTGTCGCGGCGGACGAGCGAACCGACATCTACTCGCTTGGCGCGCTGTGCTACCAGATGCTGAGCGGATGGGTGCCGTTCACCGAATCGGCAATCGAGGGCGAAGTGGCCGTCTACCTGACGCACGATCCGCGCCCGCTGACGGTACTCAACAAGGAGCTTGGAATTCCAAGGACGCTCGAGGAGACGATGCTGAAGGCGCTCGAGGTCGATCCGACCGAGCGCCATCAGAAGATCGGCGATCTGATCGAAGCGCTCCAGGAGATCGAGTTCGACCTGTCGATTCTGCAGGCGCCGGTCGCGCCGGAGGAGCTCGAGCCACCACGCGGCTTGCGTCCGTCGTCGAACCTGAGCCGATCCGGGGAACTTGCAGAGATCCAGGGGGACCGCGCACGATCCACGGACCGGCTCGAGCCCCGACACACGGGCGAAGAGAAGTTTGAGTCTGAAACCGATGAAGAGCCAGGCGGTTCACGATCCTTCGACAACTGACGTATCTGCAGCGGTTCGCGGCAGGTCGGTCAGCCGGCTCTGGCTGCTCGCGTCACTTTCGGCCCTTCTTCTGGTGACGCTCGCCGTCGCGTTCGGTCTTCTGCTCACGGCGCGCAAGAAGACGATGGACGCGCTCGTGATCGTGACGATTCCGTCTGGCGCGGTCGTAGTGTTCGACGGCTCGTCGCTCGGCCCGTCCCCGGTGACGCTCGAGGACGTGCGCTTTGGGGCGCACACGCTCACCGCCGAGAAGGACGGCTTTGTCGCGGTCGAGCGCGAGGTCACGATTACAGCCGATACGGACGAACAGCTCGAACTGACGCTCAAACCGGTCGCGCCTCCGGGAAGCGTTGCGCACACGGCGGCGGAACGTGTGGACGAGTTCTCGGGGCTCGCCGAGGACGCGTTTGCCCGCGGCGAGCTGATTCACCCCGTGGACCGAAGCGCCCTCTACTATGCCGACGCCATATTGTCGATCGATCGGCAGAACGCGTATGCGGCCGAGTTGCGTCGCCGGATACGCACCGCACGGCTCGCCGAGGGCCGTTCGGCCGAGAGCGCGCACGAGCTCGCGCGGGCGAAGACCGCGTATAACGATCTCGCCGAAGCCTTCCCCGGCGACACCGAAATACTCCAGCGGATCGCGGCGGTGGACGAGTTGCTGCGCCGGGAGCAGAACCGGTTGCAGGAGTACATCACGAGCGGTCGCGCCGCGTTGCGGGCAGGCCGCATCGTGGAGCCCGATGGCCGCAGCGCCTACGACTTTGCCGAGCGGGCGATGGCGATCGATCCCGAGAAGCCGGCAGCGGTTGCGCTGCGAAAGGAGGTGCGCGACCGCGCGCTCGATCAGTCGTCCGACTATGCCGCGCGAGGCCAGATCGAACAGGCGGTCGAGTTGCTAAGAAAGCTCGTCACGCTCTACCCGCAGGACCGGAGCGTGCGCGGCCAGTTCGACGGCCTGATGGCGGGCCGCGGCGGCGAGGTCATCGACGCGCGGCGCGAGGCTGGACTGAAGGCATATCGCGCAGGCAACTATCGGAGCGCGGTCGAGAACCTGCGAGCCGCGGTTCGCCTTGGGGCGTCCGACGCGGCGACGCACACGTCGCTCGGACAAGCGGAGCTTCGCCTTGGAAACACGGCCGAAGCCCGGCGCGAACTGGAACGCGTCGCGCGGCAAGGTGATGCGCAGGTCGACACGCTCGTTGCGCTCGCCGAGCTTGACGAACGCGATGGCGCGCTTCGCGACGCGCTCGCGCGCTACCGGACCGCGCTGAAGCTCGGCGGTTCGGTGAACCATCCGCCGCAGGTGCTTGGCACGGCTATCAACCGGCTCGAGGCCCTTGTCGCCGGCCAGCAGGCGCCCTGAAACCGATTGCACGGGCCGGCGTTCGTGACGCCAAGTGCTTCATGTGCCCCACCTTGACAACGCTGCGACCCCAGATACACTATTCCCCGATATGTCGGGCATGAAATTTCGAAAGTCCTGTGACATCTGCAATGTCACGTTCTTCACGCCGAACCGGACCGCGGTCTACTGTGCGAAGTGCTCCAAGCGAATGGGCGTTGCCGAGACCGTTTCGTCCACCGAAGTGCCCGCAAAGCCCGGACGAGGTGCGTCGATCGACGGTGGTCGATCACGGGCCGGGGTCGCCGCCGCCGAGGCGGTGGTTGCAAAGCCGCGCGGACCCGTCCTGGTCAAGAAGAAGGTCAAGAAGGGGCCGCGTCCTCCAAAGCCGACTGAACTGACGCCGGAGTTGCGGCAGCAGATCATCGCCGCGGTTGCCGAGGCGAACGGGAGCAGCGAGCTGCCCGTGCGTGATCTTCACGCGACGATCGCGGAAAAACTGTGGGTGCGCCGGTGGATGGTCGCCGAAGTGATCCAGAGCCTCACATCGGTGCAGATCCGAATGACGCCCGAACAGCGCGCCGAGGCGGCACACCGTTACCGCGACATGGTCGAAAGCCACGAACGTCCGGTTGGCGGCCGGCGCAAGGCCATCGCGGCAGCGATGAACATGCCGATCAAGGAAGTCATCGTTGCGGTGCGCGACTGGGCGCGCAAGCAGGAGGCCGACAGCCCGACGCCGCGTCTGTCGCGCCAGCAGCTCTTTGACGTCGAGAAGGCCTATTGGGAACAGATCGGCGCGCGAAAGCATCCGCTCGATTCGTTCCCGGACGCACTGTCCGAGAGTCTCGGATTTGCGAATCGCTGGCAGGTCCTTCGCTGGATCGATGTTCTGCACGACGATCCGCGGTCGTTCGAGAACGTTCCGGATCCGGACGAGAAGGACCGCGACGCCATCATCGCGACCTACCAGGAATACCTGGCGTCCGACGCTCCGCCCGAGAAGGGACTCCACCAGACGATCGCCGACCGGCTCGGTCCGGCGACCAAGCCGCGCCAGGTTCACAAGGTCCTTCAGAACTACCGCCACGCGTGTCGCGCCAAGTACAAGCCTAAGAAATAGCATTGGCGGCCGTTGCCGCAATGCTGCCCGCCCGATGAAACAGGTCATTCAGAATTTCAAGACCGGAGAACTGAGCGTCTCCGATGTGCCGCCGCCTGCCCTCCGGCCGGGTGGTGTGCTCGTCCGGACCGTGAGCTCGCTCATCAGCGCCGGCACAGAGCGAGGCACCGTCGCTGTTGGGCAGAGCTCGCTCGTCGGCAAGGCGAGGCAGCGGCCGGACCTTGTCAAACAGGTCATCGACAATGTTCGCCGCGAAGGCGTTGCCGCGACGGTGACGAAGGTCCGGACGCGGCTCGAGTCGCTCAAGCCGCTCGGGTACAGCTCTGCGGGGATCGTCGTCGGTGTGGGCGACGGTGTGACAGACATTCGGATGGGCGACCGCGTGGCGTGTGCGGGCGCCGGATACGCGTCGCACGCCGAGATCGTCTTTGTGCCGCGCAACCTCTGCGCTCCGGTGCCGGCCAACGTGAGCTTCGACCAGGCTTCATACACGACCGTCGGGGCTATTGCCATGCAGGGCGTCCGGCAGGCCGATGTCCGGCTTGGCGAGACGGTCGTGGTCATCGGGCTTGGACTGATCGGCCAGATCACCGCACAGCTGTTGCGAGCCTCGGGTTGCCGTGTCGTTGGCGTCGACATCGACGAGCGCGCGGTCGAACGGGCGCGAAGCCTGGGAGTGGACCTGGCGTTGCGACGGGGCGACGACGCGGAACGCCAGATCGCCGCGTTCACCGCGGGAATCGGCGCGGACGCCGTGGTCATCACGGCGAGCACGAGCTCTACCGATCCCGTGGAATTCGCGGGCGAGATTGCGCGCGACCGGGCCAAGGTTGTCATCGTCGGCGCCGTTCCCGCCACGATTCCGCGATCGCCGTATTACGAGAAGGAGATCGACGTCCGGATGTCTCGGTCGTACGGTCCTGGTCGGTACGATCCCGAATACGAGGAGCATGGCCGCGACTATCCGGTGAGTTACGTCCGTTGGACCGAGGGTCGCAACATGTCGGGGTTTCTCGACCTGGTGTCGAGCGGCCGTCTCGACCTCGACGCGTTGACGACGCACCGGTTTCCGCTTGCCGACGCACTTCGTGCCTACGACGTCGTGCTTGGCAAGGACGGCGAACAGCCGTGCGGCATCGTGCTGCAGTACGATGGCGAGCCCGCGCTTGCGGCACGCATCGACCGGCATCCGGTCGCGACTGGCGCAGCCGGAGGCCAGGTTGGAGTCGCATTCGTTGGCGCCGGCAATTTTGCGACTGCCACGCTGCTGCCGCCGCTCAAGAGGCTTTCCGGTGTCGCACTGACCGGCGTCGCAACGTCGTCCGGGATCACCGCCAAGGGCGTGGCAGACAAGTTCGACTTTGCGTATGCGGCATCGGGAATCGATCAGGTCCTGGCCGATCCCGCCACG